>JAIBCE010000386.1 GCA_019694315.1 Sandaracinaceae bacterium
GCGCCTCGCATGCGAGCGCCGCGCGTGATCTCCCCGGCGGCTACGGCACGTCGCTGCTCCAGTCGCTGCTCGCGCTCGGGGCCGTGTGCATCCTCGCGTGGGTGGTCCTGCGCTGGAGCGCGCAGCGTGGCCTCGGGCTCGGGCAGGGCCAGCGCGTGAAGGTGATCGAGCGCGTGCCGCTCGATGCGCGTCGCTGGGTCTATCTCGTGCAGATCGGCGAGCGTGTGCTCGTGGTGGGCGCGGGCGACGGTGCCTCGCCCACGCTGCTCACCGAGATGGCGGCGAAGGATCTCCCCGACCCGCCCAAGGCGCGCTCGTTCCTCGAGGTGCTCCGCGACGGACCTCGGCCCAAGGGAGGCGAAGGCTCCGCGAGCCCCGCGGAAGGCTCCACGACCTCACGCGAAGGCTCCGCGAGCCCCGCGGAAGGCTCCACGACCTCACGCGAAGGCTCCACGACCTCGCGCGAAGCGTCTCGCTCGTCGACCGAAGGCTCCACGACCTCGCGCGAAGCGCTGCGCGAGGCTTCCGAAGGTGAGCCGGACGCGCGCGACGGCGAGGGCCCCGACGCCTGAGGCGCGGCCCTCAGCCCGCGAGTGGCCTCGAGCGTGAGGCGACGCGCCGTTCGACGCGTCGCTCAGAGGCCGAGGCGTTCCCAGCCCGCGCCCCGGGAGAACCGGAGAAAGGAGGTGCCGAGCTCGGCATAGGCCCGGCCGCGATCGTCCACGAGGACGAGGCGCGCGCCGCTCTCCAACCTGCCTCCGAGCCTCGTCACGCGTGTGCCCTCGAGGCGATGGAGCACGCCGTCGACGAGCGCGAGGGTGATGCGACCGTTGTGGGCGATCGTGACGCTCGGCTCGGGACCGAGTGCGAGCGACGTGGGCGTCGCACGCGCCTCGGGGCGCACGAAGAAGAGCGGCCCCGCGCGCATCGTGCCGTCCGGCAAGGGGGCCCGGATCGCGTAGGCGCTGCCGTGCGCACCGGGCTGGATATCGACGAGGCCCGAGCATCGCAGGCCCTGGTTCGCGCAGAGCTCGTCGTCGACGAGGTTCGCGATCTGGACGCCGCGCGCGTCGATGACGACGCGGGTGACCCGCACCGTCCCCACGCAGCTCATGCCCACGTCGATCACGATCTCCACCCGCGGTGCGGTCTCGGTGCCCGTGATCGAGAGGCGCGGGCGCCCCGCGCCGAACGGCAGCGTGCCGAGATCCTCGAGCGGAGCCCCGGGGCGACCGAGGAGCACACGTGTGCGGATCTCGTCGGAGCTCGGGTCGGGGCCGACGACCACGAACGTGCGACCGAGGACGGCGAGCGCGTCGACGTCGAAGGGGATCGTCGTGCGCAGCGACGCATCGAGATCGACGACCACGTCGGGGTGCTCCTGGGCGACGAAGAGGACGTGACCCTCGGAGGTCACGGCCGCCGCGCGGACCTCGATCCCCGTGTCCGAGAAGGTCCGGCCATCGTCGCGGGAGATCGCGAGCGTGGGGCAGATGGACACCACGCTCGTGCCGGCAGCGGCGAGACACTGGGCGTGCGCAGGGGCGGCGCTCGAGAGACAGGCGCCGAGGAGCACGGCCAGAGCGATCGCGCGTGCCATCCAGCTCGGCCCAGGCTCCGCCATGGCGCGCAGACGGCTCTCGAACGCGCGTCTATTCCCCGCGCACGAGGACGGGACTGCGAGCCCAGACCTCGGCACGCCGGCTGCTCTTGGTCCGGGCATGCCCTGCACGCCCTCTCCCGAGCGCTCGAATTCCTTTCAGAACAGGCCGATCCGTGCATGGGACCGACCTGGACTCCGCGGCACGTGGCTGCTCGCGATCCTGATCGCGTCCAGTGTGTGGACGGGCGCGGCGGGGGGTGCGATCGCGAGTGCGCAGGACCACTGGAGCACGCCCTACCCCGGCGTCCGCCAGCTCGTGCGACGCGCGAGCGGACCGCGCGACGTGTGGGTGCAAGAGATCGATCTCTGTGCGGCGGGCATCTCGCTCCGCGCCACGCGCGAGAGCGAGCACCGCGCGACCGTGCCCTCCTGGGCGGGCGGGAGCGGCGTCGAGATCGCGGTGAACGCGGACTTCTTCTCGTACGACACCTACCTCGGCAGCGGCGCCGCGATGGGCAACGGCGTGGCCTGGGGCAACGCGGACTCGCGCGGCGAGGGCTTCGTGGCCTTCGGTCGCGATCGGCTGCTCCTCTCGCCCGACGGCGACGTGATCGATCCGCTGCCGAGCTGGATGCGCGAGGTGGTGGGCGGAAAGCCGCTGATCCTCCGCGACGGCGAGGTGATCGATCACGGCACGCGCGAGCTCTGCACCGTGCGTCATCCGCGCACCGCGCTCGGGCTCTCGCGCGATCGACAGACGCTCTTGCTCTTCGTGGTCGATGGTCGCTCGAGCCGCTCGATCGGCATGACCTGCGCGGAAGAGGCCACGATGCTCCGCGACCTCGGCGCGTGGAACGCGATCAACCTCGACGGCGGCGGCTCGTCCACGATGTGGGTGCGCGGTGATGGCGTGCTCAACGTGCCCTCCGATGGCTCGCCGCGCGTCGTGGCGAACCACCTCGGCGTGAACGCCACCGGGAGCGGGATCCCCGGCTCGTGCATGCCCTACGAGCCCGAGGAGGACGAGCTCGCGGCGGGCGCGCTCGGCACGACGAGCAGCGATCTCGATGGCGACGGACGCGCCGATCTCTGTGCGCGCGCCGGGGCAGGCATCCGCTGCGCGCTCGCGAGCGGCGCGCCCTTCGGCGAGGTGCTCGAGGGGCCCGCCCTCGCCGACGACAGTGGCTGGAGCGACCCGACGAACTTCACGACGATCGTGATGGGCGACGTGACGGGCGATGGCCTCGCGGACCTGTGCGCGCGCGCCAACGCGGGCATGCGCTGCTGGCCCTCGACGGGCACCGGCTTCGGCGCGGCGATCGTGGGCCCCACGCTCTCGGACGACAGCGGCTGGGGCGCGCCCGAGCACTACGGCACGATCCGGCTCGCCGACGTGGACGCCGATGGCGACGACGATCTCTGCGCCCGCGCGGGCGCAGGCCTTCGCTGCTGGCCGTCGAACGGCGCAGGCTTCGACGAGGCCTGGCCCGTGCTCGCGCCGCTCTCGGACGACGCAGGCTTCGAGGCGCCGTCGCGGTGGAGCACGATCCGCATGGGCGATGTGACGGGCGATGGCCTCGCGGACGCGTGCGCGCGCACCGGCGATGGCATGCGCTGCTGGGCCTCGACGGGTGTGGGCTTCGACCCCGACGTGATCGAGGGGCCGGCCTGGAGCGACACGCACGGCTGGGGCGCACACCAGCACTACGCCACGATCCGCATGGCGGACGTGGACGGCGACGGCCGCGAGGATCTCTGCGCGCGCAGCGCGACGGGCTTGTCGTGCCATCGCTCGAGCGGCGCGGGCTTCGAGGCCGCCATCACCCTCGAGGCGCTCTCGGACGAGAGCGGCTGGGACGATCTCTCGAACTACGCGACGATCGCGATGCCCGATCTCGACGGCGACGGGGACCGCGACGTGTGCGCGCGCGCCGATGCGCGCGTCTTCTGCTGGCCCTTCGAGGGCGATCGCTTCGGCGCGAGGATCGACGGACCGGCGCTCTCGGACGAGGGGAGCTGGTCGCGCGCGATCTACTGGCGCTCGATCCGCTTCGCCGACGTGGACGGCGACGGCGACGACGATCTCGTGGCGCGAGGGGCCTCGGGCGTGCGCGTGTGGCCCTCGCGCGGCGCGGGCTTCGACGATGCGCTCGAGGGGCCGGCGTGGAGCGACGCGCACGGCTGGTGGGCGCCGCGCTTCCACTCGACGCTGCGCCTCGCGAGCGATCGACGCGCGCACGGAACGCCCACGGATCCGGGCGATCCGGACGCAGGCGGCTCGCCGGACGCTGGCGGTCCCGCGGATGCGGGGCTCTCGGTTGCGCGCGACGCGGGGCCCACGCACGGGCCGGACGCGGGCACGATGGGCGGCGGCCGTGACGTCGCGGGCCCGGGCGGGATCTCCTCGGGCTGCAGCGCACGGCGCGGTCGGAGCAGCGAAGGCGCCGTCGAGCTCGCGGGCCGCGTGGCGCTGCTCGCGGCGATGCGGCGGAGGCGCGCGCGAGGCGTGTAGGATCCGCGCACGATGTGCGAGCTGCTCGGCATGGAGTGCAACGTCCCGACGGACATCGTCTTCTCGTTCACGGGCCTTCGTCGTCGCGGCGGGGGCACGGCGCATCACAAGGACGGCTGGGGCCTCGCGCTCTACGAGGGCAAGCGCGCGCGTGTGTTCCTCGATCCCGAGCCCGCCGCGAAGAGCCCGCTCGCTGCGTTCGTGGCCGCGCACCCGATCAAGACGCTCCTCGCGATCGGCCACATCCGGAAGAAGACGCGCGGGCCGCGCTCGCTCTCGAACACCCACCCGTTCACGCGCGAGCTGTGGGGCCGAGACTGGGTCTTCGCGCACAACGGCACGGTGAAGGAGGCCGAGTCGCTGAAGCTCGGCCGCTACGCGCCGCTCGGCTCGACCGACAGCGAGCGCGCGTTCTGCCACCTGCTCGAGGGCCTGCGCGCGGGCTTTCCGAAGGGCGCGCCCGACGCGCGCACGCTCTCGGACGCGATCGCGCAGCTCGGCGCTCGCATCGGCAAGAAGGGCACGTTCAACTTCCTCCTCGGCGACGGCGAGCGCCTCTACGCGCGGTGCGCGACCAAGCTCTGTCACCTCGTGCGCAAGGCCCCGTTCGGGCAGGCGCGCCTGGCCGACGAGGACGTGACGATCGACTTCGCCCCGGTGACGACGACGCGCGATCGCGTGGCCGTGGTGAGCACCGTGCCGCTCACCACGAACGAGACGTGGATCCACGGCGAGCCCGGCCACCTCTGGGTCTTCGATCGCGGCAAGCTCGTGCGCACGCTCGAGAGCTGAGTTGGCTCGAGGGTCCATGCGGACCCTCCCCCGCGAGGCGGGGCCCCCTCCCGCTCCACTCGCTGACGCTCGTGACTCCGCGCGGGGCCCCAGCCCCGCTTGGCGCCTCGCGCTACGCTCGGCGAGATCTCGTTGTTCTCTCGGTCCCCGATCTCGATGTTCTCTCGGTCCCTGAGCTTGTTGGGTGCGAGCGGGGTGAATGGGCGCACGAGGACAGTACGATGAGACATGGCTCGTCACGTCCTCACCTCCTCCCCTGCATTCCTGGTCGCTCCGTTCGTCGTGGCACCGCTGCTCGTCGCGTGTGGAGCGGCGGCGAGATCGGAGGACACGACCGCGCCGACGCGCGGTGAGCGCCCCGCGGCCTCGAGCTCGGCGCCCTCGGATCCGCGCATGGCCGCGCTCCTCGACGCGCACAACGTGAGGCGGAGCGCGCACTGCGCGGCACCGCTCACCTGGTCCGACGAGGTCGCCGCGCATGCGCAGCGCTGGGCCGATCACCTCGCTGCGAACGGCTGCCGGCTCGAGCACAGCGGCGATGGCTACGGCGAGAACCTCGCCGCCGGGACCGCGGGGACGCTCTCCCCCGAAGACGTGGCGGAGATGTGGTACCGCGAGCGCGCGGCGTACGACTTCGCGACAGGTGGCTTCTCGATGGACACGGGCCACTTCACGCAGCTCGTGTGGACCAGCTCCGCGCACCTCGGCTGTGGCGTGGCGAGCTGCGGGGGCCTCGACGTGTGGGTGTGCAACTACGACCCGCCCGGCAACTACGAGGGACAGTACCGAGAGAGCGTGCTCCCCACGTCGTGTCGCTGAGGCGACGGGCTCGCGCGCTGCGATCCGAGATCAGACGCGACGACGCCGAGGCTCACGCGAGAGTCCCTCGCGGCGCGTACCTCCATGTCATTGCTTGATTCGCGCGAGAACAGACTGGCTCGCGCCTCCGACGGTGCGTCCGTGAGGCACGGCGAGGTCGCGCGCTGCGGATCCGAGGATCCGATCCTCAGACGCGACGACGCCGAGGCTCACGCGAGCCTCCCTCGCGGCGCGTACCTCCATGTCCTGGCTTGATTGGAGCGAGAACGGACTGGCTCGCGCCTCTGACGGTGCGTCCGTGAGGCACGACGAGGTCGCGCTCTGCGGATCCGAGGATCCGATCCTCAGACGCGACGACGCCGAGGCTCACGCGAGCCCGCGTTGCGGCGCGTACCTCCATGTTCCTGTTCGATTGGGAGCAGAGACAGACTGGCTCGCGCCTCCGAGGGTGCGTCCGTGAGGCACGGCAAAGTCGCGCTCTGCGGATCCGAGACTCGGATCAGACGCGAGGATGCAGAGGCTCACGCGAGCCCCCATTTCGGCGCGTACCTCCATGTTCTTGTTCGATTAGAAGCAGAAACGGACTGGCTCGCGCCTCCGACGGTGCGTCCGTGAGGCACGGCAACGTCGCGCTCTGCGGATCCGAGGGGCAGACCCTCAGACGCGACGACGCCGAGGCTCACGCGAGCCAGCGTTGCGGCGCGTACCTCCATGTTCCTGTTCGATTGGGAGCAGCGACAGACTGGCTCGCGCCTCCGAGGGTGCGTCCGTGAGGCACGGCAAAGTCGCGCTCTGCGGATCCGAGGATCCGATCCTCAGACGCGACGACGCCGAGGCTCACGCGAGCCTCCCTCGCGGCGCGTACCTCCATGTCCTGGCTTGATTGGAGCGAGAACGGACTGGCTCGCGCCTCTGACGGTGCGTCCGTGAGGCACGGCAAAGTCGCGCTCTGCCGATCCGAGGATCCGATCCTCAGACGCGACGATGCCGAGGCTCACGCGAGAGTCCCTCGCGACGCGTACCTCCATGTCCTTGCTTGATTGGAGCGAGAACGGACTGGCTCGCGCCTTTGAGGATTCGCCCGTGAGGCTCGGGGTTGTCGCGCTCTGCGGATCGGGGGGCAGAACGGACGCGAGCACGCCGAGGCTCACGCGAGCCTCCCTCGCGGCGCGTACCTCCATGTCCTGGCTTGATTGGAGCGAGAACAGACTGGCTCGCGCCTTTGACGGTGCGTCCGTGAGGCACGGCAAAGTCGCGCTCTGCGGATCCGAGGGATTCGGATCAGACGCGACGACGCCGAGGCTCACGCGAGCCTCCCTCGCGACGCGTACCTCCATGTCCTGGCTTGAT
>JAIBCE010000387.1 GCA_019694315.1 Sandaracinaceae bacterium
CGCGGTCGCCTTTTCGTTTTCCGTCGTCGTCGTTGGCCAGGAGGGGCCATGCGGCCCCTCCCCCGCGCAAGCGCGGGCCCCCCTCCCGCTCCGCTCGCCTCACGGCGAGCGCTGCGCGCGGGGCCCCAACCCCGCTTGCGCGGCCTCGCCTCGCTCGCCGCTCGCTTCGAGCGCGGCCGCGCGAGGACGAAGGGCGATCGCTGCCGCGGTCGCCTTTTCGTTTTCCGTCGTCGTCGTTGGCCAGGAGGGGCCATGCGGCCCCTCCCCCGCGCAAGCGCGGGCCCCCCTCCCGCTCCGCTCGCCTCACGGCGAGCGCTGCGCGCGGGGCCCCCAACCCCGCTTGCGCGGCCTCGCCTCGCTCGCCGCTCGCTTCGAGCGCGGCCGCGCGAGGACGAAGGGCGATCGCTGCCGCGGTCGCCTTTTCGTTTTCCGTCGTCGTGGCCCTGAAGCGTCTTCGTTTTCCGTCACCGTCGCACGCGAGGCACACGGCGCGGGGGCATCACGGGTATCATCACGCGATGCGACGCATTCGCTGGGCGTGTGGTGCGGTGTCCCTCTCGATCGCGGCGGCGGGGTGCCCGGGGCCGATGATGGAGGAACCGGATGCCTCGGTGGTGTGGGCCGACCACGGCCTTCCGGGCGACGAGGACGCTTGGGCGCCGGATGCGTTCGTGCCCGAGGGCACCGACGCGAATTTCCCGGACGCGTACGTGGTCCCCGTGGATGCCGCACGCGCGGATGATGCGTACTTCGCGGGGGATGCGGGGATGATCCCGACGGATCGCTCCGAGCCGGCCGCGCCCAGCACCGTGGAGCGCATGGGCACGAGCGGGCTCCTCTTGCGAGGCACCGTGCTCACGCCGACGGGGCCGCTCGTGCCGGGCGAGGTGCTCGTGGTGGGCAACACGATCCAGTGCGTCGCCGCGAGCTGCGCGTCGCACCCGATGGCCGCCGACGCGACCATCGTGAACACGAACAGCACGATCTCGCCCGGCCTCATCGACGGCCACAACCACGCGACCTACGACTTCTTGCCGGAGTGGGTCGCGGGCAGCCTCTTCGACAGTCGCTACGACTGGCGCGGCGACGCGGCGTACAGCGCGCACATCTCGCCAGAGAGCGACGGCGGCACGCGCGGCGAGATGGTCTGTCCCGCGACGAAGTGGGCCGAGCTCCGCTCCATCGTGCACGGCACGACGACCATCCAGGGGCAGTCGCCGCGACAGGCCTGCGTGGATCGGCTCGCGCGCAACGCAGACCACTATCACGGCCTTCCGTCGCGCACGAACACGTCGTTCGGCACCAGCATCGCGGGCCCGTGCGAGGGCACCGTGGGCTCGGCCACGGCCACCGCCATGAACGACACGTGGCGCATGGCCCGCATCGCCGACTGGGTCGCAGGCGACGTCACGCGCCTCGCGGTGCACATGGGCGAGGGCGTGCGCGGCATGGGCGCGACGCGCACGAACGTGCTCCGCGAGTACGACTGCTACCGCGGTCAGGCCACGGGCGGCACGAGCGGCGATCACATGATCGATCTGCTCGAGAACGACGCCGGCATGCCCTACGGCACCGCCTACTTCATCCACGGCACAGCGCTCACCGCGGCCCAGATCGACGAGGCCGCCGCCGATGGCGCGTTCTTCATCTGGTCACCGTCGAGCAACATGATCCTCTACGGCGCGACGACCGACATCGGGCACATGATCGACGTGGGCGCGGTGGTGGGCATCGGCCCCGACTGGACGGTATCGGGCGAGGACGACGTGCTCGGCGAGATGCGCTTCGGCTACGAGTACGGGCGTGGCGAAGGCATCGCGTCGCTCACCCCCGAGCGCCTCTGGCTCATGGCCACGCGCGATGGCGCGCGCGCGGTCGATCTCGACGCCGACATCGGCACCATCGAGGTGGGCAAGCGCGCCGACCTCGTGGTGTTCGGGCGCGTCTCGAGCGACCCGTATCGCGCAGTGCTCGACAGCCACTCGTCCGACATCCGTCTCGTGCTGATCGATGGTGCGGGGTACTACGGCGACCTCGCGCTCGAGAGCGCGACCGCGGTCAACGGGATGTGCGAGGACTTCAGTGCCTGCGGCACCGCGAAGTTCCTGTGCGTCGCCGGAACGCCCGGCGCGACGGCGCGCGCGGACGAGACCTACGAGTCCATCCGGACGCAGCTCTACAACATCCTCCAGACGGGCTACGCGGGCATGCCCGACACGGCGTACGGCCGCGGCGCAGAGCTCCAGGAGCTGGTCACCTGCCCGTGACCACGCAAGAGCGCGATCCCCGGCCATCCCACGTGCCACGACGGGAAGTTCTTTTGCCCCACTCGCTCGGGTAAACTCCCCAGCGCGTGAGCTCGAGCCCCATCCAACGCGCGATCACCGAGGCGATCGAGTCGGTCGCGTCCACCGAGGCGCGGGTCTCGATCCTCGTTCGTGCGCTGGGGCGCGCGGGCATCGCGCGGGTCCCCGAGCGCGGGCCGGAGGTCATGCGCTTCCTCGAGGGGCCGCTGCTCGATGCGCTCGTCGAGCGCCTCGGCGCCTCGACCGCGACCGAGATCGCAGACCACCTGCGGCCCGTGCTGCGGATGGCGGCACGGGCATCGAGCGTGGCGCCGCCCACGGGTCGTGCCACCCAGCGGCCGCCCACCGCGGTGCCCGAGACAGTGCCGCCCGGAGCCGAGGAGCCCGCGACGGAGCCGCGCCCGACCCTTCGCGTGGCCGATCCCGGCCGCTTCGATCCGGACGCGCACGATCGGCCCACGTCGGTCCCGCCGGAGCAGACCGGGGTGCGGCGCACGCCAGCCCCCATGCGTGCGGTGGGAGGCGACGTGAGCCACACGGCGCCGACCCGCCGCATGGAGACCCCCAAGGACGACCATCTGCCCGCGGCCTCGGTCTTCGTGCTCGCGACCCTCGACGATGCGCTCGCCGCCGCGCTCGAGTCGCTGCGCGAGGTGGAGGTGCGCCGCGTGCGGGGCCTCTTCGAGCTGGTCGACGCGTCCGACGACTCGCGCGAGCGTGCGACCACGCTGATCTTCGACTGCGGCGCGCCACCGGTGCACGTGGCCTCGCTGCTCGCGCTCGCCGCGGACATGCCCGACGTGATGCACGTGGCGGTGCTCGGCGCGGCCAAGCTCGACATGCAGGCGCTGAGCGCCGCGCCCGATCGCACCATCGGCTGGTATTACCTCGATCGGACGAGCCCCGAGGATCTCGCGCGCAAGGTCTCGCAGGCCGCGCGATCGGCGCGAGCGACGGGATCGTAGGCTCGCTCACGCACTCACGGCGGGGGCGCGGCGAGCAGCTCGAGGAGGTGCCGGTCGTCGTACGGATCGGCCGCCTCGTCTGGATCGCGCGCGGCGCGAAGCCACGGCCAGATGGGCGCGACGTCGCGACAGCCGAGCGCCGTCTCCTCGCGTGTGCAGAGCACGCGCACGTGGAAGTGGTCGTCGTGCGGCGCGGCGTTCGCGGGCTGCGCCAGCACATACGCGGCGCGAGCGAGGAGCGCTCGATCGGGCTCGGTCGCGAGGGCGTGGCGCAGGAGGCGCGACTTCACGCCGCGGCTACAGAAGATCCACTGCACCTCGAGGCTGGGATCGGTGAGGAGGCTCCGCACGAGCTGCCAGTTGCGCGCGTCGTCGAAGACCACGATCTCGCCCGTCTCGGGATCGGGGGCCACGCCGAAGCGAGAGAACGCGACGCGGCCGCGCGGCTCGACTGGCACGCCCGTCGGGCTCATCAGGTAGTAGAGAATGTCGACGTCGCGCCCCGAGCGATGGCTCCGATGACGCGAGTGACGACCGCCCGTGGGCGAGGCGAGATCGCCGATGCGGAGCGGCATGCCGCCCGGGAATGCGTGCTCCACGTCGCTCGAGGCGCGCTCGAGCGCGGTGACGAGGCCGGGCACGCCGCCGCGCGTGGGCTCGCCGGGGCGCGCGCGCTCGAAGTGAGGCCCGCGGTCCGCGAGGCGCGCCCCGCGGTGCAGCCACCCCGACGAGGTGCCCGCGACCGAGAGCGATCGATCGCCGAGCGCCACCGGCCGCAGCGCGAGACAGCCGCCGAGCAGCAGCGTCGCCAGCGCCGCGACGCCGGGCGCGAAGACAGATCGGCGAGCGCGGCTCATCGGTGGGTTGTACCCCGAGCCGGCCTCGCCACACGCGGGGTTGCCGCCCTCGACTTCGAGAGTATTTTGCCGCCCCCCTCTTGCGCGGACCGTCCGCGCGAGGGCCCCAGCACCATGCCCATCCGCACCAAGAGCCCGATGGATCAGATGAGCGCGCACATCGATCGCGCGTGGGACCGCATGGCGTCGGGCGACGTCGCGGGCGCGCTCCGCTCGGCCGAGAAGGCGGCCGAGGTCGATCGCGACTCGCCCGAGGTGCAGAACCTCCTCGGCTACGTGCTCGCCGCGGAGGGCCGTGCCGAAGAGGCGATCGAGCACTACCGACAGGCGATCGAGCTCGACGAGAGCTTCGTCGAGGCGATGCTCAACGCGACCGAGGTCTTGCTCTATCCGATGCGCGACTTCGACGGCGCGATCGCGATGGTCGATCAGGCCCTCGAGTGGATCGAGGAGGACGCGGAGCTCGCCGACGCGCTTCTCCTCCAGGTCGACGCGCACCTCGGCAAGGGCTCGCGCGAGGACGCCGAGCGTGTGCTCCGCCGCGTGCCCAAGGGCCCGTTCGACAACGCCGGGGTCGAGCTCGCGCTCGGCCGCGCGTGGTTCGAGCTCGGGCAGGTGGACGAGGCCGAGCCGCACCTCGATCGCGCCCTCGCGCTCGAGGCCGATCTCGCCGACGCGCACTACTACGTGGGCCTCTGCCGTGAGCATCGGAAGGACCTGACGGGCATGGCCGTCGCGTTCCTTCGTGCGCGCGACGCGGAGCTGCGACGCGGCCCGCCGCTCGGGCCGATGACGCCGAGCGAGTTCGAGGAGCGCGTGCGCGGCGCGATCCAGAGCCTGCCCGAGACGCTCGCCAAGACGATCGACGGCGCGTTCGTGATCGTGGGTGACGTGCCCGGCGCCGAGGTGGTCGCGGAGGGCGTGGATCCGCGCATCCCCGTCTTGCTCGACGGCCTCTCGGGCGAGGGCGAGCCGCCGCGCGCGAGCCGCGTGTTCGTGTATCGCCGCAACGTGGAGCGCATGGGCCTGGGCGAGGCGCGCGAGCTCATCGCGCAGGCGATCATCGAGGAGCTGCGGCACACCTTCCCCGAGCTGGCGACCGCGCGCTGAACGCGACACCGGAGCCGCGAGCGCCGAGTATCCTTCTGCCCGTGCACCCCGACGTCCGCCGGATCGACGCGCTCGTGCCCCGCAGCTCCGCGGCCTTCGGGGGCAAGGCGCGCGGGCTCGCGACGCTCGTGCGTGCGGGCTTCGCGGTGCCGGCGGGCTTCGCGATCTCGTCCTCGATCGCCGAGGAGGCCATCGCCCGCGCCCTGCCGGCGCGCGAGCTGATCGGCGCGCTGCTGACCGCGCCGGCGCGCGAGGTGGGCGCCGAGCGCCTCGAGTCGATCGCCGCGGCGGTGCGACAGCTCCCGATCCCGAAGCCCGCCGAGGACGCCATCCGCGAGGCGTATCGCGCGCTCGTGCGCGACGGCGCCTCGGCGGTGGCCGTGCGCTCGTCGGCCCTCCACGAAGATCACGCGCAGCGCTCGGGCGCAGGCCTCTACGAGACGGTGCTCGGCGTGACCGACGAGGAGGCCGTGCTCGCGGCCATCCGCACGGTGTGGGCGAGCGCGGTCTCGCCGCGGGTCATCACGTACCTGCGCGCGCTCGGAGTGCATGCCGGGCGGAGCGGCGGCGTGGGCGTGGTGGTGCAGGCGCTCGTGCCCGCCGACGTCTCGGGCGTGATGTTCACCGTGAACCCGCTCTCCGGCGACACGCAGGAGATCGTGGTCAACGCCGCGTACGGCCTCGGCAGCGCCGTGGTCGACGGTCGCGTGTCGCCCGACACGTATCGGATCGACAAGAGCTCGGGCTGGGTGCGCGATCAGATCCTCGGCGAGAAGTCGCTGGCGACGCGGCTCGTCGACGGCGCGCTCACCGAGACCGAGACGAGCGCGGAGGAGCGCGCGCGGGAGGCCCTGCCCCGCGGGCGCGTGCAGGAGCTCGCGCTGCAGGCGCAGCGCATCGAGCAGACCTTCGGCGACGCGCGCGACGTGGAGTGGGCGCTCGCGGGCAGCTCGATCTTCGTCTTGCAGGCGCGGCCCGTGACGGCGCTCCCGGACGCACCGCGACGCCCTCGACCACGTCACGTCCGCGATCGGTCGCGCATCGTCTGGTCGAACGTGAACGTGGGAGAGGCGCTGCCCGGGGTCGCGACGCCGCTGACGTGGTCGATCCTCAGCGGCTTCTCCGACGTCGGCTTTCGGCGCGCGTTCGGCGCGCTCGGCTGTCGCGTGCCGCCGGACGCAGAGCTGGTGGGCAACTTCCGCGGCCGCATCTACCTGAACCTCTCCGGCTTCTTCTCGATCGCCTCGCAGGTCCCGGGGATCTCGCCGCGGGTGATCCTCGCGCTCGGCGGCGGAGGCGAGCTCGCAGGAGAGCCGTTCGAGGTGGACGCCGACGCGCCCTCGCCCGTGGGCTTCGTCGCGCGACTGCCCCTCACCGCGGCCCGCTTCGCGCGTGAGAATTTCCAGATCACGCGGCGCGTCGAGGCCTTCGAGCGCGCGTTCGCGGCCGATCGCGATCGGCTCCGGGCGATCGATCTGCGCCTGCTCTCGTCGACGGCGGTGCACCGCGTGCTCTTCGAGGTGGAGCGCCTGCTCGATCAGAGCGGACAGGTGCTGCTCAACGTCTACGGCAACCTGCTGGCGACGGTCGTGGCGCTGCGCACGTCGGTCTCGATGTTCGCGGGGGACGCCGAGCGCTCGGACGCGTTCTTCCGCGAGCTCCTGAGCGGCCTGCTCGACGTCGACAGCGCGGGCCCCGGCCTCGAGCGCGCGCGCATCGCCGAGACCGCGCGACGCGACGCCGAGGCGCGCGCCTATCTGCTCGCGTGTCCGCCGGAGCGCGCACGGCTCGCCGACGTGCCCGCGGGCCCCACCCGCGCCCTCCTCACGCGCTTCT
>JAIBCE010000388.1 GCA_019694315.1 Sandaracinaceae bacterium
GACGACGCGCAGCGCCACTCCATCCCGCCCGACGCGCAGCCGAGCGCGCCCACCGATCCTCGCGTCACGACGGCGCAGGCCGTCGCCGCGGTGGCGTGCTCGCTCGAGAACCCCGAGAGCTGCGAGGCCTGCCAGTAGGCTGCTCGCAGCGGCCTTCGGCCGCGAGGGCAAGGGGCCGAGCCCCCTGCCACTACCCCCGCTCGTCGCTCGTCGCAGACTCCTCCTCGCTGTTTAGGGGGCACTCCGTGCCCCCGCCGCAGGGCGCCCCAAACGACCACGCGCTGCCTCCGCGCCTCAGGCGCGAGCGCTCCATCAACTCATCCAGGTGTGACGATGCTGCTCGATCCCGGACTCGACCTGACGCTTCGCCCGATGCGCTATCCCCAGTTCTACGAGATGTACCGGGCTGCGATCCGGAACACGTGGACGGTGGAAGAAGTGGACTTCTCCACCGACACGGGCGACCTCTTGCACAAGATGAGCGACGCCGATCGGCACCTCATCCAGCGTCTCGTCGCGTTCTTCGCGACCGGGGACTCGATCGTCGCCAACAACCTCGTGCTCAACCTCTACGAGCACGTGAACGCGCCCGAGGCGCGCATGTACCTGTCGCGCCAGCTCTACGAAGAGGCGCTCCACGTGCAGTTCTATCTCACGCTGCTCGACACCTACGTGCCCGATCCCGACGAGCGCGCGCGCGCGTTCGCGGCGGTGGACAACATCCCCTCGATCCGCGCCAAGGCGCAGTTCGCGATGAAGTGGATCGACTCGATCCGCAACCTCGGTCCGATCCAGACCAAGGAAGATCGGAAGAAGTTCCTCCTCAACCTGGTGTGCTTCGCGAGCTGCATCGAGGGGCTCTTCTTCTTCGGCGCGTTCGCGTACGTGTACTTCCTGCGCTCGCGCGGTCTGCTCCACGGGCTCGCGGGCGGCACGAACTGGGTCTTCCGCGACGAGAGCGCGCACATGGCGTTCGCGCTCGAGGTGGTGAAGGTCGCGCGCGAGGAGGAGCCCGATCTCTTCGACGCGGATCTGCAGAGCCGCATCGGCGAGATGATCGAGGACGCCGTCGCGTGCGAGACCCTCTTCGCCGAGGACCTGCTCTCGGGCGGCGTCGCCGGCCTGAGCGTGCGCGACATGCGCACGTACCTCGAGTTCGTCGCGGATCAGCGCTTCGCCCAGCTCGGCATGCCGATGCGCTACCACGCGAAGAACCCGTTCCCGTTCATGGAGCAGCAGGACGTGCAGGAGCTCGCGAATTTCTTCGAGCGCCGCGTCTCGGCCTACCAGATCGGCGTGACGGGCGAGGTCTCGCTCGACTCCGCGTTCTGATCCGAGCCGACCTCAACGGGCGCCAGCGTCTGGCGGATCGAGCCACGGGATGTCGAAGCCGCACGCGATCGACCCCTCCTCGCACCAGATCTCCACGCTGGCACCGCCGGGTTGATCGAGCGCCGGCGTGAGGGCGAGGCGGGGACGGTGCCCACAGAGTTCGACCAGACCAGCGCTGAAGTCGTCGTAGTAGAAGCCTGGCATGCGATCGATCTCGCCTCGCGGCACCTCTGGTACCGAGCAGACCTCGCGAACGTGTCGACGTGCGTCGAGGACTTCACGCAAGAGCGGCAGACCGAGCTCGCTACACGAGGTTCCACGACCACTCGAGGCCGTGGTCAGCTCCATCGCGCACGGCGCCGCTCCATCCGCGCGCAAGGCGAGCTCGTGGGGAAGACACGAGATCGGCCATGAGGTGCCGAAGCTCGCGACGGCCCCGTTCACGAGCTCACCGGGTCTGAATCGGCACAGGCTGGAGACCGAGACCTCGTGTCCCGCACGCGCGAGGTCGCGGGCGAGCACCACGAGACTGCGGGGGTAGACACCGATCGCTTCTCCCGTCGCACACGTGACCGCCAGCTCGTCGAAGGGCTGCGGATCGAGGAGGCGGTCGAACGGCGGACCCTCGGTCACCTCGTCCGGGAAGGCGCCGAGCACTGCGAGGCTCGAGCCCGGGAGTGCGGCGGACCATCGTGCGGCGGCCCCGTCATCGATGACGTCGTCGCCCGCCGTGACGAGAATCACGTGGGCTGGCCAGTCGGGGTCGGCCAACTCCGGGACGGTGCTCGTGAGCGCGAGGAGGGACGCGACCGGAGACGCCTCCTCCACGACGGGCGCGACGAGCGCGCTCCGCACTCGAAGGCCCATCACGTCGACGAACCAGCCGGTCCAGGCTTCGTTCTCGGCGTTCGGCCAGAGCTCGACCCACGGATCGGAGAGCGGTTGCGCCCGCAGAGGAAGCTCACGCGGCGGCGGGGCGGCATCGAGGAGGAGCCTTCCGTCGGTCGTCATCACCACAAGTCGCAGCCCTTCTCCGAGCGTGAAGTCGACGGTGCCGTCGAAATCTCGGTCGCTGGTCGCGACGATCTCGATCGCATCCCGCAGCAACTCGGACAGCTCGGTGGTCCGGGCCTCATCGAGCACGCGCAACCGCGGATCGATCGCCACGATGACGGTGACCAGACGCGGCGACCCCTCCATGCGCTCGTGCAACACGACGGCATGGCACCCCGGGCTGACGGTGGCCGATGGGCTCACGCAACCAGCGACAGAAGCAGCGACCGTCACAGTACCCACCCATCGCCAACCGAAGCGCATGCGCTTCGTCGCCGCGAGCCGCTCAGATTTCCAGTGCGGCGCCTCGAATCACTCGAAGGTGAGGCGGGCCAGGCGGATCTCTCCACGGAAGCTGCCGAGCGGTCTCGCGTAGCTGATCACGATCGAGCGACCGTCGGGGTTGCCGAGGCCCTCGTGCTCGTGGGCCAGGTAGTTCGTGCCTTCACCCGCCGCGAGGATGCCGCCGTCGGAAGGTTCGATCACGAGGCTGCTCGTGGGCCACGGTCCCTCGATCGCCGGGGCCGTGCGCACCACGACGTCGTTCGAGGCGAGGCGGCTCGCGACCATGACGTAGCGACCGAGGTAGGCGTTCCACGAGAGCGACGCCGCGCTCACGCCGAGGAGCAGCACCTCGGCCGCGTCGATGTCGGCGACCCACGCGTCGCCATCGAAGAACTCGAAGGCTTCGCGCTCGTCGGCCCGCGTGCGAGGCACCCGCGCGAGCCGACAGCCCAGGCCCTCGCAGCCGAGGAAGTACGCCGTGTCGCCGATCACCGACACGCCGCCGTTGCCGTAGAGCACGTCGCCGCCCGTAGCGGGAGGAAGCGGTCGTGTGAAGAGCTCGGTCGCGTCGCGTCGGGCGACGGTCTCGTGCGGTGCGATGCGCGCCGTGCCGATCGCGACGCCGTCGAAGCCCGTGCCTGCGGTGCGCTTGATGCGCTGGAACAAGAGCAGGGCGTCCGCATCGCCCGTGTCGATCACGGCGCCTGGCCAGTGCGCCCAACCGTTGGTCGCATCGAGCTGGTTCGCGGCGAGCTCCTCGTCCGTGTACGGCACGAGCTGCGCGGGCACACCGTCGGCGTCGACGGGCTGCTCGAGCACGATCGGCAGCTCGGAGCCCGACCACGCCCCGGTCGCGGTGGCCACGTGGCTTCCGTCCCACGGCGTGACGTGCGAGAGGAACGTGTCGCCGAAGGTCCAGAGGCGTGCGCCGCCGATCACCCCTGAGCTCGCGCCGTCGCGGCCGACGACCGTGTCGGATGGATGCGGCAGGGCGCCGAGATCTTCCACCGACGCGATCACCACCGGACGGCCTGCGTCGTGACCCGCGTCGGAGACGGGGGCGTCGAGGGAAGGCGAGCCCGCGTCCGAGGTGGTGGCGTCTCCGCAGCCAGTGAGCGTGCCCAGCGCGGCGACGAGGCCCACGCCGATGCGTCCCCGGATCAACGCGCCCTCGTCGTTCGCGGGGAGCGGCTCGTCGTTCCGGTGGTCTTGGAGGGCTTCGCGTCGCCCTTCGAAGGCTTCGCGGCAGCCGTGGAAGGCTTCGCGTCGCCCTTCGAAGGCTTCGTGGCAGCCGTGGAAGGCCTCGCATCGCGCTTGGAAGGCTTCGCGATGGCCGTGGAAGGCTTCGCGCCGTTCTTGGAGGGCTTCGCGGGTCTCGCCTCGCTCTTGGAGGGCTTGCGCTTCGCGGGCTCGCTCGCGAGCGCGTGGCTCTCGCGCAGCACGGGGGCGAGCTCGGTCTCGGTGGCCTTCGTGAGATCGACGGTCGTGTAGCCCATGCGTCCCCAGCCGCCGGGCACTGGCTGGAACGCGTGAGGCATCGCGTCGACGACGGCGCTCTGGAGGTCGGGCACGAGCAGCAGGTTCGCCGAGCGACCATCCGGCGGCACCGTCGCGAAGATCTTTCGCGCGCGGTACGCCGTGCGATCGAAGTGAGGCGCGCTCGTGGTGCCCTCGAGCGCGAGACACATCGCTG
Organism: Sandaracinaceae bacterium; assembly: GCA_019694315.1. Lineage (GTDB taxonomy): Bacteria > Myxococcota_A > Polyangia > Polyangiales > Sandaracinaceae > JAFLCL01. The sequence continues at coordinate 4,364 of JAIBCE010000388.1, forward strand.
CGAAGCGTCGAGGTGTGATCACGGCAGCCATCCCCTCGTGTGCGCCGCCTCGCGGAGCGCGCCGACGTCGAGGCCGACGGCCGCGAGCCCAGGCAGCAGCATGTCGCGCAGGCCCTCGCGGTAGATGCGCGCGCCGGTGTCGTTGCCCAGCCACGCGAGCGCCTCCATCGACAGGTCGTCACCTTCACGTCGCGAGGCCGAGAGCGTGAGGACCGAGCCCACCGCGCGCTCGAAGAGCTCGAGGAGGTGCGCCTCCACGACGGGCTTGCCCCATCCCTCGCGACAGGCATTGGTGAGGTGCGTCCAGCCTACGCGGCCATGGTGGAGCTCGTCTTCGAGCAATGACTCGACGAGGCTCCTCGCGAACGGGTCGGTGGTGCGGGCCAGCATCTCCGTGAAGTAGAGCCCCGTCAGGGTCTCGCTGACGCAGCACGTCTCGACGACCTCGAGCAGCGCCTGCTCTCGTCGCGCGAGGTGTGGTCGCGGGACGGGGCGCGCCGAGCCCTCGAGTCGCTCGGGGAGGACCTCGTCCACGAAGAGCGCGGCGTAGTCGCGGCAGATCGCGAAGTGTCGCACCTCGTCGGACGCAGCGCGCGTGAGGAGCGCCAAGACGACGGGCTCGGCGCCGGTCGCGGCGAGCTCGTACACGAGCCTCGCGAAGTGCCCCACCGCGAGGTGCTCCTGCTCCATGCGAAAGCGCCACGCGGCACCGATGCGGAGTCGCTTGTGCGCCGGGAGCGCGGCGATCGCAGCGCGCGGCGCGCTCTGCCACCCGAGCACGCGTCGGGTGCCGATCGACGATGGCGAGATGCGCTCGCTGAGCGTCATCCGCTGCTCGCGGGCGCGTCGGGCGAGCCCCCGTCATCGGCCGCGCCCGCGTCGTCCGAAGAGGCGGCGTCATCGGGGGGCGCGAGGTACGCGTCGAGCGGCGGGCCGACATCGAGGCCCTCGCGGATGCCTGCGTCGGGGATGGCTGCGTCGAGCGGCGGTGGGCCTACGTCGGGGCCCTCGCGCCCCGTGTCGCTCGGAGGAGGTCCGCCGTCCGGGCCTTCGCGCGGACCGTCTCCGTCGCACGCGCCGAGAGTGGTGCTCGTGGCGAGGGCGATGCCGCCGAGGATCAACGTCTTGAATAGCTTCTTCGCCTTGGTCATGCGCGATCGACGCTATCACGCGAGCGGTGAGGCGGTGTGATCCGCGCTAAGGAGCACGCATGGATGCACCGTTCGAGCTCCCGCGCCTCGGTGGCGCCACGAACGCGGAGGGTTGGACCGAGGAGGTCATGCGCTACCGCCTCACCGCGCGGCCCAAGCCCATGTTCCATACGATCCTCGACGCGCGGCGGATCTTCGCCGAGGGCGCGACCGCCACGGTCACGACGCGGGTGCGCGACGCGGCCACCGAGGGCGAGGTGGCGTTGACGCTCGACGTGGCGCTCGCGACGGGCCACCTCACGTTCCACGATCACTTCGAGGGCGTGTGGAAGGGCGGCATGGTCGGCAAGACGCTCGAGCGCACCGTGGGCCACTCGCGCAAGGAGGTCGTCGACTTCGCGAACAGCCCGTATCCGTTCCCACTCGCGACGTACCCCGACGTGCTCATCCCGTTCCTCATGCGCGGCCAGCCCCGCGACAACGAGCGACGCGCCCTCTACTCGTGGACCAGCGACCGCTTCTGCGCGCGCGTCTACTACGAGGCCAAGTCGCGCACGACGCTGAGCGTGCCCGCGGGCCGCATCGAGTGCGTGCCGGTGATCATGTACCCGGACCTCAACGACTGGGTCTCGCTCGGCAGCGTGCTCACGCGCCTCGCCAAGCCGCTCCTTCCTCGCTACGAGATGTGGTTCGAGGTGGAGCGGCCGCACCGCGTGGTGCGCTTCGAGGGTGCGTTCGGTCCGCCCGGGGCGCCGGAGATCGTGCTGGAGCTCTCGTGAGCGCGATCGGCGCCGCGGTCGGTGTGGCGTGGGAGCTGCCGCAGACGGCGCTTGGCGTGGCGCTGCTCGGGCTCGAGCTCGCGCGGGGACACATTCGCTCGATCGATCTCACCGAGACCTCGCGCGCAGGCACTCGCCTGGTCTGCGAGACGACGGGCGCCGCCATCTCGCTCGGTCACGTCGTCCTCTGGTGTCGAGAGAGCAACCGCTGGCACGAGCTTGACGCGCGCAACCGTGACCACGAGCTAGGGCACGCCGTGCAGTCGCGCATCCTCGGCCCGCTGTACCTGCCGATCGTCGGGGTGCCGTCGAGCGCGCGCGCGGTGTATGCGGTGATCCATCGCGAGCTCCGGGGTCACAAGTGGCCGCGCTACTACCAAGGGTTCCCGGAGGCGTGGGCCGACCAGCTCGGCGGCGTGGCGCGCTAGAGCACCGATCCGTTTGAGTCCCTGAGGAATCAAATGGATTCGGGGCTCTTGGGGGAGTGGGGCCCATCCGAGCAAGAGCCGCGACTCGCGCCGTGCTCGCGACGCATCGACGTCGACGCGCACCTGTCGGTCCGCGTGCTCGGTCGGATGAGAATGGGGCGTCCTCACGCGGCGAGTGCTGGCGTGCATCCTCACGTCGATCCCGAAGCGTCTCCTGCAAGAACGCGCGGGGCGTCGGCGCTTGCGCGAGATTCTCGTCTCATCGAAGCAAGAGCCGCGACTCGCGCCGTGCTCGCGACGCATCGACGTCGACGCGCACCTGTCGGTCCGCGTGCTCGAT
>JAIBCE010000389.1 GCA_019694315.1 Sandaracinaceae bacterium
GCCATCGCCGCGCCGTTCGAGTCTGCGCCCCCACCGCCCGCGCCCGCGTCCGCGAGCGGCCCTCTGCTCGTCACCGCGTCGGGCAACGCCGCCGATGTGGCCGCGCTCGAGCGCGCCGCGGCGGCCGGTGGCGAGCCCACCGCCGCCGACATGCTCGTCGACAAGCACCCGACGGTGCCGGGCTCCGAGCCGGCGCCGCTGCCGGAGGCACACGAGCTGTCTCCTTCGGCGCCCAAGCCGATCGCGAAGACCTTCTCCAAGCCCAACGCCGCGCCCGCGGCGAGCGCGGGCCCCGTGCAGGCGCCGCCCAAGAGCACGAAGTACGCGACGACCCAGCAGGCCGTGAAGCGGCCGCCGTCGACGCGTCCACGCGAGTCGCTCTTCGGCCAGGATCTGCTGAGCGAGAAGTCCCTCGACGAGGTGATCATGAGCTACCTCGCCGACGACCTCGACAAGGAGTGATCGCGAGCGTCCGGCCCCGCGCGGGGAACGTCCGTGGCGCAGACCGTCCGCGCGGAGTCCGTCCGTGGCGGAGACCGTGGGGAGAGATGCCCCGCGACGACGGCCGAATTCGCGCGCTACGCTCCCGCGAGGAGACACGCATGGCGCAGACGGATCTCGATCTCTCGACGACGGCACTCAAGAAGGATCTCGACGCAGCGCAGCGCTCGCTCGGCGTCACCGTGCGTACGGCCGAGGAGCAGACCGCGAGCCCTGGTGGACGCGTGAGCACGGGTCGCGTGCACCACGTGACGCTCGCGAGCGCGACGAGCGTGCGCGCGCGCTTCGTGCGTCAGGGCTGGGCGGAGCTCGCGAAGAAGATGTTCGTGAAGGAGGTCGAGGTCGGCGAGAAGTCCTTCGACGACGCCGTCTACATCGCGACCGACACGCAGGACGCCGTGCGCACCCTGCTCGGCCACCCCCGCGTGCGTGAAGCGCTCATGGCGCTCGTCAGCAAGGACTGCATCGTCGACGTGAAGGAGAGAGAGCTCGTCGTCGCGCACCCCGACGCGCACGGCCGCTCCGACGACGAGGTCGCCGAGGCCCTGGCGATCGCCGCGCACCTCTGAGCGAGGACGCGACAAGCGGCCTGCCACAACGTGACCCCTCTCGCGAGAGCGGGAGAGGCACTTCGCTCAGACCGAGATCGAGCCTTTGCGGAAGTCGCTGGGGGCGAGCATCACGTTGATGCACACGGGCTTGCCGCTCTTGGCGATGCGCTTGGCCTCGTCGAGGACCTCGGCGATCTTCGACTCGTCGTCGAGGAGCAGGCCGACACCGCCGTAGCCTTCGGCCACCTTCTCGTAGCTCGTGTCGCGCAGCACCGTGCCCACCGCGTCGCCGAGCAGGTCGGTCTGATCGCGCGCGATCTGCGCCCAGAGCGCGTCGGTGCCGATCACCGCGATGGGCGCGAGGCCGTGGCGCACGAAGGTGTCGAATTCCGCGAGCGAGTACGCGCTCGAGCCGTCGCCCCAGAGGATCCACACCTCCGAGCCCTTCTTGCAGACCGAAGCGCCCGCCGCGAAGCCACCGCCGACGCCGAGCGTGCCGTACACACCAGGGTCGAGCCACGCGAGCGGGCCGCGCGGGCGCAGGATGTAGCTCGCCGTCGCGACGAAGTCGCCGCCGTCGGCCACGAGGATCGCGTCGTCGGCGAGCTTCTTCTCGAGCTCCACGAAGAACTTCAGCGGGCTCACGCGCTTCTTCTCGGCCGTGGCCGCCGCGTCGGTCTCGGCGCCCGCGTGGGCGTCCTTCTCGATCTGCGCGTCGCGCGAGTCCTCGCGCTTCTTCAGCGCCGCGAGCCACTCGCCACGACCGGCGCCGCTCCACGTGCCTGCCTTGCGGGCGAGATCCACGAGGAACTGGCCCGGGTGCATCTTCACGGCGAGATCCGGGATGCGGTTCTTGCGCAGCGTGGCGGCGCTCAGGTTCACGCCCACGAGCTTGGCGGACTTCGGGATGCTCTGGCCGTACTTGAGGCGGAAGTCGAACGGGAAGCCGCAGACGATCACGAGATCGGCCTCCTTGAGGGCCTTTCCGCGATCGTGGCGGAACTGGATGTCGCTCGTCTTGCCGAGGAGACCGCGCGCCATGCCGCCGAGATAGACCGGTACGCCGAGCTCGCGCACGGCCTTGGCCACGCGCTCGGGGCTCGGCTCGTTCACGAGCGTCTGACTGCCGAGCACGAGCAGCGGACGCTTGGCGGTCTCGAGCGCCTCGGCCACCGCGCTCACCTTGTCGCGCGGATCGCCGGGGATCGTGAGGTCCATGACGCTCGGGACCTCGGGCGCGGCGACGGGCACGTGCGGCTGCTCGAACTGCCGATAGAGGTGACCCCTGAGATAGAAGCGCAGCGCGTCGCCGAGCGGGCCCTTCATCGTGGCCTCGGCCATCGTCCACTTGCGGACCGTCTCCTCGGGATAGAGCAGATCGATCGGCACCTCGACGAACACGGGGCCCGGCACGCCGCCGAGCGCGAGGTCCATCGCGCGCTCCACCGTGGGGCCCAGACTCTTGAACGTCGTGACGCGCGTCGCCCACTTCGTGATGGGCGAGAGGATCGAGATCTGATCGATGTCCTGGAGCGAGCCTCGACCGCGCAGCACGGTGGCCGTGGCGCCGCCGAAGAGCAGCACGGGCGACTCGGCCATCTGCGCGTTCTTGATCGCGGTGATCGTGTTGGTGACGCCGGGGCCCGCCGTGACGGCAGCCACACCGACGTTGCCGGTGAGGCGCGCGGCGGCGTCGGCGGCGAAGACCGCGTTGACCTCCTCGCGCATGTCCACGACGTGGACTCCGCGCTTCTTGGCGCCCACGAGGATCGGCGAGATGTGCCCGCCGCAGAGGGTGAAGAGGTGGCGGATGCCACGCCGCTGGAGGATCTCGCCGATGATGTCGCCGCCGTGCATGGCCGGGGTTCTAGCAGCGCGAGGCCAGCGTGCCCGTGACCGCAGACAGGGCGCCGCTGATCTACGCTCCGCCCATGTCCGCGCGCCGCATCGTCGTCGATCGCCCTGGTGGCTACGATCGCCTCCGCCTCGAGCGCTTCGAGCCCGCCCCTCGCCCGCGCGGCCACGTGCGCCTCGAGGCGCGCGCGATCGGCGTGAACTACGCCGACTGCGTGGCGCGCATGGGCCTCTACGAGAGCGCGAAGAAGTACGTGGGCTGGCCGCTCACCCCGGGCTTCGAGCTCGCGGGCCACGTGCTCGATCTCGATGGGCCCTGGAAGATGGCGCGCGGGGCGCCCGTGATCGCGATCACGCGCTTCGGTGGCTACACGAGCGTGCTCGACGTGCCCGAGCACCAGGTCTTTCGCGTGCCGTACGTGAGGGGCCGACCGATCGCGCTGCGCGAGGCCGCGGGCCTGCCCGTGGTGTACGCGACCGCGTGGTACGCGCTCCACGGGCTCGCCGCGATCCGTGCCGGCCAGCACCTCCTCGTGCACTCGGCCGCAGGAGGCGTGGGCGGCGCGATCCTCCAGCTCGCGAAGCAGGCGGGCTGTGAGACGACCGCGGTGGTGGGCCGCACCGACAAGGTGGAGGTCGCGCGCGCGCTCGGCGCCACGCACGTGATCGACAAGAGCCGAGAGGCGCTCTTTGCGCGAGCCCGCACGATTGCGCCGCGCGGCTTCGACGTGGTGCTCGACGCCAACGGCGCCGAGACGCTGAAGGGCTCGTACGAGGCGCTGCGCTCGCCGGGGCGCCTCGTCGTGTATGGCTTTCACACGATGTTGCCGCGCGCGGGCAAGACGCTCCTGGGACGCCCGACGCGCGGCACGCCCAGCTGGCGACGGCTCGCGACCTCGTGGCTCGAGACGCCGCGCTTCGATCCGCTGCGCATGACGGGCGAGAACAAGAGCGTGATGGCCTTCAACCTCAGCTACCTCTTCGAGGAGACGAGCCTCCTCGAGGAGGCGATGAGCGCGATCCTCGACGGGATCGAGCGCGAGGAGCTGTCGATCCTCCCCACGCGCGGCTTCGCCCTCGACGACGTGGCCGAGGCGCACCGCGCGCTCGAGTCGGGCACGACCACCGGCAAGCTCGTCCTCGAGGTGTGAGGGCGCCGTTGACTCGCGAGTCAACGTTCTTCACGTGCGCGGCGGGCCGCCTCGGCGATACTCGCGGCCATGTCGCTCTACTCGATGATCGCGCCCAAGGGCGAGAACGGCTTCGGCTACGGCTCCACCGCGGAGGACGTGACCGAGGGCCTCGACCTCCACGGCAAGACGATCCTCGTCACGGGCTGCAACTCGGGCCTGGGCTTCGAGACGGTGCGTGTGCTGCGTCTGCGCGGCGCGCACGTGATCGGCACCGCGCGCACCAAGGCCAAGGCCGACGAGGCGGGTGCGAGCCAGGGCAGTCTCGCGGGCGGCTTCACGGGCATCGCGTGCGAGCTGAGTGATCCGCGCTCGGTGCGCGCGTGCGTGACCGACCTCCAGACGCGCGGCACGAGCCTCGACGCGCTCGTGGCCAACGCCGGCATCATGGCGCTCCCGAAGCTCGAGACGGCGCACGGCTACGAGCTCCAGTTCTTCACGAACCACGTGGGTCACTTCCTGCTCGTGACGGGCCTGCTCGATCGTCTCGCGCCCAAGGGGCGTGTGGTGATGCTGTCGAGCGAGGCGCACCGTCGCGCGCCCCAGGGCGGCATCCAGTTCGACAACCTCGACGGCAGCAAGAGCTACGACCCGTGGACGGCCTACGGCCAGAGCAAGATCGCGAACCTGCTCTTCGCCAAGACGCTCGCGAAGAAGCTCGCCGGGAGCGGCAAGACCGCCAATGCGCTTCACCCCGGTGTGATCAAGACGAACCTCGGCCGCAACATGGGCTCGATCGCAGGCCTCGCGCTCGGCCTGGCCTCACCGCTGGTGCTCAAGAGCATCCCCGAGGGCGCCGCGACGCAGTGCTTCGTGGCCGTGAGCCCCAAGGCCGAAGGCATCACCGGCAAGTACTTCTCGCACTGCCAGGTGATCGCGCCCCGCCGCGAAGGTGAAGACGACGCCCTCGCCGATCGCCTCTGGCAGCGCACCGAAGAGATCGTCGCGGCCCTGCCGCGCTGAGCGATGCCCGTTGGTTCTTGCTCCCATGGAATCAGGGACATGGAGGTACGCGCCGCAGACGGGGCTGGCGTGCCTCTGCATCCTCGCGTCTGCTCTGATGCGGCCCCGATCCGCAGAGCGCGACACCCCCGTGCCTCACGGACGCACCCTCGAAGGCGCGAGCCAGTCCGTCTCTGCTCCCATGGAATCAGGGACATGGAGGTACGCGCCGCAGACGGGCCTCGCGTGCGCGTCTGCATCGTCGCGTCTGCTCTGATGCGACCCCCGATCCGCAGAGCGCGACCTCCCCGTGCCTCACGGACGCACCGTCAAAGGCGCGAGCCAGTCCGTTCTTGCTCCCATGGAATCAGGGACATCGAGGTACGCGCCGCAGACGGGTCTCGCGTGAGCCTCTGCATCCTCGCGTCTGATCTGATCTGCCCCTCGAAATCGCAGAGCGCGACGACCCCGTGCCTCACGGACGCACCGTCAAGGGCGCGAGCCAGTCTGTCTCTGCTCCCATGGAATCAGGGACATGGAGGTACGCGCCGCACACGGGGCTCGCGTGAGCCTCTGCATCCTCGCGTCTGATCCAAATCCCTGATTCGCAGAGCGCGACAATCCCGTGCCTCACGGACGCACCCTCGGAGGCGCGAGCCAGTCCGTTCTTGCTCCCATGGAATCAGGGACATGGAGGTACGCGCCCCAAACGGGTCTCGCGTGAGCCTCTGCATCCTCGCATCTGGTGTCCCCCCCTCGAATTCGCAGAGCGCGACAATCCCGTGCCTCACGGACGCACCCTCGGAGGCGCGAGCCAGCCTGTCTCTGCTCCAATCGAGCAAAGACGTGGAGGTACGCGCCGAAACGGGGCTCGCGTGAGCCTCTGCATCGTCGCGTCTGGTCTGATGCGGCCCCCGATCCGCAGAGCGCGACACCCCCGTGCCTTCACGGACGCACCCTCGGAGGCGCGAGCCAGTCCGTTCTTGCTCCCATGGAATCAGGGACATGGAGGTACGCGCCGCAGACGGGTCTCGCGTGAGCCTCTGCATCCTCGCGTCTGCTCTGATCTGCCCCCGATCCACAGAGCGCGACACCCCCGTGCCTCACGGACGCACCGTCAGAGGCGCGAGCCAGTCTGTCTTTGCTCCCATGGAATCAGGGACATGGAGGTACGCGCCCCAAACGGGTCTCGCGTGAGCCTCTGCATCCTCGCGTCTGCTCTGATGCGGCCCCCAATCCGCAGAGCGCGACAATCCCGTGCCTCACGGACGCACCCTCGGAGGCGCGAGCCAGTCGGTTCTTGCTCCCATGGAATCAGGGACATGGAGGTACGCGCCCCAAACGGGTCTCGCGTGAGCCTCTGCATGGTCGCGTCTGATCCAAATCCCTGATTCGCAGAGCGCGACCTCCCCGTGCCTCACGGACGCACCGTCAGAGGCGCGAGCCAGTCTGTCTCTGCTCCCATGGAATCAGGGACATGGAGGTACGCGCCCCAGACGGGTCTCGCGTGAGCCTCTGCATCCTCGCGTCTGCTCTGATCTGCCCCTCGAAATCGCAGAGCGCGACGACCCCGTGCCTCACGGACGCACCGTCAAGGGCGCGAGCCAGTCTCTTCCTGCTCCCATCGAATTAGGGACATGGAGGTACGCGCCGCAACGGGGGCTCGCGTGAGCCTCTGCATCGTCGCGTCTGATCGGATGCGGCCCCCGATCCGCAGAGCGCGACAATCCCGTGCCTCACGGACGCACCCTCGGAGGCGCGAGCCAGTCTCTTCCTGCTCCAAATCGAGCAAGGACATGGAGGTACGCGCCGCAACGGGGGCTCGCGTGAGCCTCTGCATCCTCGCGTCTGCTCTGATCTGCCCCGATCCGCAGAGCGCGACGACCCCGTGCCTCACGGACGCACCGTCAAGGGCGCGAGCCAGTCTCTTCCTGCTCCCATCGAATTAGGGACATGGAGGTACGCGCCGCAACGGGGGCTCGCGTGAGCCTCTGCATCGTCGCGTCTG
>JAIBCE010000044.1 GCA_019694315.1 Sandaracinaceae bacterium
TCCCGGGGCGCCGCGCGTTCTCCCAGACGCGCCGTCCTCCACCGCCCACGCTCGCCTGCACCGACTTCGACGTGCTCGCGGCGCTCGCCGTGGCAGGCGGCGGCGTCGCGCTCCTGCCGATGCACGTGGCCGAGCCGCTCGTGACCACCGCACAGCTCGTGCGGGTCCTGCCGGAGCTGCGGCTCGGCAACGCCCCCATCTACCTCGCGTGGCGTGCGGAGCGACCCGTCGCGCCGCGCATCGCCGCGGTGCGCGATCACCTGCTGCGCGCGCTCACCAAGCGCTGAGCGCACGTGTCACTCGGAGGTCACGCTCTGAGCCGCCGACGCCGCGACCGCGGTGAGAGCTACTCGCGGAAGCCGACCACGACGACGGTGATGTTGTCCTCGCCGCCGTTCTGGTTGGCCTTGGCGACCATCTCGGTCGCGGCCTTCTGCGGATCGCCGGGGTTGGCCACGCAGACCGCGAGGATCTCGTCGTCGGTGATCATGCCCGAGAGGCCATCGGAGCAGAGCATGTAGAGGTCGCCCGCCTTGGGGGTCTCGGGCACGAGGTCCACCACGACCGAGTCCTGCATGCCGAGCGCGCGCGTGATCACGTTCTTCGGCAGCTCCTCGCGCTGCTCGGGCGTGAGATCCGGCAAGACGGCCAGGTAGTCGTTGAGGAGCGAGTGATCGCGCGTGAGCTGCGTGATCTCGCCGTTGCGGATGCGGTAGCAGCGGCTGTCGCCGACGTGGGCGATGTACATCCGCTTGCGCTCCCGCGACACGAGCGCGCCCACGATGGTCGTGCCCATGCCGTGCACCTCGCGGTGCCTCGAGCTCGTCTCGAAGATGCGCTTGTTCGCGACGCGGATGCCCGTGATGAGGCGGTTCTCTTCGACCGACAGGTGCGGATCGAAGTGGAACGGCCAGGTCGCGTCCTCCTTCGACGTGGCCTGGAAGAACGACGCCATCGTGTGCGTGGCCATGCGGCTCGCCACGTCGCCGGCGCGGTGACCGCCCATGCCGTCGGCCACGATGTACAGATCGAACTCGGGAAGGATGCAGAACGAGTCCTCGTTGTGCTCCCGCTGCTGTCCGACGTCCGTGACGCCTGCGGAGACGATCTCCATGTGCGTGAAAGGTCGCCGCTCCGAGCGACGAGTGTCAAGACTCTCGCAGCATGACCGGGGAGAACGTCTGCACAGCCCGGCGCGGTCACTACGCGTGGTAGCGTGCGCCGCCATGACGAACCCGCTCCGCATCGCGCTCCTGCCAGGTGACGGCATCGGCAAGGAGGTCGTCGCCGTCGGCAAGGCCCTGCTCGAGACGCTCCGGAGCCGGCGGGGCCTGCCGCTCGAGCTCACCACGCTCGATCTGGGCGCCGATCGCTTCCTCCGCGACGGGGCGACCTTCCCCGAGGCCGACCAGCGCTTCGTCCGCGACGAGTGCGACGCCGTGCTGCTCGGCGCGATCGGCGACCCGCGCGTGCCGAGCCTCGACTACGCGCGCGACATCCTCTTCGGCCTGCGCTTCGGCCTCGATCTCTACTGCAACGTGCGCCCGGTCGTGTGCCTGGCCGACTCGCTCATGCCGCTCGCGGGCAAGCGCGCCGAGCACTGCAACATGGTGGTGTTCCGCGAGAACACCGAGGGCATCTACGTCAACGTCGGCGGCAACTTCAAGAAGGGCACGCCGGACGAGGTCGCGATCAACGAGGACGTCAACACGCGCAAGGGCGTCGAGCGCGTGATCCGCGCCGCGTTCGGCTTCGCCAAGCAGCACGGCCGCAAGCGCGTGCACATGAGCGACAAGTCCAACGCGATGTCCTACGCGCACGGCCTCTGGCAGCGCACGTTCAAGGAGATCGCCGTCGAATTCCCCGAGATCGAGGCCAAGCACGTGTACGTCGACGCGCTCTGCCTCCAGATGGTGCGCGCGCCCGAGAGCTACGACGTGATCGTCACGAACAACCTCTTCGGCGACATCGTGACGGATCTGGGCGCTGCGCTGCAGGGCGGCCTCGGCATGGCCTCGAGCGCGAACGTGCGCCCCGACGACGCCCGCTGGACGAACGTGCGCTCGCGCTGTCGCGGCATGTTCGAGCCGGTGCACGGCAGCGCCCCCGACATCGCGGGCAAGGATCTCGCGAACCCGCTCGCCACCGTGCTCACCGTGGGCATGATGCTCACGCACCTCGGCTTCGAGGGCGAAGAGGCCAAGCTCACGCAGCTCGTGAAGGACGCCGTCGCGGCGGGCATGACCACGCGCGATCTCGGTGGCGACAAGAAGACGAGCGAGGTCGGCCGCTGGATCATCGAGCGCGCCTGACCTAGAGCACCGATCCGTTTGATTCCCACAGGAATCAAATGGATTCGGGGCTCTTGGGGGAGTGGGGCCCCGACGAATTCACTTCGGCGGGGCGAGGGGACACGCGTCCCCTCGGAAAACACAGACTAGAGCAGCGATTCGAATGAATCGGTGCTCTAGAAGCAGGCGCCGACGCCGCACCACGGCCCGTTGCCGGGCTCCATGCCGCGAGGCGCCACGAGCAGGATGCGCTGCTGGTAGCCCACGATGTTGCCGTCCTCGAGCTTCACCTGGTAGCTGAACGGGTACGCGCGCATGCACTCGATCAGCGCGTCGTCGCGGTACTCGAAGTCCACCTGGTAGCTGAGCAGCGTGCGCCCCACGACGCCCACGAAGCGCTCGCCCTCGATCAGCGCCGCGTGCTCGGGCGGCGTGGCGGCGACCGCGACCGCCGAGAGGAAGAAGTCGTTGGCGCTCGTCTCGTCGGCGAGCGGCCTCGGCCGCGCCGAGAAGCCACCCACGTAGCTGCCGCCCTCTCCGCGCACGGTGTACGTGAACGCGACGGACGTGGTCGCGAGCCGTTCGGTCGGGAGCACGACGAGCGTGTCGCGATCGGGTGAGTCGATCATCAGCGGGTCGGCGTTGATCTGCAGCTCGGTGAGGTCGGAGAAGCCATCACCGTCGGTGTCGGCGCTCTCCGGATCGAGCCCGCGCGCCAGCTCGGTGCCGTCGCACAGGCCGTCCCCGTCGCGATCGAGGATCTCGGGCGTGTCTCGATGCGCGGCCGCGTCCGGGGAATTGTGGTGACCGCAGCCCGCCACGGAGAGCGCCACGGCGAGCGCGCTCGCCGCGCGGAGCTCGGGCCTCTCGGAGCACGTCGTCACATGCGTGGCGGCATCGGCCTCGGGACCTCGCGGCACCGACGGAGCGTGCGGCCCCTTACGCGGCTCCGCAAGCGCGACCTTGCCGCGCTCTTCGCCCGACGCTAGAGCCATCTCCGCCGTCGTCGCGCTGGAGCAGCACCGCATGAGCCACGAGATCTCGAGCCCGCCGAAGAAGCCCCTGAACCCCAGCGCCGCGGGCCGCACGACCGAGCCGCTCACGTTCACGTACCGCTGGCAGGATGCGGCGCTCTACGCGCTCGGCATCGGCGCCGGGCCGCGCGAGCTCGGCTTCGTGTACGAGGGTCAGGCCGGCGACGCGCCGATGAAGGTCTTCCCGACCTACGCGGTCATCCCCACGTACGAGGCCTGCAAGGCGATGTTCGACGTGGTCGGCGGCGACTTCGGCGGCGTCGTGCACGGCGCGCAGATGATCCGCCTGCACAAGCCCTTCGCGCCGAGCGGCACGCTCACCACGATCGGCAAGGTCGCGAACGTCGGCGATCTCCGCCGCATGGCGCAGGTGATCTTCTCCACCGAGACGCGCGACGCGTCGGGCGAGCTCGTGTGCGAGACCGAGTGGACGATCATGTACCTCCTCGACGGCGGCTTCGGCGGCGAGGCCCCGCCCAAGAGCGTCCGCGTGCGTGCGCCCGAGCGCGCCGCCGACTGGAGCGTCGCGTACCCCACGACCGAGTCGCAGGCGTTGCTCTATCGACTCTCGGGTGACTACAACCCGCTCCACGCCGATCCGCGCGCCGCGGAGAAGGCCGCCAAGGTCACGGAGGGGCGCCCCATCCTCCACGGCCTCTGCACCTACGGCTACATCGGACGCGCCGTCGTCGAGCACGAGTGCGGCGGCGACCCGAGCAAGCTGAAGCTCTTCGCAGGCCGCTTCTCCAAGCCCGTGTGGCCCGGCGAGACGCTCGTCGTGAGCGGCTGGCGCGAGGAGGGGCGCGTCATCGTGCAGGCGAGCACGAGAGAGCACCCCGAAGAGCCCGTGTTCTCGAACTCCTGGGTGGAGATCGCCCGCGCCTCCGGCGCTCAGGACGGGGGGCCTCCAGCCCCGCGGTGACCCCCCGCTCGTCGATCGTCGCTTCGCTCCTCCTCCTCGCTGCTCCAGGGGGAGCTTTGCTCCCCCGCCGCAGGGCGCCCCACGAGTCACGAACCTTCAAGGAGACGTCATGAAGAAGCTGAGCAAGGAGATCTGGATCGTCGGCGCCAAGCGCACTGCGTTCGGCGAGTTCAGCCAGTCGTTCAAGGACATCAGCGCGATCGACCTCGCGGTGATCTCCAGCAAGGCCGCCATCGCGCAGTCGGGCCTCAACGCCGACGAGATCGATCAGGTGATCCTCGGCAACGTGCAGCAGACGTCCAAGGACGCGATCTACGGCGCGCGTCACGTGGGCCTCAAGTGCGGCATCCCGATCGATCGCCCTGCCCTCACGCTCAACCGCCTCTGCGGCTCGGGCTTCCAGGCGGTGATCAGCGCGGCCGAGCAGATCCTCCTCGGCGAGGCCAAGGCCGTGGTGGCCGCGGGCTCGGAGAACATGAGCCAGGCGCCGCACGCGGTGTGGGGCCTGCGCGACGGCGGCGCGAAGTTCGGCAAGCCGCCCGAGATGATCGACACGCTGTTCACGGCGCTCCACGACACCTACGCGGGCTCGCCCATGGGCATGACGGCCGAGAAGCTCGGCGCGCAGTACGGCATCACGCGCGAGCAGTGCGACGCGCTCGCCGCACGCAGCCAGCAGCGCTGGGCCGCGTGCTGGGAGGCCGGCGGCTTCAAGGACGAGATCGCGCCGGTGGAGATCCAGGAGCGCAAGGGCGTGAAGATCGTCGACAAGGACGAGCACCCGCGCATCTCCACGATGGAGCAGCTCGCCAAGCTCCCGCCCGTGTTCAAGAAGGACGGCCTCGTCACGGCGGCCAACGCGTCGGGCATCAACGACGGCTCCGCGACGCTGATCGTCGTCGACGGCGAGTGGGCCAAGTCGCGCGGCCTCACGCCGCTCGCCAAGCTCGTGTCGTGGGGCGTGGCCGCGGTGGATCCCACCATCATGGGCATCGGCCCCGCGCCCGCGATCCGCAACGCGCTCGACCGCGCGGGCCTCAAGCAGGACGAGATCGATCTCTTCGACGTGAACGAGGCCTTCGCGGCGCAGTTCCTCGCGGTGGAGAAGGAGCTCGGCCTCGATCCCGCCAAGACGAACGTCAACGGCGGCGCGATCGCGCTCGGTCACCCGCTCGGCGCGAGCGGCGCGCGCATCACCGCGAACCTCGTCTACACGCTGCGCCGACAGAACAAGCGCTACGGCGTGGGCTCGGCGTGCATCGGCGGCGGCCAGGGCCTCGCCGTCGTGCTCGAGCGCGCCTGATCGCCTCGCCCTCCCGCTCACGCGCCTCGCTGAGCAGCACGAACGCCTCGGCTCCCTCGCGGAGCCGAGGCGTTCCCGTTCACGGCGTCCTTGCGCCATCTGGAGCGAGAACGGACTGGCTCGCGCCTCCGAGGGTGCGTCCGTGAGGCACGGGGTTCTCGCGCTCTGCGGATCGAGGGCCAGAGCAGACGCGAGCATGCAGAGGCTCACGCGAGCGCCGTCGCGGCGCGTACCTCCATGTTCTGTTCGATGGGGAGCTGAGAGGGACTGGCTCGCGCCTTCGACGGTGCGTCCGTGAGGCGCGGCGAGGTCGCGTGGATGGTCGCCGGCTGCCGCTGGGAGTGAAGAGCGCGCACGCTCACGAACGCCTCGTGGCGCATCGCGTAGGCGCCGACATCAGAGAAAGGTCGCGCACGACGTGTCGAGCACACCGGCGATCGCGATCTCGCCGTACTCGGCGGCGCCGGTGTGCACGACGAGGCGCTCGTCCATGAAGGCGACGCCCGCGCCGTGGGTGTGTCCGCAGAGCACGGTGAGCGAGCGCGAGGGCCACGCCTCGACGTGCGCGCGCAGCACCTCGCCCACGGAGTGGCACGAGAAGAACGGCAGCCAGTCGTCGTCCGAAGGCGCGCCGTCGTGCCACGTGCTCTCGCGAAACGGTGGGACGTGCGTCGCGACCACGACACGCCTCGCCGCGCCGACGCGAGCGAGGAGCGCCTCGAGCGCGCGGGCCTCGGCGTCGCCGAGCTCGGCCAGCCGCGCGGCCAAGTGCACCCTGGGCAGGCCCGCGAGCTCGCGAACGAGGAGGTGGTCGTTGAGCACGATCGGTGTCTCGATCACCCGGCCGAGGCGCCCGTCTCCGAAGCCGTCGACACCCACGAGCACGCTCTCGTCGTCGAGGGGGATGGGGCCCGCATCCGGCAGGTAGTGGAGCCACGCCTCGCGCGCACAGAGCTCGCGCACGGCCGCGCGCACCTCGACGATCGAGCCCTCGTAGAAGTCGTGGTTGCCGAGCACGAAGTACACGGGCCGCGCGAGGGCGCGCGCGAGCTCCTCGAGGTGCACGCACAGCAGCGGGGCCTGCGAGAGATCGCCCGTGAGCACGACGGCATCGCAGCCGCTCGCGCGGAGGGCCTCCGCACACCGAGCCCGCCCGAAAGGCGTGAGGTGATCGAGGTGAACGTCCGTGGCCCACGCGAGCTTCATGAGGTCACGTCACGATACGCGAACACCAGTTTCTGCGCGGCGCAGGCGCCGCGCGACGGGGGCTTCACCCCCGAACCCCGTACGACCATTCGATCCCGAGAAACGATTGTTTCTCCGTCTCTCAGAACGAAGCTCCGGGCTCGGCAACGACCGGGCGACCGTCCTCTGGATCCCTGATTCATACGTCTCTCCAGCAGCTCGGCTGCACCACGCCGTCCGCCAGCGTCAGCGGTACGCTCGAGCGATGTTCGAGCGACTCGAGTCGATCGAGTGGGATCGCTGGACGCACGCGTACGGATCCGCCACGGACCTTCCCGCGCTGATCCGCGCGGTGTCCGAGGAGACGGCCGTCGAGCCCGACTCGGCGTTCGACATGCTCCAGGCGTCGATCAACCACCAGGGAATCGCCTCGCCCGTCGCGGCGCGCGTCGCGCCCTTTCTCCTGGAGCTGATCGAAGCACGTCAGGGTCCGGTGGCAGCGCTCTCCCTCCTGCTCGCGAACCTGTCGGCCGGCGGACGGCATGCGAGCCGGCTCCTCGGCGAGCCGCGGTGCACCGGCTGGTTGGGGGACGTGATCGAGCGCGCGCGCTCGAGCTACGAGGCGCTCCTCGCGAGCCCTCGGTCGGAGGAGCGAAGCGTCGGCGCGATCGGGCTCTCGTGTCTCGACTCGGGTCGCGAGCGCTCCGTCGAGCTGCTCCAGGCCGCGGTCGCCTCGGAGCCCAAGAACGGCGTCGCCGCGACGATGCTCGCCTCGCTCCTCGCCCTCGAGCTGAGGGGCGCACCGTCGTCGCTCGCGCGCTTCGAGGCGCTGGCGTCCGAGCGCACGATTCGAGGGCTCATCGCCCACCTCGCCGCCGTTCGCCTGCGGCCTGCGCCAGCGTCGCTCGAGGCGCTCCTCGAGCGCACGAGGGCCGCTCGGCCGGTCGCAACCACGCTCCTCTACGGGGGTGGTCGGGTTCGCACGCTCGTCACCGAGGTGCTCGTCGACGACGCCTCTCGCCGCGCCGACGTGGAGGGGCTCACGCGGATCTTCGAGTCGCTCGACATGGTCGAGGCACGCTCCGCTGCGCTCTCGGCGATCGTCCCACGCGCGCGGCGTCCGCTCGACCTGACGAGCCTCCCCTCGCCGTCGCGTGCGACGCTCGAGCGTCTCGCTCGGCACACCCAGCGCCTCTCGCGCGATCGCTTCGTGGCCGAGACCGACCTCGTCGATCA
Organism: Sandaracinaceae bacterium; assembly: GCA_019694315.1. Classification (GTDB taxonomy): domain Bacteria; phylum Myxococcota_A; class Polyangia; order Polyangiales; family Sandaracinaceae; genus JAFLCL01. The sequence continues at coordinate 7,972 of JAIBCE010000044.1, forward strand.
TGGCGTGCTCTCACCCGCGCGGCAGCTCGGGCTCGAACCTCCGGGAGCGCTGGAGGAGGTCGTCGATGGGCGAGTCGTGTGGCAGGTGCTGCGTGACGCGCGTGATGGCCTGTGCGCGCTCGATCAGGTGACGGCGCTGGCCGCCTCGCTGCCCGAAGACCAGCGCGTTCAGCTAGTGACCGCGCTCCACGCGTCGCCGCGCCCGTACTCGCTGGGCCTCCGCTGGCCCGCGCGAGCCCGAGACGGATACGACGGGGTCCTCGAAGAGGAGAGCGCCTTCCTCTCGTTGACCGAGGCCGTGGCCCGCGCGCTCCCTCCGGCAGCGCTCGAGCGCTGGCTCGAGCGTCGTCAGGATGCCTGCCCTGGCGCCCTGCTCGCGCTCCCCTCGATCCCCGCGAGGCTCGAGCCCCAGCTCGTACGTGCGCTCTCGTGGCTGCACCTCGCTCCGCACCTCTCTCGGCGCTTGCTCCTCGGAGTCCCCGAAGCGCGTCGCGAGGCCCTCGTCCTCGCCCTCGGCTTCGATCTCCTCCTCTCGAGGCACTCCGAGCGCGGACACGCCTGCTTTCCACGCCTCGGCTGGCCGCTCGCTTCACTCGTCCCGACGCGAGCGGTCGCCGACCGCTGCGTCCGTGCGCTGCGCGAGCGACCCTTGCCACGTGGCTCGCCAGCGTTCGCGGAAGCCCGCGAGTGGCTCGAGCGCCTCTTCGCCAGCTTTCCTGACGGAGCGCGTGCGCTCGCGGACCTCTTCGCGCCCGACTGATCCGACTCTCTTCACCGCAACGGCTCCGCGTGATCGCGGGGGTGAAGCGTCTCGCTCATGGCGTGGCAGATGTCGGCCGCGATGACGACAGCCCCGAGCACTGCGCGCATCACGGCGTGGCGTCGATCGGGACGACGGACACGGTCTGTCTCCGAGGCAGCGCCGCACAGCGCCGCGAGCTCCTCGCGTGCTCGGCGCCTTCACGCCCATCGAGCGCCCCGAAGCCGCGAGCCCGTGACCACGGGCGCCGACGTGTTCTTCGCCTCATCGCGGGGCTGGATCGCGGGTGACCGACGCGCTCGGCGATCCGTGGGCGACGACGCAGGGCGCCGGCGCGGCGCGCGCGGATGGCATGATTCGCCACGATGACCATCACGGAGCTCAGCACCATCGAGTCCTGGCAATCGACCTCCGCGACACGACGCGAGGAGATCGCGCGCGCCATCGCGACCGAGCACGGCCTCGAGCTCGAGCGCGTCGAGCCCTTCCGTCGCGAAGACCTCCCGCTGGCGTCCTACCGCGGCCTCGACGGTCTCTTCCGCTTCGTCCTCGTGCCCGGCGGCACCTTCGACATGGGGCTCTCGGACACGGAGCTCGAGCACCTGCGCGCGCTCGCCGAGCCCCACCGCGGCACGCCGACGTTCGACGCAGCGTGGGGCAACCTGTTCGCCGAGCCCTCGCCGTGGCGTCCAGTCACGCGCGTGCGCGTGGAGCCCTGTCTCTTCGCGCAGAACACGATGGGCGACTTCGCGCTCGCCGACTGGCGGCGACAGATGGGCGAGGCGTTCGTGGGCGAAGGCGGTGACACCTCGACGCTGCCGGACGACCTCGAGGTCGCGTTCGCCGCGCACGGCTACCGCCTGCCGACGGAGGCCGAGTGGGAGTGGTGCGCGCGAGGCGGACGAAGCGGCGAGATCACCTACAAGGGCAACGTGGTGCCCGACGACAAGCACTACGGCAAGATCTCGCGCGAGCTCAACCGCAGCGAGTCTCCCGATCCCGATCGACATGCGCGGATCGGAAACGACTTCGGCCTCGTCGGCTTCGGCGTACACGCCGAGCTCTGCCGGAATCGATACGCGGTTCCCCCGGACCTCGCGCCCGCCGTGCGAACGTACGAAGACCGCGTGATCCGCGGGGGCGCGGGCGCCACGTACAAGTGGCAGAACCCCGGCGAGTGGCAGATGTTGCTGACGGCCTTCCGTCAGCGCGCGGGGACAGGGCTCCTCGACGCCGTCGGCATTCGCCCCGTGCGCTCGGTGACGTGAGCGCGGAGCCGAGCGGTCGCAGGCTGCCGCCGGGAGTGAAGGACACCCACCACCACGAACGCCTCGGTGTCGTTCAGCCTCATCGGCTCGCTCCCGGCGTGATGCGGATCGTGAGGGTCTTGCCGCGGCGCGAGATGCTCGCCTCGCCCAGGCGCAGCGGGCGGAGCGCGGCGAGGATCGCGCGGTCCTCGGCCGCTTGCGCGCGGCTCGCGCTGGGTGCCTTCTGCTTCTCGCGGGTGGCGCTGGCCGCAGCGCGGATCTCGGCAGCGCTCGCGCGGCTCACGGGCTTGCCGGCGATCGTGGCGTCGCTCGTCACGAGGCTCACCGGGCTGTCGGCCTCCGCGGTGGCGGCGGCATACGTCACGAGCGCGTAGCTCTTCTCCTGCCCGAGCTCGATCGCGCGCTCGCGCGGGACCTGCTCGACGATGGCGATCAGCTTGAACGCCGTGCTCGCCGGCAGCTCGAGCACCTCCTTCACGAAGGCCTCGAAGCGCAGGCCACGCGCCTCGTGCAGCGCCTCGTCGCGGATCGTCCGCAGCGCCTCGCCGATGTCGTAGAAGTCCTCGACGATGCGAGTCTTGCGGCGCTGGATGAGCGCCACGAGCGTGGACAGCTTCTTCTCGCGCGCAGCGAGCGCCGTCTTCTTGGCCTGCCTCGCCTGCGTCACGAACGCCCCCGCCGGAGCCGCGCCCTTGCCTCTCTTGGCCATGCCGAGAGCATCGACGAGGCGCGCCTGCCACTCAAGGATCAGGTGCGCTCCAACCGCTGGAGGAAACGCTCCAACTGCTGGAGGAAACGCTCCAACTGCTGGAGAAAGAGGGGAGTGCTCTGCGGATCGAGGGGCAGAGCAGACGCGAGCATGCAGAGGCTCACGCGAGCCCCGTCGCGGCGCGTACCTCCATGTTCTGTTCGATGGGGAGCTGAGAGGGACTGGCTCGCGCCTCTGACCTTGCGTCCGTGAGGCACGGGGATGTCGCGCTCTGCGGTTGGGTGGGCGGATGCGAGCGCGCAGAGCAGACGCGAGCATGCCGAGGCTCACGCGAGCCCCCGTCGCGGCGCGTGCCTCTATGTCCTCGCTCGATCCGGAGCAGGAACGGACTGTTGGAGGAAACGCTCCAACGGTTGGAGGAAACGCTCCAACTGTTGGAGGAAACGCTCCAACTGTTGGAGGAAACGCTCCAACTGTTGGAGGAAACGCTCCAACTGTTGGAGGAAACGCTCGACCGTCACGCTCGCTCGACCGCCGCGCCCACGCGGCGCGCGATCACGCGGCCGATGCGCATGCCGTCCATCGCGGCGCTCACGATGCCGCCTGCGTAGCCCGCGCCTTCGCCCGCGGGGTAGAGGCCCGCGAGATCGATTGCCTCGAGGCTCTCGCGATCGCGGGGCACGCGCACGGGAGCGCTCGTGCGCGACTCGGTGGCCACGAGCACGGCCTCCTCGGTCGCGTAGCCGTGCATGCGGCGATCGAAGGCACGGAGGGCCTCGCGCAGCTTCTTCGAGAACACCACGCCCGCGCCGTCGAGCACCTCGGCGACGTCGGCGGCGACGAGGCCGGGGAGGTAGCTCGTCTCGGGCACCGTGCTCGAGCCGCGGCCCGCGAGGAAGTCCGACACGCGCGTCGCAGGCGCCGCGAGATCGTCGCCGCCCGCGTGCATCGCGCGCACCTCGATCGCGCGCTGGAGCTCCACGCCACCCAAGGGACCCGTGAAGCCCGCCTTCTCCCAGTCGCTCGGCTCCACGCCCACGACGAGGCCCGAGTTCGCGAAGGGCGAGTCTCGGCGCGAGAGGCTCATGCCGTTCACCACGAGGCCGTCGGGCTCGGTCGAGGCGGGCACGATCCAGCCGCCCGGGCACATGCAGAACGAGAACACGCCGCGCCCCTCCACCTCGTGCGCGAGCCGATACGCAGCCGCGGGCAGCTTCGGGTGGCCGAAGTCGCGCCCGTACTGGATGCGATCGATGAGCGGCTGCGGGTGCTCGATGCGCACGCCGAGCGCGAAGGCCTTGGCCTCGAGGCGCACGTCGCGCTCGAGCAGCATGTGGAACACGTCGCGCGCGGAGTGGCCCGTGGCGAGCACCACGTGATCGGCCTCGAGGATCTCGCCGCTCGCGAGGCGCACGCCCGCCACGCGTCGATCGCTGCCCGCGCCGCGGATCTCGAGATCGACCACCTTGCTCTCGAAGCGGAACGCCACGCCGCACGCCTCGAGGCGCTCGCGCATGGCGGTGATCACCTTGGGGAGCTTGTTCGAGCCGATGTGCGGGCGTGCATCGACGAGGATCGCCTCGGGCGCGCCGTGGAGCGCGAGCGTCTCGATCACGTCGCGCACGTCACCGCGCTTGTGCGCGCGCGTGTAGAGCTTGCCGTCCGAGTAGGTGCCCGCGCCGCCCTCGCCGAAGCAGTAGTTGCTCTCGGGGTTCACCGTGCCCTTGCGCTGCAAGCCCTTGAGATCGTGGCGACGCGGCTGCACTGGCTTTCCGCGGTCGAGCACGATCGAGCGCACGCCGGCGCGCGCGAGCTCGTACGCGCAGAAGAGACCCGCGGGCCCATCGCCCACCACGATCGCGCGCACGGGCCCCGCGCACTCCCGCGGCAAGGGGAGCCCGAGCTGCTGGTGATCGATCGCCTCGTCGGGTCGGAGCGCGAGCAGCACGTGGAACTTCACGCGCCCCTGGCGTGCGTCGATCGAGCGCTTGCGCACCGCGGCGAACGGGATCGCCTCGGGCTTCATGCGGAGCTGCTCTGCCGCGCGCGCCTTGAGCGACGCCTCGTCATCGGGCTCGTCGAGCCCGAGATCGAGCTCGATCTCCTCGGGGACCTTGCTGGTCCGCGCGCTCCGCGGTGTGGCCATGGCGGCGCGCAGTATGAGCGAGCCGCCGCCCGGATGCAGGACCTCGCGCGGCGCCTCACGCGCGCTCGGGCCTGGAGCGTCGTCGGCGGCGCGATGCGCCGAGGGTCTGCGTGGTCGTCGAAGAAGAGACCGCGCGCATCCCTCCGCGATCGCATACTCGCCCCATGCGGCGCTCGTGCACGCTCGTGTTCCTCCTCGCCTCGAGCGGCTGCGGCCCCTCGGTCGAGACCCCGGACGCGCACGTCGCAGACGACGCCGACGCGCGGCAAGACACGGGGCCTGCGGGCGATGGCTGGGCCGAGGTCGCGCCGATCCTCGAGCGGCGCTGCGTGCCTTGTCATCGCGACGGAGAGATCGGCGGCTTTGGGCTCGACACCTACGAGCGCGTCGCACCGCTCGCGCCGTCGATCGCGGGCGCGGTGTCGTCGGGGCGCATGCCGCCGTTCCTGCCGTCCGAGGACGATGGCTGCCCCTCCGTCGACGACTTCCGCAACGTGCCCGCCGCCGATCGTGCGCGCCTCGTCGGCTGGGCCGAGGCCGGCGCGCCGCGCGGCATCGGCGGCCCCGATCGCCTCGTGCACACGAGCGAAGGGCCGCTCGGTCCCGCGGATCGTCGCTTCGCGATGGAGCTCGCGTACACGCCACCGCCGCTCACCACGCGCGCCGACGACTACCGCTGCTTCGTGATCGATCCGCACGTGAGCGCGCCCTTCCCCACCGCGGCGATGAGCGTCGAGCCGGGCAACCGCGCGATCGTGCACCACGCGATCACGTTCATGGTCGCGCCCGCGCAGGCCGACGAGGCACGTCGGCTCGACGACGCGGAAGAAGGCCCCGGCTACACCTGCTACGGCGGCGCGATGGTCACGCCCGCCTACGCGAGCGGGCTCTGGGTGCCGGGGGATGCGTCGGTGCTCGAGCCGCCGCGCGAGGACGTGGGCTACTGGTTCCCCGCGGGCTGGCAGCTGATCCTCCAGGTCCACTACAACGTGGAGCACGCGCACGGCGAGGATCGCTCCGAGGTCGTGGTGTGGGAGACGCCCGTGCCGATCGGCGAGGTGCCGCGCAACCTCCTCGTGGGCGACTACGACTTCGTGATCCCACCGCGCACGGCGCGCGTCGAGGGCACGGCGAGCGGATGGTTCACGGCCGCGGGCACGAGCGACGTGCTCGGTGTGTCGGCCGCGGAGGGCACGATCTACGCGGTCACGCCCCACATGCACGAGCTCGGGCAGAGCCTGCGCGTGCAGCTCGTGCACGCCGACGGCACGAGCCAGTGCGTGCTCTCGATCCCCGCGTGGGACTTCCACTGGCAGGGTGTGTTCCGTCTGCACGAGGGCGTGCGCGCGGTGGCGGGCGACGAGCTGCGCGTGACGTGCGCATGGAGCAACCCCGACGGCGACGAGACGGTGACCTGGGGCGAAGGGACGAGTGACGAGATGTGCTACGCGTCGGTGGCGCTCTACTCGGGGCGATGAGCCGCGGCGCCCACGGCGCGCCAGGTCGATCGAGCAGGCTTGCGGCGCTCGGAATCGAACCTACTCTCCGGCCCTTCCGAGGATCCCGATGCCGACGTACGAGTACCGATGTGACGGCTGCGGCCACGAGCTGACCGTCGAGCAGCGCATCACCGAGCCCAAGCTCACGACCTGCCCCCAGTGCGCCGAGGAGAAGCTCGTGCGCCTCATCTCGGGCGGCAACTTCATCCTCAAGGGCGGCGGCTGGTACGCGGACCTCTATCACAAGCCCGCGGGCGGCAGCGGCAAGAGCGAGAGCTCGTCCTCGAGCTCGTCGTCGTCGAGCTCGTCCTCCTCGAGCAGCTCCTCCTCGAGCAGCTCCTCGTCGAGCACCTCGTCCACGACCAGCGGATCGAGCGGATCGAGCGGATCGAGCGGCTCGGGCAGCGCGAGCTGACGCCGACGCGACCGCGTGCGGAGGCGCGCGGGACGATGCGGCGGGGACCGGCCGCCTCGGGGGGCCCTTCAGCGCTTCTTCTTGCCCTTGGGTCGTGCGTCGCTCGACTTGGTCTCCGCGGGCTTGGCCTCGCCCGTCGCGACCTCGGGCAGAGGCGCGTCGCCCTCGGCCTCGGCGCTCGGCGCGCTCTTGGCAGCCTCGTCGGCGAGCTCGACCGCCTCGACCTTGCGGGCCGCCTCGGCGCGCGCGCGCTCCTCGTCTTCGGGCACGTAGCGGATCGACTCCGGGACCTCGGGCTCGGGCGAGCTCTGGACCCACCGAAGAAAGAGCACGCCGGCCGCGAGGAGCACGATCGCGCTGTAGTGGCCGGGGGTGAGCCCGAAGTAGCGCGCGTCGCCGTACTCGAGATCCGTCGCGCGGAGGAAGTCGAGGCCGAACCGGATCGGCGCGTAGAGGATCGGGAGGAGGCCGAGATAGAAGCCGCGCTTGCGCGGCGTCTTCGCGAGGTAGACGAAGAGCCCCATGACGGCCGCCGACCACAGGATCTCGTAGAGGCCCATGTCGTGACGGGTCACGTACGGGGGCGGCCCCACCTGGTAGTCGCGCACCCCGAGGAAGAAGTCGGTGGGTGCGCCGGGGTGATCGTGCACCACGAAGCAGCCCGTGCGACCGAACATCCAGCCCAGCGGGAAGGCCCACGCGATCGGATCGCCCACGACGCGCGCGTCCGCGCCGAAGCGCTGGAGGTAGAGCATCAGGCCGAGCACGGCGCCGAGGAAGCCTCCGAACGACGACAGGCCGTCCCACACCTTGAGGAGGAAGAGGGGATCTTCCCGCACCACGTCGGGGTGATACGCGAGCGCATCGAAGACGTGGCCGATCACGAAGCCGCCGATGAGCACGTGCGCCACGCAGCTCGCCACGGCGTTCGGATGCACGCCCACGGCCTTGGCGCGCCGCTCCGCGAGCGAAGCGCCGAGCATCACGCCCGTGGCCACGAGCAGACCGAACGGCTGGATCGACCAGTCCTGCGGGAAGCTCGCGCGGAACCCGAAGAGCTCGAGGTGCTCGGGCAGCGGGATGGGGATCGCCTCGAGGCGGAACCAGGGGATGAGGCCGCTCACGAAGCAGGCTCTATCACGTCCGCGGCGCGCTCGCGCCCGTCGGCCTCGGTCTCTCAGAAGCTGCCGCAGACCTCGGTGCCCCACGCGACCTGGACGTGCCGCTCCACGTGCGCCGTCATGCCTCCGCGATCGGTGATCGTGGCCTCGAGGCGGAGATCTTCGCCGATCGCGATGTCGGGCATCGGCACCTGCAGCGTGAGCCCGAGGAGCGAGCTCGAGGTGCCCGAGGCGTCGGCCGTGAACGAGAGGCGAACGAGGAACTCGAGCGAGACGCGGAGATCGTCGCGCTCACGGAAGAGATCGAGCTGCACCGTCACGCCGCGTGGATCGAAGCCGGCGTCCGCGCGGAGGGAGATCCACACGTGCTGGCTGCCCTGACAGCCACGCGCGAGGAGCAGCGTCTCGCCGTCCTCGATCGGGTCGAGCATCGTCTCGCCGTAGCCCACGACGAGCCGCTCGGGCGGCGCGACCCACGCATCGGGGAGCTCCCCGTCGAAGTTCGCGTCGGGAGGCGGCGCATAGGCGTCGGTGCCGGCGTCGGGGTTGGCCGGCGTAGGACAGCCCGAGAGCACGAGCGAGACGGCGAGCAGGCAGCCGATGAAGCGAAGGCCGAGCATTCCCCGAGGATGACACGGGGGCCGCCGTGCGGCGCGCGAGACACCGCGCCTGTGGCGAGCGAGACACGGCAGAGGCCCGGAACGCCCTCGAATCAGCTCGATCGCGCGCGGCAGCGCCCTTGCTTTCTCGCCGCGCATGACCTCGCCCTCGCGCACGCGCTCCCTCACGCTCGTGATCCTCACGCTCGCTGGCCTGCTCGCCCCGGCACCCGCCGGCGCTTGCTGGGATGGCTTCTCCGCCACCGTCGGCGACGTGCAGGAGTACGGCTCCGACACGTCGTGGGGCCTCGCCCAAGTCGAAGAGCGCGCGCGCTGGCTCGGTCGCATCGACGCGCTCCTGCCGGACGGCGCGACGGTGATGGACGAGTGGGGCACCGTGAGCGTGTACGTCGGCGACGAAGAGCACGATCTCGAGTGGCGCGACGGGCACTACCTCACGCTCTTCCGCGAGGTCGCGCGCATCGTCGGCGCGAGCCCCGAGACCATCCGGCGCGCGCGCCGCCTCGAGACGCCGGTCTACGTGGTGCAGGCCGGCGCCTTCGCCGATCGCGCGGCGGCCGAACGCTACGCGAGCGAGCTGTCGGAGGACGAGGCGGCGACGCACGGCTTCCTCGAGGCGGGCGGCTTCCCCGCCGACAACCCCGAAGCGCACGTGGTGAGCGTGCCCGGCGTGCGCGAGCTCCATCGCGTCTACGTCGGGGCGTTCGTCGATCGGGCCGAGGCCGAGGCGGTGGCGGCCACGCTCGGGGGTCACGCCTTCGTCCGCACGCTCGGCTGATCGGGCGCGAGCACGGACGGAACGGCCCGACCGCGGCCCGCCCAAACTCCGCGCACGCGCCGGTGTAGTCTGTGCGCGAGGATGAACGCGCTGGCGCACGGCCTCGATCGCGTCCGGCTCGGGTGGCTGCAGCTGCTCGGCCCGCTCACCACGCCGTTCGTGCGCTCGCGAGAGCTCCGCTCCTCGACCTCGCTGGTGCTCTCGATCTCGCTGGCGTTCTTCCTCACCTGCGTGGCGCCGCTCGAGCTGCTCGCGATCGGCCCGCTCGTCATGGGCGTGCCGCACCTCGCCGCCGACGTCCGCTACCTCGTCTTGCGGCCGGGCCTGCACCGACGCCCCGCGTTCTGGGTGGCCGTGGTGGCGCCGCTCGTCGCGCTCGGAGCCACGGCCTCGAGCTGGCTCGGCTTCGTGGCCGTCTGCGGCGCCGCGCTGGCGCTGCCGAGGCAGTGGACCGCTCGCCGCATCGCGATCGCTTTGGGGGCCCTCGTGCTCGCAGGCCTCGCGTGGCAGATGCCGCGCACGATGGGCCCCGTGATGGCGCACGTACACAACCTCGTGGCCGTGTCGTTCTTCGTGGCCTGGCCCGCGCTCGTCGCACGCCGACGCGAGTCGCGCTGGCACTGGCTCCCGACGGGCCTCTTCGTGGTCCTCGCGCTCGCGATCTTCGCGGGGCTCGTGGATCCGCTCGCGCTCGACGTGGGCGGCATCGCGGTGCGCGACGGCTTCGGCACACCGCTCGATCTCCACACCTACTCGCTCGCGCCCCGCGCGGTGGACCCATCGAGCGCGCTCGCGATGCGCCTCGTGCTCTTCTTCGCGTTCGCGCAGAGCGTGCACTACGGCGCGTGGCTCCGCGCGATCCCCGACGAGGATCGCCCGCGCGCGACACCGCGGACCTTTCGCGCCGCGTTCCAGGCGATGCGCGAAGAAGGCAGCTACCCGGTGATGGTCCTCTTCCTCGTGCTCGCGATCGCGCTCGGGATCTGGGCGGCCTTCGACGTCTACGCCGCGCGCATGGGCTACCTCCGCGGCGCCCTCTTCCACGGCTATCTCGAGCTCGCCGTCGCGGCGGTGCTCGTCGCGAGCCCGGGGCGCAAGCTCGCGGAGCTGGCGCAGCGAGGCGCGGCATGAATCCCCTCGACGGGCTCGCGCGCTGACATGCCGCTCTTCGTTCGATGGGCGATCGCGCTCGCCTTCACGCAGATGGTCGAGGCACCGATCTACGCGACCGCGATCGGCGGGGCGCGCCCCACGCGAGAGCGCTGGGCGATCGCGCTCGCGGCCAGCTTCATCACGCACCCGCTGGTGTGGTTCGTCATCCCCGAGCTCGTCTCCACGCTCGCTCCTGGCGCGAGCCACTGGAGCGCGATCGCCGTCGCGGAGACCTTCGCCGTGACGGCCGAGGCCCTCTGGCTCGCGCTCTTCGGCGTGCGCTACGCGCTGCCGCTCGCCCTCCTCGCCAACGGCGCGAGCTTCACGCTGGGCCTCTTCGCCTACGTCTTTCTCGCGTGGTGACGCGCCGAGCCGTGCTCAGAGCCAGTGCGGCTCGCCCGCGCCGGGGGCGAGGCGGAGCTCGTACCGAAACGTCCCCTCGTCGGCGTCGGCGTAGTCGGCCGCGATCGTCCCCTCGATCGACGCGCGGCGACGGATGGCCTCGAGCAGCCCGTGCATCGACTCGCGCAGGAGCGGCCCGTCACGACGCAGCTCGGGCACGCCCACCAGCCGGACCTCGACGAGGCGCGCCGTGGCCGTCGCGGGCACCTCGATCGAGCCGAGCCCACGGAGCGATTGATCCCACGCGGGCGGAAGACCGTGGGCGAGGGCACGCGCACCCATGAGCCTCACGAGGGGCGCGAGGATCCCGTCGAACACGGGCAGCGCGAGCGCGTGCATGCTCGCGAGCGTGTAGGCCTCGCGGAAGCCCGCCGCGCCGAAGCCATGCTCGAGCGCGGCGAGCATCTCGAAGTGGGCCTCGAGCGGCAGCCACGCCACCGCGGAGCTCTCGGTGACGAGCGCGCGTGTCGCGGGCGAGAGCGTCTCGAGCGCCCGCTCCACGGGGATGCCGCCCTCTCGCTCCATCCACGCGAGCAGGCCCTTGGACCAGCGCGCGCGGATGCCCTCGACCACCGCCCGTGCCTCCGACATCAGCGCAGATCGACCGGCTCGGTGCCGCGTGCGTCGATGTTCGGCGAGGCGCGCGTGAGGATGTCGACGTCGCTCACGACGTCGATCTCGCGACCCGAGATGGAGCCGTGACAGCCTCCGCAGAGCGAGTTGAAGAAGTTCCGCGGGATCGACTGACGGCTGTTTTCGCCCGGGTAGAATTGCATCGTCTCGCGCTGCAGCATCTGGCCCGTGTACGGCATGCCGAGCGAGCCGACGGGCGCGCCCTCGCCGAACATGAGCGGCGTGCCCGTCGCGTCGGTGGGCAGGAGCTGCATGGCCATGCCGCCGCGGATGCGGATGAGCGCGGAGCCATCGGGCTCGAGCGACACGAAGCCCTGGTCGGTGCGCTCCGCGTAGAAGCGACCGAGCGAGTCGGTGACGACGTTGGGAAGACCATCGAACGAGGTGGCCGTGACCGGCGGCGGGTGCGCCTCGAGCAGGCGGAAGCCGCCGATCGCGTCGGCGATGTGACGACCGTTGCGCGTGTTCTCGAACACGAGCGTGGCGATCATCGGGAAGTCGCTGATGAGGATGTCCGCGTCGGTCCGACCGGGCCGGATCTCCGTGTGGCCGTTGGCCTCGTCGGGCTTGGACACGAAGACGGGCCGCGGTGCGCGAGCGACCACCGCCACGGCCTCGAGCTCCGAGGTGCCATCGCTGCCGAGGAGCCGATCGAGCGCGGCCATCGTCTGAGGCCCGCGGCGCGGATCGATCACGCACAGATCCCAGTTCGTCACCGGCGCGGCCGCCGCGCACGACGCGACGATGAGGCCGTTGGGCAGCGGCGCCGGAGAGCGGAAGACACCGTCGCTCACCGGCAGCGTGCGCGAGGGGATGTAGGCCCGATCCTCGGGATCGCGCGGCGCCGCCTGATCAGGCCCGATCGATCGGTTCACGATGATGATGTGCCCGGCACCGTCGACCACCCCGTTGGTGGGATCCATCGGCGCGCCGACCATCACGAAGTTGCGGTCGAGGCCCTCGACGACCTCCGTCACGGAGTCGAAGCCCACGCTCGTGCGCTGACCGAAGAGCGGGTGGTAGTCGCCTCCGTCGAGGTTCTCGCGTCGCGTCGCGAATTGGTGGAAATCCGTCTCGCGCTTCTCGGCCGTCATGATGATGCGACCGTCGGTCATGAACGAGGGCTGGAACTCCTGGTTCAGGAGGAAGGTGAGCTGTCGGAGCCCGCTGCTCTCGAGGACGTAGAGGTTCGAGTTCGGCGCGAGCTGCGCGGTGGTGCGCGTCGGCCCAGCCACACCGACGGCCTCCGCCGTGAGGTAGCCGCGCGTCGAGGCGAACACGAGCCGACCATCGGCCGCGTAGGCGGGATCGAAGTCGTGGATGCGGATGCCCGAGACGACGTCTTCGGTGGGAGGAAGACCGCTCACCTCCGCGCAGCCCGTGCCGTCGACGTTCACCTCGTAGAGGCGGAAGCCACGACCCTCCGAGGTGCGCGCGGAGAAGCCCACGCGCGTGCCGTCCCACGTGACCGCGGGGCCGCGGATGTCGACGCTCGCGCCGAAGCCGCAGCCCGCGCCGAGATCCGTCTCGGCACCGAGCGCGGTCAGCTCGTTCGACGCGTCGAGGCCGAGCTCTCGCAGGACCAGGCGCGCGCCCGGGCGGAACGTGTCGAAGTCGTCGGGGCGTCCGCCGCCACCCGTCGCGCCGCTCGGGCGCTCCACATAGACGATGCCCTGGAGCGACTCCGACGGGAGCCGCGCCGCCGTGAGCAGCTCCTCGCGCTCGATCTGGTGCCAGCGCACGATCACGCAGTACGGGTGCACGTAGCCTGCGGCGTCGCGTCCGAGGCCGAGATCGCCCGCGTCGGAGTCCACCATCGCGCAGTCGTCGACCGTCGCGAAGTTCGGGCGGCGGTGCGCGACGTCGGGCGGGAAGGTCTCGAACAGCGCGCCTCCGCGATGCGTGATGCCTTCGCCACCGACCTCTTGGCTCGGCGGCAGGAGGTTCTTCGCGATGAGCCGGCTCTCGTTGGGATCGGCCGAGTCGAGCGCCAGCATGTCGCGGGCGATCTGATAGTTGCGCACGGTCGCGAGGTGCCCGAACACGCCGTTCGATCCGCCGCGCAGGCGGAGGTCGTGGAACATCGTGGTCGAGTGACAGTTCTGGAAGGCGCAGCCGCTGCGCACGAGGATGGGCTGCACGCGCTCCACGAAGAAGCGGAAGCCGCGCTCGCTCCCATGGCCATCGTCGTCGAGCGACGCCGGGAACGGCGCGGGGAAGGCCGACTCGGGCGCGGCCTCGACCCACTGCGCCAGGAGATCGTAGTCGGGCTCCACGTCGGGCTCGACCGATCCGAAGACGTCACCACCCTCGTGGAACGAGCCGCCGACCTGCACCGCGAGCGGCCGGCGCAAGAGCTCGGAGGTGGAGCGCGCGGTGCCGGGCGCGACGAACTCCATCGCGACCCAGTAGTTCCACTCGAGCTGCTCGGGCGTGTCGCCGCACGAGATGAAGAGATCGACCACGGGGCTCCCGTGACAGGAGCTGCCCGCGCAGCGCCGCGCGAGCATGGGCTGCACGCGATCGCGGAACTGTGCGAAGTGCGCCGAGCTCGTGTCGATCGAGCCCGGCACGAAGCCTGGCGCATGACCCACCTGCGAGGTGCACTCGCCGAGGTTCTCCTGGAGGTGCGTGGGCGGGGCGCCGGTGCGCGTGTGGCCCTGACGGCTCCACTGCGAGAGCAGGTTGTACGAGTCGGAGCTGAGCGTGAGGATGCGACCGCCCGCGTGCTGCACGTCGGTACGGATGGCGATCGCGGGCGGATCGGCGTCGCGCGGCCCGTCGAAATTCATCGAGAACACGCTCATCTCGCGCTGCTCGCCGGCCTTGAGCAGGACGAGGCTCACGGGATACGGGCCGAAGGCCTCGAGCGCGTCGCGACGACGCATGAGCGCATCGAAGCTCGTGACGTCGAGGTTGCCCATCGCCACGCCGCGCTCGTTGGTGACGTGGCACGGGCCGTTCTGCCGCACGCAGCTGTTCGTGAAGAACGGCTCGACGCGCTCTTGGTAGTAGCTGCCACCGGGCGGATCGACGGGCTCGCAGCCGATCAGCGCCGGGGCGCCGCAGAGCATCGCGGTCGAGAACACCGCCGAGAGTGCACGTGCTCGCATGGGCATGAAGGTACCTCGTTCGATCGAGCCGTTGATCGTCATTGTGCGTGGCCGCGCGGACGCTGGACGTGAACCTCGAAGCGCGAAAGCCCCACGCTCCAGAGGAGCGCAGGGCCTTCGTCGTCTCACCGCGGAGGTGAGGCTCGGAGGAGCGTGCCGATCATCGCGCGACGCGGACCGCCATGCGGATGGCGTCGATCACGCGATCGTCGTTCTGCATGGCCTCGGCGTCGGAGAGCGCCGCGCGCGCATCGGCGCCGCCGATGCGACCGAGGGCCCACGCCGCCGCCTGTCGCACCGTCCAGTCGGTGTCGCCGATGAGCATCGCCGACAGCGCAGGGACCGACTCGGCGACCTGGTAGAGACCGACCGCGCGCGCCGCCTGACGGCGGATGCTCGTGTCGGTGCTGGCGAGCAGGCCCATGATCGGCTCGACCTCGTCGAAGAAGCCGATCTCGGTGATCGCCTGGAGCGCGGCCGCCTGGACGGTGACGTCCGTGTCGCCGAGCGCCATCGCGATGCCGTGGTTCGCGCTGCCCACGTTGAGGCGCGCCAGGCTGCGGACCGCGGCCGCGCGGACGTTCGCCGCACCGTCGGTCATGACGGCCTCGGTGAGCGGCTGCACCGCGTGCGGATCCATCAGCGTGCCGAGCGCCTCGGCGGCGTACTGACGGCGCGTGTCCGAGCCGTCGCGATCGAGCACGTCGCTCATCTGCGTGAAGACGGCGCCGATCGCGAAGGGGCGACGACGCAGCCACCACGCCGCCGACTCGCGGACGTGCGCGTTCGAGCTCGAGAGCAGGAGCCGCTGCACGTCGGGCACGCACGAGTAGCACTCGACGCGCTCGCCGTACTCGAGGAGCGTCGAGAACCGCGACGGGTTCTGATCGGCCGACGCGATCGCCGTCCGCAGATCGTCGATGCTCGGCACCTGCGTGTCGACCGACGACTCGCCGCGGGCGCGGTCGTGGATGCGGACCTCACCCTCGGCCCATTCCTGCGCGGTCACCGTGCTCGCGTCGACCGAGAGGCCGACCGAGGCCATCGCCGCCACCACCATCATCGTTCGGATGTTCTTCATGACTGTGTTCCTGTGGGATGTGGAGGTGAGGGCTCAGTAGCGGGGCGAGGCCCACTCGCCCGCGTTCTCGGTGTTGAAGCGCGAGTAGTACTGACCACCGAGGTCGGCCATGTGGATGAGCATCATGCGGTCCGCACGAGCGACCGGCGTGGCGCCCGCCACGTTCTCCGGGTGCGACGGCGTGGACCAGGCCCACGCGGCCGCGTCGTCGAACGCGTTGACGTTCATGTACTGGATGAGGCGGCTGTGACGCGCCGAGCCCGGCTCGATCCATTCCACCGGCTCGCGACCGCCGAGGTGGGTCGTGTCGACCTCCATGTCGCCCATCATCGCGGAGGCCATGAGGAGCGAGACGTACGAGGCCGGGTACGTCACGACGGCGCGCTCGTAGTAGGTCGTGATCGGACGATCCGAGAGGTCGAGGTAGGGGATCTGGAACGGCGGAAGCGGCTCCGTCGCGCCCTCCGGCGTGACCGTGATCTCGTAGTAGAGGCCCGCGTACGGATCGCTCGGACCACCGTTGTGGCAGCTCGCGCAGTTCTCGTTGAGCATGTCCTGGAGGTTGCGGACCGTGGACGCGCCAGCCCACGGGATCTCGGTGCGATCGAGCACGCGACGAAGCGTCGTGCGATCCGCGGGCTGCACCTGCGCGGTGAGCGTGGGCGCGAGGTTCACCGGTTGTGCACGGTCGCTGTGGCAACCACCGCACGCGCGGTTCTCACCGGGCATCGCCTGGATCCAGAGCATCTGGTTGCGGATCGCGAGGCCGAAGCGGTCGAGGGGCTGGAGGTGGTACGGGAGGTACGCGGGCACCTCGGCGCGCCAGCTGCCGTCGGCGTACACCGGCGTCTCGCCCATGATCGCGGCGCCCTCGTGCATCGTGAGGCCGAACATGCCCACGCCACCGATCTCGGCCGAGAAGCCCTCGATGATGCGCACGTGGGTGGTCGAGTCGAGCGCCTGGTCGAGCGACACGCCGTCGCCGAACTGCGCGCCGGACACGGTCTCGTCGAGCATCGTGGTGCGCACGTCGGCGCCCGCGAGGATCGCCGGACGCGTGTACATGTCGCCCGGGTTGCCCATCACGCCCTCGCCGATGGCCGGCGGCTCCGGACGCACCTGCACGGGGATCGCGTACAGATCCCACATGTTCGGATCGTCGAACACGAGCGTGCGACGCTGCGACTCGGGATCGAAGAGGTAGATGCCGTACTGCGGCGCGGTCGCGGCGATCTCGTTGCGGTCGTTGACGTCACCATCCGACCACGAGGTGAGGAGCTGGCCGGTCCAGGTGCGCGAGTCGCCCGAGACCTCGAAGAGGCCGCGAGGATTGCGGTAGCGACCGACGCCGCTCGCGGGCGAGCCCGAGCCCGTGGGCACGGCCGGCGTGAGCGACTCGGGGATCGCGCGCTGCTCGTCGATCGGGATGATGTCCGCGGTGCTCGTGCGGTTGCGGGCGTCGATGTGGAAGATCGCGCCCGACTGGATCGTGCGGTTGCGGCTCGTCGCGATGGACACGAACGTGCCGGGGTCGAGCTCGCTCGCCTGCACGAACGAGTTCGCGGGCAGGCCCGCGCGC
This sequence comes from Sandaracinaceae bacterium, assembly GCA_019694315.1. Classification (GTDB taxonomy): domain Bacteria; phylum Myxococcota_A; class Polyangia; order Polyangiales; family Sandaracinaceae; genus JAFLCL01. The sequence continues at coordinate 25,248 of JAIBCE010000044.1, forward strand.
ACCATGATGCCCTCCATGCCCGAGCAGTCCGGGTTCATGCGGAAGAGCTTCACGTCGTTCGTCGCACCGAGGTGCTCCCAGCGCGAGAAGCCGATCTGGCCGTTCGAGAGGAGGAACGGCTCGGCGATGTGCGAGAGGTTCTGCGAGCACACCGTCGGCGTGCCTCCCTCGGTCGAGATGACCGAGAGCTGCGGCGCCGCGCCGCGCTCGTACTCGTCACGGCGGAGGCCGAGGCGACCGAACGGGTTCTGGTCGGCGGGCAGCTCGGAGCCGAACTGGTACGTCGAGATGTACGCGACGCGGCCGCCGGGCACGAAGATGGGACGCAGATCGTCCCACGGGCCGTCGGTGATCTGGCGGGGCAGCGCCGAGCCGTCGATGGGCGCGATGTACACGTGGTAGTGCTCGTCGCCCTCGTGGCGCATCGAGAACACGACCTCGCGCGCATCGAACGAGAGATCGAGGCCCGCGATGTCGACGCCCTGGTAGTCGTCGGTGAGGCTCGTCAGCTCGCCGTCGGGCGTGGGGGGCGTGAGCACGTAGACGCCGCCGCCCGGGTTGTAGCGCTGGTAGTCGATGACCTGGCGGGTGCCGCCGCTGATGTCCTGCGTGCCATCGCCGCGGACGAACGCGCGCTGGGCGAACACGAGCGACTGCACGCCCGGCACCACGCTGTCGCCGCCACCGCCCCCGCCGCCGCAGCCGACCGCCGCGCCGAGCGTGAGCACGCACGCTGCGCCCGCCCAACGCTTCGGGGCTCCGATCGTCCTTCCGGTGGTTCGTTCCATCGTCATCTGCCTCTCCTCGCTCCCGAGGACGCCTCGGGGCCGGTGGGAAGCAATGCAAGGGAGGATCCACACGGAATACGACGCCCACCCTCCGAATTCCCTGGATTTGTCGGGGGCCGTCCGTGGCGGATCGGGGGTCAGCGCCCCCAACGTGACCGCGGGGTCGGGGCCAGCGCCCCCGCCCGGCCCCCGGCTCGGTCGCCTCTCAGGGGCACCAGCCGGTCGGCGAGAGATCCACGCCCGCGGCGCAGAGATGCTCGGTGGCCATGTCGTAGTGCGCGGTCACGAACGCGCGGAGCGAGGCCGGATCGAGGCAGGTCGCCTCGTAGACGTGGCCCCAGGCGACCGCCGCGATCGGTACCTCGAGCGCCGGGTCGGGGACCACGATCACCCTCGCTCGCCAGTCCTCGTCGCGACAGAGCGGATCGAGGGGCTGGTCGGTGACGATCGACGCGTACTCGGCGCGCACCGCGTCGCAGTCGCTCGGGAGCTCGCAGTGGTACGCGAGCACCACCGCCCCGTGCTCCATCGCATGCACGAGGAAGCCCCACGGCACGGGCGCGTCGTACGAGAGGAACAAGGCCCACTGCGAGAAGTGCGGGCCCGACGACGGCGGATGGAACGGGTACGCGATGTCGTCGCACGGCACCCGGTGCTCGGCGCCCGAGATCGCATCGACGTACGTGCTCACCGAGCACGTGGAGAACGGCGCGATCGGCGTGGCCGACGGGCTGCTCGAGGTCTCGAGCGTGCGCGTGATCCCCGCGTCGATCGGACCCACGTCGCCAGCATCGGGCCGTCCGAGCGGCGCGTCGAGGTTCACGTCCACGAGGTGCGGGATGGGCGCATCGAGCGGCTCCCAGGTGTCGAGGCTCGCCCCGTCGAGGCCCGCCCCGTCGAGGCCCGCCCCGTCGAGGCCCGCCCCGTCGAGGCCCGCCCCGTCGAGGCCCCCGTCGAGGAGTGTGTCGGGGAGCGCGGGGGCGTCTCGGGCCCACGCATCGAGGCGCTCGTCGGAGGCCGCGTCCATGCCGACGTCGAGCGCGCGCGAGGCATCGAGCCCCGCATCCGTGGGCGTGCTCGTCGTCCAAGTGCACGCGCCGAGCATCGACGCGATGAGAGCCACGCCAGCGCATACGCGACGAGGCTGCTCGACGCCGGCGGATACGCGACGAGGCTGCTCGTCGTCACTCCACACGCAGGCCTCGCGCCGCGAGGCCGCTCTGCACGGCGTCGGGGCCCACGAAGTGCGCGGCGCCCGCGGCCACGAAGAACGTGCCCGGCTCGCTCGCCATGAGCGCCGCGATCACCTCGACCCACGCGTGGTTGCGGCGCACGAGGAGCGACTCGTAGAGCTCTGGAGCCTCGGTGCGCATCTCGTCCACGAGCTCGTGCTCGAGGTAGCTCGTGTCGCCGCGCTGCCAGGCCGCGACCATCTCGTCGAAGTGCGCGGCCTGCTCGTCCACCTCGTCGAGCGACTGTCCGAGGAGCTCGACCTGGAGCGCGTCGGGGAGATCACCGATCGCGTGGAGCTGGGTGGGGATCTCCTCGAGGTAGCGGATGGCGCGGCCGTCGCTCTCGGCTCGGGCAGCGAGCGTGCGGTCGACGCCCGCCCCGGGATCGGCCCCTCGCTGCGTGATCATCGCCATCGCGAGGGTGATCGAGGCGAGCCACGGACGCATCGGCTCGAGCTGCGCGTAGGGCACGCCCACACGAGCGCACACCGCCTCGGTGTGAGCGCGGATCTCGGGAGTGAGCAGCGACGAGAGCGTCACACCCGGAGGGTTCATCGCGAGCTGCTGGAGGAGCGGCATGTGCGGCGCCATCGCCTGCGGATCGGTGGGCACCTCGAAGTACACGGCCGACGAGGCGTCGAACGCGCGCGCGACCCGCTCGTCCATCCACTGCGTCGAAGGGTGCAAGAGGTGCACGGTGCCGAAGAGATAGACCGTGGTGTCCTCATCGCTCACACGCACGAGGCGCGGCCCCGCGCTCGCCTCCTCGGCGCCGCTCGAGCGCGCCGTGCTGCCAGAGCTCGTGTCGCTCCCCGCGCCACAGCCCGCGCCGAGGAGGCCGAGCGACACGAGGAGCCAGAGCCACGGAGCGAGACGGAGCGATCGTGCGCACATGGCCCGCAGCGTACGTCGGATCGGGGCCCGCTCGGCGCTCACTCGTGCGTCGGGTCGCTCGCTGGGCCGCGCGCGTCGTTCACCAGCACCTCGAGGCCCACGGAGACGAGGAACGCATCAGGCCCGTCGGCCGCCGTCGTCGGCAGCACGTGCGTGAGGTGCACGACGGGCCCGAGATCGACCGGGCCGGCCTCGAAGTCGAAGCCGATCGTGGCCTCGAACATGGGCTGCCAGCGTCCGTTCCAGAGGCCACCGCCAGCGTCGATCTCGGCCCACACGCACGTGGCCCGCGGCACCTCCTCGGGGTGTGCGATGCCTCGGGGCCGGAAGCGGATGCCGCCCATCGCGTGGAGCATCGTGCCGACACCGGGATCGGGAAACGCGTTGCTCGCGGCCTGGTCCGCGAGGATGGCCCCGCGGAGGCGCAGCGTGGGCATCAGCCACTTCGTGAGCGAGGCGTGCGCCGCCAAGGCGAACGTGGGCCCAGGCCAGAGCGCCTCGAGGTGCGGCGACGCGAGCGGGAAGATCACGGCACCCTCGAAGCCGACGATCAGTCGTGGCGTGTCGGCCATCTCTGCAGGAGCAGGCTCCGTGACACGAGCCTGGCGGGCCTCCTCGGACGCTCCGCTCGGGGCGTCCTGCGCATGCGCTCGCGAGGGGAGAGACGAGGCGAGCGCGAGGAGGATGACGACGTCACGGACAGACATGCTCTGGAGAGCCAGTCTCGCGGCGAAACGATTCACGCGCCACCAGCGACACCTCGAACAATCTCTAGGCGAGCTTCGATTGCAGCGGATGACGGCGACCATCCACGATGTTCCCATGAGGATCCAAACGCTCGCGTTGTCCACGCTGCTACTCGGCGCATGCGGAAGCCCCAGCGGTGGTCCGCCGACGACACGAACGGCCGCGCCGTTTCATCGTGAAGCGCCGACGGGTGAGCCCGACATGGAGCGCGTGGTCGCGCTCGCCGACCTCGACCCCGCATGGGTTCAACGCTCGTGGAACGCGAGCCTCTACGAGGGCAAGCCCATGATCGTCCGCGTGCGTGTGGACGGTGCGACCGGACCGGGTACGGAGGAGAACGCGCTCTTCCTCGTCACGAGGCTCGGCGACCGCTCGGGAAGCCAAGGCGCAGACGGGGATCGCGACGGCTTGAGCGACGAGGTGGAGCTGGCGATCGGCTCCGACCCGGACGCATTCGACTCCGACGGGGACACGATCCCCGACGGCTTCGAGCTCTATGGAACCCTCACGCGCCCGGAGCTCGCGGACAGCGACGGGGACGGCACTCCGGACAACGTCGAGCTCGACATCGACGACGTGAGCATCTACAGCGATGACGACGGCGATGGCTTCTTGAACGGCCAGGAGGTCGCCTCGTTCAATACGAACCCGAACGCCATCGACTCCGATGGTGATGGGTTCGGAGACGACTTCGAGTACTTCTTCTGCACGGAGATGAACGACCCGGCTCACCCGGACACCGACTCGGACGACGACGGGCAACCGGATCTCTTCGAGATGGCCAACGGCTTCGATCCGCACGACGAATCATCGCACGTGGCCGACAACGACGGCGACGCCCTCCCCGACTTCGCGGACTACGATGACGACAGCGCATGGGCGGCCGTCCCCGGCCATGGTGACGCTGTTCCCGCCGGACCGGCGCACTGTGTGACGGGCAGCATCGGCGGGCAGAACGCGTAGCGATTCGGCAAGAGCTCGGGCGGGCGCGAAAGGACCAAGCGTTTCTTTGCCGACGACGGAGCGCTCCGCGACGACGAGCTCGTCCTCCACGCTGCACGGCTCGAGCCCTTGGCGCGTCGCCATCGCTCTGCTCGTCGCAGGGCTCGCGCTCGGGTTCGCAGTGCGCCTCCCCGCGCTCGGCTGGCTCGGGCTCGTGCTGACGTCGTACGCCATCGCGACACCGCTTCGAAACCGAGCGCTCCATGCAGGGCTCGTCGCCGCGAGCAGCTTGGTCGCGAGCCTGCTGCGCTTTGGCTTCGTGTGGCCTGGTCTGCGCCTCTACGGTGCGGGCGACGATGCCGCCATCGGCGCGCTGGGACTCGGCACGAGCATCGGTATCGTGGACCGCCTGCCCATCGTGCTCGTGCTCGTTCTGACGCCCATGAAGCACCGAGCGCGCGTGCTCGGCACGACGCCACTGTGGATGCCCAGCGCGTGGCTCCTCGGTGAACGCGGCATGGCATGGGTCACGACGATGGCGCTCAACGGTTGGCTGCTCACGCAGGCTGGCACACCGCCCGTCGTGCATCTCGTGAGCTGGATCGGGCAGACGCCCACTGCGCTGATCGCGCTCACGCTGGGCGCGGTGTTCGGCACTGCCGTCGTGCATCGAGAGAAGCGCGCGCTGATCGCCGCCTCGGCCCTGGCGCTGGCTTCCCTCGCCATCCCAGCACGCCACACGGATGCGCGTGCGCTCCAGGGCGTGGCCGCGCTTCGCCTCCAGCGCCGAGCGGACCAAGTGCGCAACCTCGACGCGACGCTGATCGTATGGCCCGAGGGCATCTCGCGACGGCGCGTGAGCCTCGAGGAGGGCGCGGTCGATGTCCAGGTGACGCCCCCCGGCACGACACCCGCGACCCACGTGATGGGCATTCTCAACCGACGCGGCGATCGCATCCAGAACAGCGCGATCGCGATGACGAACGAGGGGCACGTCTACTGGCATCGCGCCAAGATCGCGCTCGCGGGCATGGGCGAGGAGACGCGCTTCGGGATTCGTCTCGGCAACGACCAGGACTACCTCCGCGGAGAGATCGACCCGGTGGTCCGAGTGGGAGAGCGGCGTGTCGGCGTGTTGATCTGCAGCGAGGTCTTCGACGCCGACATGCGCGAGCGTGCGACGCCCGAAGGCGTCGATCTCGTGCTCGTGCTCGCGGGAGACTCGATCACCGGAGACGAGGCCAGCGGACGCGATCTCATGCTGAACGCGGCCATCCTCGCGGCGGCTGAGCAAGGTGTCTCCATCGCGCGGGCATCGCTGCGCGGCGTCGCGGCTCTCATAGGCCCCGATGGCACCGTCTACGCCCGCGTCGACAGCGGGCATCTGCACGCCGCCGTGATGCCGGCCCCGTCCACGGCGCCGTGAGAGGGCCACCGACCTCGATGACCAAGGACCCGAAGCCGATCGCACCGACGAATGCCGCATGGCCTCTCGGCACGCTGACACTCCTCTTCTTGCTCGGCCTCGCCTTCGAGCTGGACTACGGCAGCCGCGCCCATCGCGGCCTCGGACCCGAGCCCCTGCCTGCGCTCTGGGTCTTGGACGGCGCGGATCCCAAGCCGTGGCAGTTCGTGAGCTACGCCTTCGTGCACGGCTTTCGATGGCATCTGCACAGCAACATGATGGCCCTCCTGCCGTCATCGCTCCTGGTGGAGCGGCGCATCGGAAGCGCGCGAACGATCGCGCACTTCCTTCTTCTCTCCGTGTGCGTGAGCGTCGGCTTTCACCTGCTCGATCCGCGTGATCTCTACGGCGCATCCGGCGTGACCACGGGCTTCATCGGCATGGCGGCGCTGCTCTGGCTCTTGGCAAGAGACAAGGCATGGTGGCAGCGCGCCATCCCTCTTCTGCTCGCGCTCGCGTACGTCACGAGGGAAGAGCTCTGGCCGGCCTTTCAGGGGCACCCGAGCCCCGGGTGGAAGGCCCACCTCGTGGGCGCGGTCTGCGGGATCGCCCTCGCGCTCGCTCACGGCAAGTGGCGTGATGCGGGGAACGAGGTGTCGCCGGCAGCGCTCGACCCATGAGGCACGGGCCCCGATCCGGAATTCGCATGCCGAGATCCACGACACGGTGCTGGGACCTGCCTCGCCGGAGCTTGACGCTCCGGCGTCCGCAGTGGGATCGTCCGCGCGAGGCTCGGTGACGGGCGAGAGGGACGCCGTCTTCGCGGGCAGCCCCTCGTGACCCCCTGACCACCGCCTTGGCTCTGCCTCTCGAAGGAGACCCGACCGCCTCTCAACAGCGCGAAGAGCTCGAGCGCTCGACGCTGCCTGCGTTCGTGCGTTCTTGTCAGGGCGTCGGGATCTTGCTCGTCGGCGCGGCGCTCTTGTGGTGGCCGCTCGACTACTGGCTCTTCGCCGGGAACGAACCGGCCATTCGGGCCTTCTTCATCCTCCGCATCGCGACGATCACGTTCACGGGGTCGCTCGTCGTCGGGCTCACGTTCGTGCCCTGGGTCCGTGCGCGTCCTGTCGGGATCGTGCTCCCCGTGATGGTCTGCCTCGGCGGCGTGGTCGCCTACGCGCTCGGGCAGATCGGCGGCCCAGAGACGCCGTGGCCGCACTTCCTCTACGCGGCGATGTTCCTGAGCATCCCCGTGCCGATGTCGTTGATCGCCCGGACCGGGAACAACGCAACGACCGTCGTGTTGATGGCGATCGGGTACTTCGCACCACACCCGGAGTGGCTCTCCGAGGTGTACAGCGCCGTGTGGGCGAGCTTCATGATCGCTTGTCTCGCTGCGGGAACGTACTTCGGGCACCTGAGCTATCGCATGACCCTCGCGAACCTCATGCAGGCACGGGCGCTGCGCCTGCTCAACGGACAGCTGGAGCATCGCGTCGAGGAGCAGACCGCGGAGCTGCACGAGCTGGCCGCGCACCTCGAGCACGCACGTGAGACGGAGCGCGCGCACATCGCGCACGAGCTCCACGACGAGCTCGGACAGGAGCTCACCGCGCTTCGCTACACCCTCGATCTCACGCTCGACCGCTTCCAGAAGGGCTCGAGCTCCATCGCCCCCAATCTACGAAGCCTGGATGTCCTGCTCGCACGCACCACGCAGACCACGCGCACGCTCGTCTCCGAGCTGCGGCCCCACCTCCTGCTCGAGCTCGGACTCCGCGAAGCGTTGGAGTGGCTCGCCCAGCGCGCGAGCACCGAGCGCCTCCAGGTCTTCTTCGCCGCACCCTCGACGCTTCCGCCGCTCGAGGAGACGCAGACGCTGGCCGTCTTTCGCGTCGTGCAGGAGGCCCTGACCAACGTGGCGCGGCACGCACAGGCGAAGGAGGCGCACGTCGAGGTGACCTGCACGCCCGGGCTTCTCCTCGTGCGTGTGAGGGACGACGGCGTGGGCTTCGACACGACGCGCACCAACAAGGGTCGCCTCGGCCTGGTCGGCATGCGCGAGCGCGCACGTGGACAGGGCGGCTCGCTGCAGATCGAGAGCGCCCCGAGCGCGGGCACCACGGTCCACCTGAAGCTCCCGGTGAGTGCCACGCAGGACGATCGAACCGGGTGAGAGCCGGGAGGCCGAGCCCACCGCGGGCGATCGGTCCTCACGTTTGGGGGGTGCAATCGCCCCGTGTTGGGGACAGGATGCGTCGTGTCCTCGGATGTCCCTTCGCGGGCCACGCCACCAGGCCCACCGAGCCCGATCCGCGTCGCGATCGCCGACGACCACGAGCTGTTTCGCCAGGGCCTGCGCCAGCTCCTCGCCAACGAGCCGGACATCGTGATCGCGGCCGAGCTCGCCAACGGTCGAGCAGTGCTCAATGCGGCGGACAAGGACTCGTGGGACGTGTTGCTGCTGGACCTCTCGCTGCCGATCGTCAGCGGGATCGAGGTCATCGCGCGCCTCCGCGAGTCGAATCCGTCGCTGCAGGTGCTCGTGCTCTCGATGTACAACGCCGAGCACTACGGTCCGCGTGTGCGTCGCGCGGGGGCGGCCGGCTACCTGAGCAAGACAGAGCCTTCACGCACGGTGGTCGAGGCGCTCCGCAGGGTCAGCCGCGGCGAGTCGCTGCCCGCGCCGGTCGCGACACAAGACCAGGAGCTGCTCCCGCACGAGCGCCTGAGCGCCCGCGAGCACCAAGTCTTCATGCTGCTCGTGCAGGGGCGTTCCGTCGCGGACATCGCCGCCGAGCTCGACCTCACCCCGAGCACCGTGAGCACCCACGTCGCCAACCTCCGCGAGAAGCTCGGCGTGCAGAACCTCGCAGAGATCATCCGCTACGCGTTCCAGGCAGGCCTGGTGGGCGACTACTGACCTTCCAGTCGGAGAACAGATCGAGGGGATCGACGCCGAGATCGCCGCGTGATCTGATCCCCGGATGCGACCCGTTGGAACCAAGGCCGAGCTCGAGCAGCGGCGTCGGCTCGCCGTTGC
>JAIBCE010000045.1 GCA_019694315.1 Sandaracinaceae bacterium
ATCAGCAGCGATGCGCGCCTCGCGCACGTCACGTCATCGGTCCCCCGCGATCGAGAGCGCCGCGATCGAGGCGAGCGTCATGATCGGCAGCTGCGGGTTCACGCCGAGGTTGCCCGGGAACACGCTCGAGTCGGCCACGTAGAGGCCGCGCACGGCGTGGTGCTGGAAGTCGGGCCCCACGACCGAGCGTGACGGATCGGTGCCCATGCGCGTCGTGCCGAAGAGGTGCGTCATGCTCATCGCGTACGCGCGCGGCGAGAGCGGTCCTTCACGCTCGAAGCGCGCCATCGTCTCGCGGTCGCGCACGATCGGTGCGAAGCCCGGCGTGCCCGGATAGACCTCCTCGGCGCCAGCGGCGAGGAAGAGATCGCCCATGACGCGCACGGCGCGGCGCGCGCGCTCCACGTCGCGATCCGCGAGCGAATAGAGCACCTGCGGGCGACCGTTCACGAGCATCACGCGTCCCTCGCCCTCGGCGCGGAGCGCGGTGCCCCACACCGCGAAGCGATCGATCGACGCGAGCCTCGGCGCGAGCGCGCTGCCGTAGCCAGGCACGCGGCTCGCGAGGATCGAGAGATCGAAGCCCAGCGCCTCCACCTTGAGGCCCTCGCCGCGCAGGCCCACCACCTCGTGGCCCTGCGTGGCGCCGCGGAAATTCGTGATCGCATCGGGGAAGCGTGCGGTCACCGACACGCCTGGGTGCGCGCTCAGATGCTGGCCCACGGGCCCGTGGTGGATGCCGCTCGCCAAGAGCAACGCGGGTGTGCCGATCGCGCTCGCGGCGAGCACCACGGCCTTCTTCGCGAGCACGTCGTAGCGCGCGCCCCCGGCGCTCGTGCCCGCCACACCGATCGCCCTGGCGCCGTCATGGAGCACGCGATCGACGCGCATGCCTGCGAGGATGCGCGCGCCGTCGTTCTTCGCGTCGACGAGGAGGTTGCGATCCACCGAGAGCTTGGCGCCGTGCGGACAGCCCTGGAGGCATCGGCCGCTGCCCTTGCAGCCGACCACGTTGCGCGCGATCGGCCGGCTCGCGATCGAGAGCGCCGCGGCGCCCTTGGCGAGGCGGAGGTTCTTCTCGCCCGCGATCGCGTCGTCGGTGGGCGTCACGCCGAGGCGCGCGAAGAGCGCGTCTTCGTGTGCGCGCAGGCGCGAGAGCTCGAAGACCGGCGCGAGGCCTCGATCGCTCGCGATCCACGTCTCGAGCGTCTCCTCGGAGAAGCGCCAGCTGATCGCGCCGTTCACCACGCTCGTGCCGCCCACGGCCACGCCCTGGAGGAACGGCATCGGGCTCGTGCCGAGGGCCATCGAGGTGCCCATCTCGCGGTAGAGGCGCGCCATGGACTGCAGTCCCGAGGCGACGAAGGCCTCCGGACGCGCCTCGAAGCCTTCTTCGAGCACCACCACGTCGAGGCCTCGCGCCGCGAGCGCGCGCGCCACGGTCGCGCCCGCGGGACCGCTGCCCACGATCACCACGTCGCAGTCGAACGAGCGCGGGCGATCGAGCGTGCGGCCGTCGAGGTGCACGAGATCGCTCGCGTTCGAGTCGTGGGCCGCGTGGGCGTCGTGCGCGCGCGGTGCGTCCACGTCGGCGCCTGCGCGGCGACGGACCTCGGGATCCTCGTAGTACGCGAAGGTCGCGAGGATCTTGAGCGTGGAGAGGATCTGTCGCGCGAGGTAGCTCTCTTGGCGCGAGAGCGCGTCGATCGCGGCGATCCGCGCGGTGCGATCGAGGCGATGGAGCGGACGACCGTGCGTGGGAAGCGTCGCGAGATCGGCCGCGAGGATCATCCCACGCAGGCCCGGCGAGAATTGCGGGCCCGGGGCCGTGTCGATCGCGCGATAGAAGCTCGCCTTGTCGACCGAGGCGAAGCTCGGCAGGCCGTGCGCCTCGAGCGGCCCGAGGATCGCGTCGAAGAGGGCCTCGGCCCAGCGCTGCTCGCGCGGCGAGAGGGCGCTCATCGCGACACCGCCGGCATCGTGCGCACGAGCGCGGGCACGTCGTCGAGGCGGTGGTCGCGCTCGAGCGTGAAGTAGGTCGGCGTCTCGACGCAGCGGCCGCCGATCACGAGGTAGCTCACGCCGAGGAGCGCGTCGTGGTCCCCGGCGCTCAGCGCCACGAGCGGATCCTTCACGAGGCGCTGCTGAGGAGGATTCGGCGCGCGGCCGTAGTCGATCACGAGCCCACGATCGAAGCCCTCCGGCATGGGCACGCCGGCAGGTCCGATCACCTCGTAGGGCCACTCGATCACGGGCTGCCCGTGCCTTCGCTTGGGCCGGCTCGGCGCGTCGATGCCGTCTTGCTCGAGGCGCACGTTCCAGCCGAGGAGGCGCCCATCGGGGTGACGCCAGAAGGTCTTCTGGAAGGTCTTCCACGTGGCGAGCACCACGAGCTTCGGCAGGCCCAGGCTCGTGCCGCGGTACGCGTAGCCCTCGATCGCGGTGGGATCGACGGGGTGCCCCTCGACGATGCGGCGACGGAGCTCGTCGCGAGAGGCGGTGCGGAGAGAGCGGGCGATCGCGATCGACATGCGGGAACAGAGTATGCCCGCACGCTCGCCCGCCCGCGCGCCCGACACGTGGCTCGCGGCGAGGGGGATCTCGATCAGTGCGAATGCGTCTGTTGCTGCATCTGCCGTCGCAGCTGCTCCATGACCTCCGGAGGAACCTCGTCCGAGCCACCCGTGCCCTGCGCGGAGGGGGGCGCCGCGGCCGCCTCCGCGGGCACGTCGATACCCTCGAGCAGCGCCGCGTCGCGCGACGAGAGCGCGTAGATCGTCTCGGTGCCGTCGCGCACGACGTAGCGAGGTCCATCCGCGGCGTCGACAGGGCGACCGACGCGCAGGGTCTGCTCGACCTGGCTGTCATCGGGCCGACGCAAGACCCACGTGAGGTGCGGCGAGCTCGCGTCGATCCCCGCCTCTGCAGGCGTCATCCCCACGGGGCCGAGGGCGCGTGCGTGGAGCGCGCGCAGGTGCGAGGCGAGCTCCGCGATGCGCTCGATCGCGATCGGCTGGCGAGGCTGCGCTCCACGCGGTGCGCGGGGGATCGGCGCGAGCTGCCAGTGTCCCGTGCGCTCGTCCTGGCGGTACGTCCATGGCGCGTGCGCCCCCTCGAAGCGAAGCTCGACGAGCTCGCCGATCCTCGCGTACGAGAGCTCGGTCTCGCGCACGTCCTCCATGGCGCGCGCGTAGCTCCGCTGGGGCATCCACACGCGCAGCGCTCGCTCTTCCGCGCTCGTGGCGATCGGTGTGCCGCAGCCCTCGTCGAGGCCGACCCAGAGCGAGATGGGTGGCTCTGCGCCGCGCGCGACGACCACGGCGATTGTCCGCGCCGGCTCGAGCGTCGACCACGCGCCCACGCGCGCCTCGCACGCTTCCATCTCGCTCCGCAAGAGCTCGCCCTCGTCACCTTCGATCGCCGCAAGGCCCTCGTGGGCCACACGAAGCGCCAGCGAGAGGGCCTCGGGCACGGCCGCGAGGTCCTCGAGCAGATCGCTCGCCCACGTCTGTGAGGCCGGACCGCGCAGCGTACCCTCGAGCTGCCAGTGCTCCGCGTCGCGCGTCATGCGCAGCGTCTCACCACCAGGTCGGGTGAAGGTGATCGCGGTGACCTCCTCTGCGGCGAAGGAGGGCGGTGCCACCACATGGGGCTCCGCGGCCGGATCGTCGTGAGCCTCCGCTCGGTCGTCGGCGCTCGATGTGGACACGTTCGCGGCCTGACCCCCACAGCCCGTCGCGACCCACGCCACGAGCGCCACCCACGTCACTTGCCTCATGCGGCGACTCTCCGGCGGCCCACTCTCGCAGTCAACCGCGCCGAGGGCCTGGCGATCGCGCCGTGGGAACGCTCGCGCGCGCATTTGGCTACGATGGTCGTTTCGGAGGCCGCGCTCGCGGAGGCAGAGATGACCCGACGACACGTCGCCACATGCACGCTGTGTGAGGCCGCTTGCGGCATCGTCGTCGAGACCGACGGCGAGCGCGTCGTCTCGATCCGTGGCGACCACGACGATCCGGCCTCGCGCGGCTACGTGTGCCCCAAGGCGCACGCCATGGGCGAGCTCCATCACGATCCCGATCGTCTCCGTCGTCCGCTCGTACGAGACGGGGCGGGCTTTCGCGAGGCGAGCTGGGACGAGGCGCTGCGCCTCGCGATCGAGGGCTTCGCGCGCGTCCGTCGCGAGCACGGGCGCGACGCGATGGCCGTCTATTACGGCAATCCCGTGGCCCACAACCTCGGCCTCATCACGCACGGCATGCCGCTGACGCGGCTGCTCCGCACGAGGAACGTCTGCTCCGCGAGCTCGACCGATCAGGCGCCGCAGATGCTCGCGGCCGAGAAGATGCTCGGCCACGTCGGCATGATCCCCGTGCCCGATCTGGATCGCACCGAGCTCCTCCTGATCGTCGGCGCCAACCCGCTCGTGTCGAACGGCTCGCTCCTCAACGCGCCCGACATGAAGCGGCGCCTCCGCGAGCTCCGCGCGCGCGGCGGCAAGGTGATCGTGATCGACCCGCGGCACACCGAGACTGCCCAGGCCGCCGACGAGCACGTCTTCGTGCGCCCCGGTACCGACGCGCTCGTCCTGCTCGCGATGATCCACGCGCTCGTCGAGGCGGGCCTCGTGCGCCTCGGCAGGCTCGCGCCGCACGTCGAGGGGCTCGAGACCCTCGAGGCGCTCGCGCGCGCGTTCTCTCCCTCGCGCGTGGCCGCACGCACCGGCGTGCCCGCGGAGACGATCACGCGGATCGCTTACGAATTCGGGCGTTCTCGACGCTCCGTCGCCTACGGGCGGCTCGGCGCGTGCACGCAGGAGCACGGCACGCTCGCCTCGTGGCTGATCATGGCCTTGAACGTCGTGTGCGCTCGGCTCGACGAGGTGGGCGGCGCGATGTTCACGACGCCCGCGGTCGATCCCTTGGACGTGCTGCGGCTGGCGGGCATGTCGAGCGGCTACGATCGCTGGCGGAGCCGCGTGCGAGGGCTGCCCGAGCTCATGGGCGAGCTGCCGATCGCCACCCTCGCCGAGGAGATCGAGACCCCCGGCCGGGGCCAAGTCCGCGCCCTCCTCACGCTCGCGGGCAACCCCGCGCTCTCCGCGCCCAACGGGCCGCGCCTCGAGCACGCGCTCGGCACGCTCGAGCACGTGGTGTGCGTCGACGCGTTCCTCAACGAGACCACGCGGCACGCGCACGTGATCCTGCCGCCGGTCTCGCCGCTCCAGCGCGCGCACTACGACCTCGCGCTCCACGTGTTCTCGGTGCGCAACGCTGCGAAGCACGCGCCGCCCGTGTTTTCGCGCGGCCCCGACGAGCGCCACGATTGGGAGATCCTCGCGCACCTCACCGCGGGCCTCGTCGTGCCCAAGGGCCTTCGCCACGCGTACCTCGCGGCCGCGCTGCGAGGCCCCGAGCCCATCGTCGATCTCGCGCTTCGGGCAGGGCCCCACGGCCTGCGAGGCCGACGCCTCTCGCTCCGCGTGCTCCGCGATCACCCGCACGGTCTCGATCTCGGTCCTCTCGAGGCGGGGCGTCTACCTGCGCGCCTCTACACACGCGATCGCCGCATCCACCTCGCTCCCTCGCTCTTCGTGCGCGAGGCCGAGGCGCTCGTCGCGAGCCTCGAGACGCCCGTGCCCGCGCTGGTCTTGATCGGACGAAGGCACCTCCGCAGCAACAACAGCTGGCTCCACAACGCGCCCGCGATGGTGAAGGGCCCAGCGCGCTGCACGCTGCTCGTGCACCCTGACGACGCGAAGGCGCGGGGGCTGAGGGAGGGCGCGCTCGTCGAGCTCTCGTCGCGCACCGGGCGCGTCACCGTGCCGATCGAGATCTCGAGCGAGGTGATGCCCGGCGTCGTGAGCCTGCCGCACGGCTGGGGTCACACGCGCGAGGCGACGCGCCTCTCGGTGGCGCGCGCGCACGCGGGGGTGTCGGCGAACGACGTGACCGACGAGCGCTTCCTCGATCGTCTGAGCGGCAACGCGGCCTTCAACGGCGTGAGCGTGGAGCTCCGATCGCTCGGCGCTCCCTTGGACGTGGACACGCCCGAGGCCTCTGCCGCATCCTCCGACTCATGAGCTCCTTGGACTCCACTTCGGCCCGCCGTCGCGCCCTCCGTGCGGCGCGTGCGGTCACCTTCTCTGCCTCGATCGTCGGCCTCGCGGCCTGCGGTGGTGGCACCGACACTCCGGATGCAGCGCGCGAGGGCAGCGATGCATGCGCCTGTGGGTCCGACGCGCCCTCGATCGACGCGTTCGTCACGGGGGACGCGGCGAGCGATGCGCCCTCGACGAGCGACGCGCCTTCGACGAGCGACGCGCCCGTCGCCACGATGGATGCGCCCGTGTCCGACGACGCGTTCACGTTCGACGGAGGCTGCGGCCCCGCGGTGCCGCCCACCACGCAGGAGTGCTGCGTGCTCGCGGGCGGCTTCTGGGACGAGGCCACGATGTTCTGCGCCATCGCGGTGCCGGGTCCGTTCGTTCCGCCTGCGATGGTGGGCTGATGCGGGCGCGCCGGGCGCGGACCCTCGCGCTGCGCGCCGCGCAGGTCGCGTGCGGGCTCGTCACGAGCGCGTGCAGCACCGCGCCGGTGACCGAGGACGCAGGCCTCGACGCGCTGGAGCTCGACGCCGCGCAGGACGCGGCCTTCGTGTACTACGAGAACGACGCGTTCCTCGACGCTCACTTCCCCGGCGACGCCGACTGTCGAGAGCTCATCCCGACCGACCGCGTGTGTTGCCTCCTCGGAGGGGGCGAGTGGTACGTCTACGATGGCGGCGGCGCCGAGTGCTTCGTGGGCGTGCCGGGTCCGTTCGTGCCGCCCGCCGATCGCAACGAGACCGAGGTCTGATCCGAGCGCTCGAACGAGGTCGAACACGATGGGATTCCTGCGACTGGGCCTGGGGAGCTCGCCCCTCCGCACCGAGCACGAGCGCCTCGTGCGCACTGCGCTCAAGCGCGGAGACGAGGCACCGGAGATCCCCGAAGGCGTGCGGCTCGAGGGCAGCTACTCCGCGCGAGCGATCGAGATCGCGCGCGAGGCCTGGCGCGCGCGGGCGCTCCACGAGCACCAGAGCGCCTGCGTGTTCTCGCGCCTCCTGCCGCAGCTCATCGAGGCCGAGGCGAGCGTCGAGTACAAGACCGTGGTGCTCCGCGCGGCGATGGACGAGATCCGTCACGCGAGCCTGTGTCTCGACCTCGTGCGCTACCTCGGCGGGGTGCCCGAGCTCGAGGCGGACCTCGTGACGCAGCCCCTGCCCGAGCACGCGGGGGCAAGCGCGCGCGAGCGCGTGCTCCGCAACGTGATCTTCGCGTCGTGCCTGAGCGAGACCATCAGCACGTCGCTGCTCGCCGAGGAGCGCGAGATGACGACGGAGCCGCGCATCCGTCGCGTGGTGGAGCAGCTCTCGGCCGACGAGATCCTCCACGCCAAGCTCGGCTGGGCCTTGCTGGGCGAGTGGCTGCCGAGCCTCACCGACGACGAGCGCGCGGGGCTCTGCCGCTATCTGCCGCTGGCGCTCGGGGCGATCGAAGAGAAGATGCTCGGCGCGATGCCGCTGCCGCCGCCCATCCCCGAGGCGCTGCGCGAGGAGCTCGCCGCGCTCGGTGCGGTCGATGGTCGTGACGGTCGTGAGATCCTCTACGCCGTGATCGAGGACGTGATCGTCCCGCGCTTCGAGGAGCTCGGGCTGCCGGGCAAGAAGTCCTGGGCCGAGAAGCGAGCAGCCTAGAGAAGACGGGCGTGAGTCCATGCAATTGAGTCACGCTCTAGGAAGAATCCGAAGCCGGAGGCAAGCGGGGCTGGGGCCCCGCGCGCAGGGAGCGAAGCGACCGAAGCGTCGCGGGAGGGGGGCCCCGGCGGATTCACTCCGACGGGGGGAGGGGCTGGCGACAGCCCCTCATGGCAACCTGATCTGAGGAGGACGCATGCGTGACAAGTCGTGGGTCGGGTCGTTCGTCGCGGTCCTCGTGACGCTCTCGGGCTGCGGGGGCTCCGCGCCCGAGCCCGATGCGGCCTCCTCGACGCCCGCCGACGCGTTCGTCACGCCGGGCACCGACGCGTACCGCGATCCGAGCCTCGACGCGTACGTCGATCCGGGCTCGGTGCGGCGCTTCGGCGACGTCGTGAGCGGCGAGTACCACCTCGGTCCGGTCGAGTGGTCGGGCTCGTTCTGGAACGCGTGCGGGCCCTACGATCCGGCGATCGAGACGCTCGAGGGCAGCCTGCTCGCGGGCCTCTCGAACGAGCTCGCCTCCGACGGTGGCGAGTGCGATGCGTGCATCGAGATCACGACCGATCGGGGGCACACGGCGATCGCGCGCGTCGTGACCTACGGCGTCACGAGCGCGCCCGGCAACCTCGACCTCTCGAGCGCCCTCTACGACATGCTCACCGAGGGCGAGTACCCACGCACGATGCACTGGCAGCGCATCACGTGCCCCACGACCGAGCCGCTCTACGTGCAGTACCAGACGGGCGCCAACGAGTGGTGGACGAGCCTCTGGATCCGCAACCCGCGCGTGCCGGTCGATCGCGTGGAGGTCCAGAGCACCAACCACGCGAGCTTCACCGCGATGACGCGCGGCGCCGATGGCACCTTCACCGACGGCGCCGGCTTCGGCACGGGCGCGTTCACGCTGCGCGTGGTCGGCATCGACGGCTCGACCTACGAGGAGCACTTCGACGGCTTCACGCCGGGCGCGCTCGTGCGGGCCTCCGGCAACCTGCCCTGAGCCTTCCCGCACGAGCCACGCCTCGCGACGCACCGCCCATGTCTCGGGGCGGACGTCTTATACGTCGCAGAGTGAAACGCGACGTATAATCCCATCGTGCTCCACGTCGCTCGCTTGCCGCTCGAGGCCCAGACCGCCGACGCCGAGCGCCTGACCACGGCCCTCGCGCGGCGGCACGAAGGTCGTGTCGCGACGTTGGTGGAGAAGACCATCGGAGGTCGCGTGTACCTCTACGTCCAGGAGCGTGCGCTCGGCGGCATGCGGCAGACGTACCTCGGCTCGGACACACCGGACGTTCGGCGACGCGCCGCGGAGCTGACCGCAGGCTGGGCGAATCAGCGGGCGGACAACGATCGACGTGGGATGTTGGCCAAGCTCGCGCGCGCTGCTGGATGCACCGGGCCGACGGCCGCCGAGCTCAAGCTGCTCCAAACGCTTGCACACGGCTCGGTCTTCGCGATCGGAGGCGTCCTCGTCGGGACACACGCCTTCGCGGCGCTCATGAATTCGCTCGGCGCCAGCGCGGATCTGGCCTCGGTGCGCACTGCGGACGTCGACCTCGTCCACGACCCGCGAGTCCTCGTCGCACTGGTCGAGACTCCCCTCATGCCTCGGCTCACGGGGACCGAAGGCGTCGACGGGCTCCGGTTGTGGCCGATCCCTGGCTTCGACCCGCGTGTACCCTCCACCTCCTTCGAGGTGCACGGAACCAGGCTTCGTCTCGACCTGCTCACGCCGATGCGCGGTCGCTCCGAGGCGCCGGTCCACATCGAGGCGCTCGGGGCGAGCGCGATGCCACTTCGCTACCTCGACTACCTGGTGGAAGAGAGCCAGCCCGCCGTGATCGTCGGTGGTGCAGGCGTGCTGGTGAACGTTCCGGACCCGTCTCGCTTCGCGTTGCACAAGCTCCTGGTCGCCGACGCACGGAACGCTGCGTTCGCCACGAAGGCACGCAAGGATCTCCTCCAATCCGAGGCGCTCCTGCGCGTGCTCCTGACCGATCGCATCGAGGATGTCCGCCTCGCGTGGCGGGCGCTCGAGACGCGTGGGCTCGGCTGGGTGCGGCGTGTGAGACGCTCGATCGCGCGCCTCGATGGGACGGTCGCCGCGCGCCTCTCGAGCACGCTCGGCAACGCGTCGCGCGGTTGATCAGCCCCGCCCTCGCATCACCGGTCCGAGGCGCCGGCCCAAGCTCGGCTCGCGTCATTCGTCTCGCTGATGACCGAGAGCAACGTCATCGGCGGAACCGATGGCTCGTCGCCGAAGCTCGCGTCGAGCGACGAGGCGACCTCGGCGTCGAGCGGCGCAGGCGCGAGCGTCTGCACTGCCGGGGAGCCGAACGGGTAGCGCACGAGCACGCGCTGGCCGGGACCGAGGCCGAGGCTCGGCACGACGAGCGCGTCGAGCGTGTCGAGGAGGCAGCTCCGGAGCGAGGGATCGTCGGTCTCGACGTCGGCGTCGCCGAGCTCGTCGTCGCCGAGACCGATCACGAACGTCGCGCGGAGCTCGCGGCGTGGGTCGCCGTGGCGTGCGTCGGCGAAGCAGGCCCGCACGGGCGCCTCGAGCGTGCGCATCATCCGGCCGAGCACCTCGACGCTGGGGTAGCCGGAGGGGTCGCCGCCCAGGCAGCTGCACAGGATGATCACGCGCCCGCCTCCCTGGAGCCCACCGCCGGCCACGAAGATGCCGAGCTCGCCGCGCGCCGTCTTGTTCGCCGCGTGTCGATCGCGGGGATCGAGCGTGAGGAGCGCGCGCGAACGACCCCAGCCGAGGCTCGCGCGCACGAGGCCACGTGCGGCCTCGAACGGAACGCTCGAAAACACCGTTTGCGGGCCCGCCGCGCTCGCGACGTCGCGCAGCGGTACGAGGCGCGCCTGTCCGCTCGGCACGCGCACGGTCCGATCGGCCACCGTCACGTCGATCGTGTCCGCGAAGAGCCCCGCCAGCGTGCCGCGGGCTCCGCGCGGATCGACGATCGGATCGACACGCACCGTCGATGGATCCGTCGGCTCTCCGTCGAAGACCACGCGCAGCGCGCCTCGTCGCGCGAGCGTCGCTTGTGCTTCGCGCTCGGCGCGTCCCCAGCCGAGGCCGCCGTCGCCGAGCCACACGAGGGTGGGTGCGCTCGTGCCCTGCGCCTCCTGCGCCGGGAGCGCGTCGAGCTCGGCGACCGCGGCCGAGAGCGACGTGGAGGCCCCGAGGTCGGCAGGCAGCGCATACGGATTCCGGCGCAGCGACTCCACGGGCCCTCGGGCCAGCGTGCGCGCGCGTCGCCCGAAGCCGATCAGCGTGACCTGCGAGCCATCCGGGATCGCATCGAGGAGCGCACGGAGCGCGGCGGGCAGCTCGGCTCGCTCTCGCGCGCTCGGCGAGAGATCGAGGAGCACCACCACGTCGCGTGCGCTCGTCGGTTGCGCCGGGGCGACCACGCGCGCCCAGCCTGCACCGTCTCCGATCCGGCCGATCTCCACGCTCGGCGCGGTCGCGGCGCTCACGCCCATGAGATCGAAGGCCTCGCCAGCTCGGCTCGTCGTGCGCGTCGGATCCCCGTCGATCGAGAGCTCCGTGAGGTGCGCGCTCGCGAGCGTGATCTCCACCGGATCAGGTCGCGCAGGGAGGTGCGCTCGCTCGATGCCTTCGAGCATTTCGGTCGGGGCGGTCCACACCACGCGGATCTCCGCGCGCCCGGGCTCGAGGCCCGCCACCTGGAGCCGAAGCTGGCTCGCCGCGCGCTCGGCCAGCACGAGCGGCGCCGTGCCCGCCGGATGAAGCCCATACTGCGCCGCGCGGAAGACTTCGTTCGCCTCCGTGACGGGGCGAGCCTCACGACACACGCCGGCCTGACAGGCCTCGAGCGCCACGAGCTCGCTGTCGTGCGGTACGGCGAGAGAGAACCTGGCGGCGCGGTGCTGCGGCCCCGTGGTCTCGAGCACCAGCTCCTCGGCGACGATCGCGAAGCCTCCGTCGAGCGTGGCGTGGAGGCGATGACGCGCGAGCGCCACCTCGCTCTCCTGGGCGGAGGCGGGCGCGGCGAGGCCCACGATCACGAGGAAAAGGAGGGTCGTTCGGAGCCGCACCCCCGATCCGACAACGACCTCCCGGCGAGGTTCCGACACGCCCTCAGCGCGTGAGCACGAGCCAGCTCACGGTGCCGAAGAAGGTGATCGTCAGCACCACGAGCGTGACGAGATCGAGGCGCTTGGCTCGCAGCACGTCGCCGCGATCGGCGATGCCCACCGAGATGACGCTCTCGAGCAGCGCCACGAAGATCACGATGTAGCTGGCGTTGTAGACGTGATCGAGCAAGACGAGGTAGCCCGTGGCCGGCAGATCCGCGGCGGCCGTGAGCTGGAGGGCCACGGCCGAGATGAGGCTCGTGATGCCCAGGCCCAGCCTTCCCTCGAAGTACTTCGGGTCGATGAAGAACATCACGAGGGTGATGAGCATCACCACCATGATCGGCACGATCGTCTTCACGAACGCGCCGAGCACGGGCCGCTGCACACGCACCGAGTAGCGGAATTGCGAGTAGTGATCGCCACCCTCGGGGTTGCGGATGTCGCCGAAATTCGTGGGGTAGATGCTCTCGATCACGGTGGGCGTGGGCGTACCGATCTCCCAGCCCGGCAGCTCGAGCGTGGGGTGGAGCAGGGTGCTCCCCGGATCGACCTCGTAGACGAGCTCGTCGACGAGGTACTCGCCGTCCTCGATCTCGACGACGATGTCCTGCTCGTCGAACGGATACGCGTGCACGTCGAACGGATGCCCGAAGCGACCCTGCACGTGGAAGCACTGGTATCGGCGGCCGTCGGGGAGATCCTCGGGCGCGGGGTTGCCGTCGTCGTCCACGTAGAGCGGCGTCTTCATGAGATCCCAGCCCTCGACGAGGTTCGTGATCTCGAAGGTCTCGGTGGGGTCGAGCTCGCCGCGCCAGAGGAACCACAGGTAGAAGTCGGCGAGGTAGCTCGAGCTGTGGAGGTCGAGCTCGGGCACGTGGTGGAGGTAGAGGCCCACCGTCACGTGAGAAGGGCCCGAGGGCTCCGTCGCCTCGTCGGTCTCCGAGGTGCCCTCGCCGGCGGCGCCGTCCGCGGTCGTGCCCTCCGCGGGACTGCCCTCCGCAGTCGTGCCCTCCGCAGTCGTGCCCTCCGCGGGACTGCCCTCCGTGGGGGTGCCCCCTGCGGCGCTGTCTTCTCGCGCGGGCGCGCTCGTGCCCGCCTGCTGCGCACGCACGAACGTGCTGCGTCCGTGGACGATCATCGCGAGGCCGAACACCACGACGGGAAGGAGCCTCAGCGCGCGCGAGCGATCGCGATCTCTCATGGCGCCGATGATGGCACGCGCTCGTCGGCGCGCGCTCTGTTGACCCTCGAGGCGGCGCGATCGACGCTCCTCGTCATGTCCTCACGCTCCGAGATCCGACGCCGCGCCCTGCGGACCGCGATGGTCGCCGCGGGCCTCACCACGATGCTCGGTGCGAGCGGCTGCGATCGCGTCGTGGCCAGGGTGCTCGACGGTACGGGGATGGACGGCGAGAGCTGCGCGGGCTGGTCGATCCGTCACGGCTCGGCCGAGCACTGCTGCAGCGACATCGGCGCCCACTTCGACCCCGCGAGCGGCCAGTGCATCTGGCCCGCGGTGCCGGGGCCCTTCGTTCCACCGGCCGAGGGCGACGTCGCCGCCTGAGCCGTGGGGTCGTGGTGCTCGATCACCTCGCGGGATCGGGCTCTTCCCCGAACCAGAGCACCGCGTAGCCCGCGTGGATGTCGGCGCCGATCGCGCCCCACGGATGGTCCGCCCAGATGTCCTGGTTGAGGATCACGGCGTTGTGTCCCGGGCTGTGCTTCCAGCCTTCGAGCGCGGCCATGGGATCGTCGCTGCCCGCGAACGCGTTCTCGTAGCCGTTGCCTGGGTAGTCGCTCAGCTCTCGCGGCTTGTCCCACATGCACTGCGCCTGCGCGTGATCGGGCGTGTAGCAGCACGGCGTCCAGCTCCCCTGATCGGACCACGAGTGCAGGTTGCACATGCCCGTGTCGGGGTGGTGCTCGGCGAGGTCGCGCGTGTGCGTCGCGGCCACCGTGCAGAGCGAGCTCGAGGCGGGGATCGCCGGCAGGCCGTTCTCTGCGCGGTATGCGTTCACGAGGCCGATGAGCGTGATCGCCTCGGGCGCACAGCCGCTCGGCGGAGGGCTGCTCGCGGCGTCGGTCGTCGTGGTGCCCGCGTCGCTCGTGCCGTCACCGCCGCCGCAGCCGACGATGCCGCCGAGCCCCACGAGCACGCCGAGCGCGAGCCCGCCACCACGCGCGATCGCCCACCGAGAACGAGAGATCATCGCGTGATCGTACTGCGTGTGGGCACGCGACGACCAGGCTCAGGTCCCGAAGCGGATGCCGAGCGAGGCCTCGGCCCAGATGCCGGGCATGCGCGCGTAGTCGTCGAGGCGCACGTGGAACGCGAGCACACCCGTGATCGCCCACTCTTCGGAGAACCACCAATCGGCCGACATGCCACCCGTGAGCTGCGCGCCGAGGCGCCACTCGTCGACGTAGCGCTCGATCACGGGGATCGCGTCGCCGTTGTCGTTCACGTACACGCGCGGGATCTGCGCAGCCCCGTGCATCACGAAGTACATGCCGGCGCCGAGCAGCGCCTGGAGGCGATAGCCGCAGCTTCCGCAGTGGTGCTCGTCGAGGAGGAAGCGACCTCGGAGGATGTCGAGCGACGCGAGCAGATCCTGTCGCTGCGCCTCCCCGTCGAGCCCGCCGAAGGCGACCGACGCGGCGGGCCCCAGGTTGAAGCCGCACGGCGTGTGGAGCTCGATCTCGAGGTCGTAGCCCACGAGCCACGCGGCTCCTGGATCGAAGCGCCCACCGACCATGAGCGCTTCGGTCGTGTCGTGGCGACGCTGCGCGTGCGCCTCGGAAGGGCTCAGCGCGAGCAGAGCGCCCGTCGTCGCGACGAGCAGCCAGAGAACGGAGATCTCTCGAGAGGACAGGGCTCGGCGGGGCATGGAGGACCTCGTGGACGTGGCGGACGGCAAGACTGCGCGCTCAGACGGCGGGCTCGCGACGAAGTTCTCCGAGCACCCAAGATTTCTGATCGAAGCGGGTACGCGCGCGCCGAACGACGCGAGGGGGCCGTCACGACGCGAGCCTCTTGCGTCTCTCTCTCGCTCTGGCGACCCTCGATGCATGGTGATCGCGGGGCCCCGCTTCGACCTCGACGAGACGCTCCGCGAGATCCGCGCGCGTACGCGGGACCCGCGCGACGGTGTGTACGGCCCCGGCTCGGTGAGCTGGCAGGTGAACCGTGAGATCGCGATCCTGCTCGGCGGGGGGCGCGCCGCGCTGCTCCAGCTCTGTCATCCCTACGTCGCGTACGCGATCGATCAGCACTCGGACACGCCGCAGGATCCGGTCGGTCGCTTCCGCCGCACGTTCGAGCACGTCTTCGCGATGGTCTTCGGTGACCTCGACACGGCCGAGCGCTCCGCGCGTGGCGTGTACGCGATCCACAAGCGCGTGAAGGGCCCGATCGTCGAGGCCGTCGGCCCCTACGTCGCGGGGCACCGCTATCACGCCCTCGATCGGTCTGCGCTCCTCTGGGTCCACGCCACCCTCGTCGACTCCGCGCTCACGGTCTACGAGTCCGCGATCGGCCCGCTCTCGCGCTCCGATCGCGAGCGCTACTACGAGGAGTCACGCGTCTTCGCGTCGCTCTTCGGCGTGCCACCGTCGAGCAGCCCCGAGTCGTTCACGCGCTTCCAGGAGTACTTCGCCGACACGCTCGCGTCCTCCACGCTCACCGCGTCGCGACCCTGCCGCGCGCTCGCAGGCTTCCTCCTCCAGCCCCCGCGTCCGCTCTATGCGCCGCTCACCCGGTGGTACCGCGTGGTCACTGCGGGGATGCTCACCGATCGGCTGCGGCGCGAGCTCGAGCTCCCCTGGGGCCCGCTCGAGCGCGCGAGCCACGCGGCGAGCTGGCCCGCGATCCGCGCAGTGGTGGCGCGACTGCCCGCGCGTGCTCGCTATTTCCCCGCGTACGTCGAGGCGATCGATCGCATCCAGGGACACGCGCGCGCCGATCGCGTCGGGCGGCTGCTCGAGGGCGCTGCGCTCACGGCCATCCAGCCCACGCGCTCCGTGCTCGCGCGCGAGGCGGCGCGTCGCGCCGGCTGATCACGGCATCGGCGACAAGGTCTGGATGCGGAAGGGTCGACCGTAGGGCGCGGCGACGTAGTCGATGCGTGCCTCGACGCCGAGGTTGTTCACGTCCGAGACGAGCACGAAGGCACTGCCGGGCCCCACGTCTCGGAGCGAAGGCGCGGGATAGGCCTCGAGCGTGGTCGTCGGCGCGTCCGCCGCGGCGAGCCTGAAGCCGATCGTGCCGATCACGTCACGGCTCGTGGTCCCCGCGACGGGCATTGCGACGGCCACGTCGTTCGCGAGTCGCTCCGTCGTGGAGGTCCCCGCGAACACGTCGAACGGCGACGCGAGGGCCATCGGGGCGAAGCTCGCGTAGAGCACGCGCGCGCTCGTCGGACCGCCTGCGGCGGACGGGATCTCGGGCGGGGGATCCTCGAGCAACGTGATCGTCCAGTCCGTCACGTCCGTGTCGCGCAGCACGCCACTGAAGACCGCGAGATAGCGACCGCCCGGGTGCGCGAACGTCCCGAGGTCCACGACGCGCGCCGAGCGACCGCATGCGTCGGCCGCCGCGCGCGCGATCCCGAAGCGCGAGAGGCCCGCGAACGAGCTCGCGGTCCCCGTGACGTCGCCGGCCGCGACGGAGAAGGCGTCGACGCCGCTCCCCAGCTGGCACACGTACGCCGGGCTCCCGAACCACGCGAGACGATCCTGCGCGAGGTTCGCGGCCACGATCTGAGGGTCGGGGAGGATCGGGGCTCCGCACTCGTCGGCGCCCGAGGGAACGAGGATCGCGCGCGGCCCGTCGGGCGAGCTCGGGTGGGCGTCGGCGTTGCCGGTGAGGACCACGCGCGCGGCCGGCGGCACCGCAACACGGAAGCTCGCGAGCAGACGCGGGATGACGAACGTCTCGGTGTAGAAGAGCGCGACGTCGGCGTTCGGCTCCGCGCTCGTGTGGGTGTCCGTCCACGCGCCGAAGCCCACGGCGGCTCGGCTGCCGCCCACGCCGTGGAGGAGAGAGATCGCCCCCGCGCTCGTCCGCACGAGCGGCAGATACTGCACCACGCTCTCGCCCATCGCGCCGGCCGCGGGGAGATCGTCGCGGCGCGCGAACGTCGCGATCTCGCCCGACTCCGATCGCCCAACGACCACCAGCGTCGGCTCCTCCACGAGCACGTCCGCCGAGACGGTGGTGCCAGCCACCTCGATGGCGAGCGTCTGCACGCCGTCAGGCACCGATGCGAAGCGCGTGACGCATCCGGGGCCCACCTCGCGATGCTCGCCCGCGAGCGTGAGGCCGATCCTCGTCAGCGGGACGCCCCCATCGTCTGCGAGCGCATCGAGCACTCGCACCGGATGCACGAGCCCCGCGTCACGCGCCGCGTCCGGACCGCCATCACGCGCGGCATCGCTCAGCGCCCTCGCATCGACCGACGAGAACGCGTCCGGGGCTGCGGCATCCGAGCCTGCATCCCAGAGCGTCGCGTCGAGCGAGCCGCCGCCATCGCTGCTCGCATCCATCGCCGCAGCATCCATCGCCGCAGCGTCGAGCTCGCCGAGCGCGGCATCGAGGTCGGTCCCCTCGCGGCAGCGTCCAGCGATACACGTGAAGCCCACGGGACAGCCGCCGCTCACGCAGGTGAACCGACCATCGTCGACGTGCGCACGACAGCCGAGCATGGCGAGCGACGAGGTCGCGAGGCACGCGAGCACGAGCACGGCGCGCATCAGAACGATCCTCGCGCGATGAGGCCGCCGGGGCTCACGCTCACCGTGACGCTCGCGCTCTCGCTCGACGGCAACACCGCCCACACGATGCCGGCCACCATCGCAGCGCCGCCCACGCCGAGCAGGATCGCGCCTGCGATCGACTCGGCCTCCGATCGTCCGAAGGCGTCCGCCACCGTCGACCACTCCGTGTCGGGTGGGGCGTGCTCCACGCTCGCCACGTCGGCCGCCGCGAGGCCGAGCGACACACCACCGCCCACCGCGATCGCCGCCCCTGCCGCGAGCAGCACCCACGCCCCGACCGCGGGGCTCGACGAGGCTGGCTCCTCGGGCGGCACCGTCTCGGTCGTGGGCTCTGGTGCGACGTGCGCGCTCGCCTCCGCGCTCTCCGCCCTGGCGATCGCCTCGCGGAGCACGGCGATGCGCGCCTCCACCTGCGCGCGATTGCCCGCCTCGGGTACCTCGCGGAGGTAGCGCTCGAAGGCCTCCAGCGCGTCGCGATCACGGCGCAGTCGATCGGCGGCGCTCGCGATGTTGTAGAGCATCGCGCCGCGCCCGCTCAGCTCGTACGCGCGCTGGAAGTAGTCGAGCGCGCTCTCGAAACGTCCGTCGCCGAACGCGACCTCGCCCGCGTGGAACAGGTTGCGCGCCTCTTCGTCGCGTCGGTCGGCGCTCAGCCCGGGATCGTCGGGCGCTTCGTCGCTCGCGCCTTCGCTCGCCTGCGCGCGCGCACCCGCGGGCGCCGCGAGCACGAGCGCGAGGGCGAGCGAAGAGACCAGCGGGGAGCCCGCGAGCGCGTGCATCACGCCGACGATACCACCGCGCGAGCAGACCGATCTCGACGCAGCGAGCTCGAGATCACAAGAGCGAGAGCAGGCGCTTCGCCCGCGCGTCGGCGTCCGCGAGGATCTGCGACGCCTCGTCGGCAGGCACGCGCAGCTTGGTCACGAGCGTGGAGAGCACTTCCTTCTCCTTCTCGCTCTGCGTGCCGTCGATGTACGTGAGGATGACCGCGTGCTGCAGGAGCACGCGCCGATCGCTCGCCGAGAGATCGGTCAGCGGCACGTCGTCGAGGGTCTTGGGCGCCTTGGCGAATTCGCGGATTCCTTCGGCGGCTTCGCTGCCCACCTCGAACGCCGAGATCAAGGCCTCGATCACCTCGTGCTCTTCGGCATCGACCCGACCATCCGCCCACGCGACCGCGACGAGCGACTTGAGCATGGCTTCCTGGTAGTCCTGCATCGGCTCCCTCTCGAGGACCCGACGGTACCACGACGTCGGCTGCGAACGAGGGTTGGAAAACACACGGTCCGCACACGACCCAGCGCGTGCAGCTCCGCTCACCCTCGCGGCTCGCGGTCCTCGCGCTCGTCCTCGCCGCGGCGTGGGCGGTAGGTGTGAGCCCTGGCCATGCCCAGGCCGCGCCCAGCGCCACCATCGCGGCCGGTGAGTCCGAGCACGTTCTCTCCCTCTCGCTGCGCGGCGGCGCCATGGTCACCGACGACCAGCGTCAGATCCTCCGATTCGACCAAGAAGGAGGCGGATTCGAGCTCAGCGGCGGCCTCCGACCGTTGCCGTGGCTCTCGGGCGAGCTGGGCATCGGCGGCCTGGCCGTGGGCGGGCGCAACGGCGTGGGTGGCCTCCTCGATCTGTCGCTCGGCCTCCGCGCCATGCCCCGCCTCGATCGCGTCACTCCGATGGTGCGGCTCGCCGTGGGGGTCGGGGCGACCGGCACGCTGCTCGTGCCCGTGCTCCTCGGCAGCGCGGGCCTCTGGATCGACATCGTCGACGAGTGGTCGATCGGCCCCGAGCTCTCGATCGTGCACGTCGTGTGGACCGACGGGCCCACGCAGACGGGCGACGCGGTCTTCGTGAGCCTCGGCCTCAGCGTCGCCTTTCGCCCTCGCCCCTCGGCGCCGCCGGAGCCACCGCGCGAGATCGTCCTCACCCGAGTCACCTCGCACACCCGCGTCGTCGAGCGGCGCGTCCCGAGCGATCCGGTCGTCGTGCCCCCGCCTGCGCCGACCGATCCCGAGGCCTTGCTCCGCCTCGTCGATCGCGCCGTGCCCGCCACGGTCACGCGCACGGTGCAGACGATGGTCCCGCCCCTCCTCTTCGAGCACGATCGCACCGATCTCTCGAGCTGTGGTGAGGCGTCTCTCTACGATCTCCTGCGCTCCGTCGACGAAGCCCCGCGCGACGCGCTCGTCGTCATCGAGGGCCACGCGGACGGCACGGGCGAGGAGGCCTACAACGACGCGCTCTCGCGGCGGCGTGCCGAGGCCGTGCGCGCGTTCCTCGTCGCGCACGGCATCGAGGACCGGCGCATCGAGATCCGCGCCGACGGCGAGGGCGCGGCGCTCGTGCGCGAGGACGATGCCCGCGCGCTCGAGCTCAATCGGCGCGTCGTCGTGCACCTCGAGCGCACCGTGTCGGTGGATCCGAGCGAGGCGACGCCATGAGCGCCTCGATCCGAGCCCTGGCGCGCGTGCTCCTCGCGCTCGGCCTCGTCGGGTGCGAGGGCATCGGCCTCCCCGTCGTCGGCGAGCGGCCTCTCGGCCCGTCGATGCCCGACGACGCGTGCTTCGCGGTCTCCTGCGAGGGCGCGCTCGCGCCTCACGCCCCGCGCTGGATGCCCACTGCGGAGCTCGGGGTCGCGTCGAGCCCGTGCCCGGCGCGTCGCAGCGAGACGCTCTCGCTCCACGCGCGCCCCGAGACGCTCGACCTCCGCTGCACCGACGCCACGCTCCAGGTCGAGCAGCCGTTCACTCTGGATCTCCGCGGCGTGCGTCTCACCGGAGCGCGCCTCGACGTCTCGTCCACCGTGCCCGGCACCGTGCTCCTCGCGGGCGAGATCGATGCCGCGGAGCTCCACGTCCACGGGCCGATCGAGGTGCGCATGGAGGGCGGCGCGATCGGCGCGAGCCGCCTCGTCCTCGACGTCGACGACGGTGCGCGCCCACCTCGGCTCGAGCTCGACGCCGTCGTCGTGACCGACAGCGTGCTCGCCGCCGCCGAGGCCTCCTTCCTCGCGCACGGCTCGGTGCTCTCCCGTGCTCACGTGAGCGCCGAGGAGCTCACGCTCGAGGTGAGCTCTTGCACCGACGGCACGCTGCGAGCCGATCGCCTCTCGCTGCTCGACGCGACGGTCATGCACTCCGATCTCGACGTCGAGGTCCTCGTCGCCGCCGCAGGCGAGCTCGACGGCGTCGACGTCACGCGCTGCACGTCGGTGACCCTCGCCGTGCTCGACGTCCTCCACACGCGCATCGCCGGCTGTCTCGAGCCGCTCGAGCTCGTCGACGTCGATGTCGACGGCTGCCGCCTCGAGGGGGATGTCCGTGGACGCGCACGCATCCGTCGGAGCGCGCTCGAGGGCGAGCGCGTCGTGCTCGAGGACTCGCGCCTCACGCTCACAGCCCTCTGCGGCGTCGCCTCGCTCGACGTGAGCACCACGTCCGTCGAGTGTCCGAGCTGCGAGCCCACAGCGCCCGCCGAGATCTGCGGCGCCTCTGCGCGCGTCGAGCCCTACTGCCCCGGCTACGAGAGCGCGCCGTGCCAGGGCCAGCCGAGGCCTCGCGCCACCGATCCCCTGGTCGCGCCCTGAACACCACGCGTGCGTGGTACACGCGCCGTATGGCGCTCGACCTCGTCCTCCTCGACGCTGGAAACACCGTGATCTTCCTCGATCACGAGGCTGTGGCCGACATCGTCACGAGCCACGGTCACCCCACCGATGCGCGCGTGCTCCGGCAGGTGGAGGGTGTGGCGAAGCGCCGCTACGAGACGCTCCTCCGCGCGGGCGTCTCACACGAAGAGGGCTGGGGTCTCTACCTCCGCGCCCTCCTCGAGGAAGCGGGCCTCGGAGCCGCGACGGCGCGCGAGATGGTGGTGCCGCTCCGACGCGCGCACGACGCGTTCAACCTCTGGCGCTCGGTCCCGAGCGCGCTGCCCCACGCCCTCGCGCGGCTCCGCGCGGCAGGCCTGCGCGTCGGGATCGTGAGCAATTCCGAGGGAAAACTGCCTGACGTCTTCGCGCGCGTGGGCCTCGGCGACGCCTTCGAGATCATCGTCGACTCGCACCACGAGGGCGTGCGCAAGCCCGACCCGGAGATCTTCCGCCGCGCCCTCGCTCGGCTCCGTGTCGAGGCGAGCCGTGCCATCTACCTCGGCGACATCCCCGGCATCGACGTGGACGGCGCGCGCGCCGCCGGCCTCGACGCGGTCCTCGTGGACGCCCTCGATTTCTACCCCGATCACGCCGACTCGCTCCGCGTCCGCAGCGTCGCCGAATGGGTCGATCACCACCTCGGTCCGGAGACGCCCTCTCGCACCTGATCCTGCGCGCTGTGGATCGCACAGCGGCTTTCTTGACCGCCCGATCCGGCTCGTCGACAACCCGAGCATCCGAGCCGCGTGGCTCGTCGGGAGCTCGACATGACCGATCGCCGCGATGCACCCAAGCACGTCATCGAGCTGTCGCACGACGACGACGACGACGACTTCCGCGGGCCGCCCGCCGTCCACCACGCCTCGGCGCGCCGTGGCTACCTCGCGAGGCCCCGTCGCGCGAAGCGCTCCGTGTTCCTCGCCGATCCGATCGACTCGCTCCGCGAGCCCCCCGTGCCCCTCGGACAGCTCCTCGGCGAGCTCTGGGGCGAGCTCGTCGAGGGCGCTCGCGCCCTCGAGCGGACCGTCTCTCTCCGCGCGCTGGCCTGATCGGCGCTGACGTGACGAGCGCTGGCGGGACCGGCGTGGCGTCAGCTCCGCGTGCCGAGTGAGGCAGTGCTCTCCTCGTAGTGGGTCTTGGCGCCGCCCATGGCGCTCACACCGCCCGAGACGATGAACGCCATGAATTGCGCGGGATCCGCGTCGACCATCTCCACCGAGGCCTTGGGCACGATGAGGATGTTGCCGGCGAAGTTGTAGGCCTGCGGCAGGTAGATCGCGCACATGTCCTTGAGGCGCACGTCGTCGAAGCGCTCGCAGGTCACGAAGCCGAACACCTTGATCTTGCCCTCCGGATCGAGCGCCACCATCGCGGGCCGATCGAAGCTCTTCTTGTCGCCCACGAAGGCGCCCAGGAGATCCTTGAGGCTCGTGTAGAGGAGGCTCACGACGGGGAGCGACTTGATCGCGTTCTCGAACGCGTCGAGCGCGGCCTGCCCGATCACGTTCGAGAGCAAGAACCCGATCAGCACGATCAACAGCAGCGTGAGGACGAGCCCGAGCCCCGGGATCGGAAAGCCGATCGCTCCATCGAGGTACGAGAGCACGAGCCACACCGTGTAGAGCGTGCCCACGGTGGGCACGAACACGAGGAGGCCGCGACCGAAGTAGCCCGCGAGGCGCGCGGCAGGGCTGTCATGACGACGTCGGAGGCGCATCCGCTGCGATTATCGCGGGACCTGCGCCGCGCCAAGCGCTGGCGGCGCCCCTCTCGGCGAGGTGTGCGAGGCCGCGTCCGCGAGGAAGACGAAGGCGATCCACACGAGGTCCGCGAGCAAGAGGTGCACGAGCTGCATCCACACCGGCGCGAGGAGCCAGAGGTTCACGAGCCCCGCCAGGAGCTGCGTCACCGCGAGGCTCGCCACGGCGATCGCTGCGGTGCGTGTGCTCGGGCCGAACGAGCCCTCGTGACGTGTCGAGGCGAGAAAGCCCGCGAGGATCAGCAGATAGACCGTGCCCGCCGTCGCGATCACCGGATGGATCACCCGCAGCCGCACGAGGAAGTGCGCGGTGGGCGAGAGGTCCGCGGCCATGCCCGACGCGAGCGACTCAGCAGGAAAGAGCGTGTCACCGAGCGCCGTGATCGCGCCCGCCACACCCGTGGTGAGGAGGAGGATCGCCCCCAGCACGAGCGCCCCCGTGAGCCCCCCGCGGCCTGCAGGCGCGGGCTCGGGGCGGGTCGCCGACCACGGCGTGAGGGCCAGCGACGCGACGAGCAAGAACGTGTTCACGAGGTGCACCGCGATCCAGCCGGCCCGTGCCATCGACTGGTTGTCGGCCACGAGCTCGAGGAGCACGAGCGCTGCGCCCACCGCAGCCTCGAGCAGCATGAACACCATCGTCGCGATCGCGAGCGCACGCGTTCGGTGTCCCTTCGGAAACGCCCGGAGCGCCCACACGAGCTGCACCACCACCAGCACGAGCGCGATCCCCGAGGTCGCGCGGTGCGTCAGCTCGATCATCGTCTCCACGCTCGCGGCCCGCGGCACCACCTCGCCGTTGCACATCGGCCAGTGCGCGCCGCACCCCGCGCCCGAGCCCGTCGCGCGCACGAACGCGCCCCAGGCGATGACCGCCAGGTTGTAGGCCAAGACGCCCCACGAGAACCGCGCGAACCGCTCCATCCCGCTCCTTACCACGGGGTCACTCCTCGTCTCGTAACCCCCCGATCTTGCTAGCGTTCTGCGGGCACTTTGACGCGACCCTCCATTCGGGCAGGTCGCACAGCCTCATCGAAGCCCCTCGACGCTCGCCGCCGACCGCGCATCCACTCTCTGCTACACGCTCGCTCGATGCTCATCGTGCAGGTCTTCGTCCATGTCCTTCCCGACCACGTCGCCGACTTCGTCGCCGCCTCCGAGGCCAACGCTGCCGAGAGCCGCAAGGAGCCCGGTGTCGTTCGCTTCGATCTCCTCCGTGAGGAGGGCACGACCGATCGCTTCGTCCTCCTCGAGATCTACCGGACCGACGACGATCCAGCGCGCCACAAGGAGACCGCCCACTACGCCGCGTGGAAGACGGCGGTCGAGCCCTGGATGGCCTCGCCCCGCAAGAGCGTGAAGTACCGCGCCGTCTCGCCCAGCGATCCCGCGGCGTGGAGGAGCGCCTGAGCGGCCGAGCCACGTGACCTCCTCGAGCTTCGAGATCCTCGCGCCTCGCCGCATCGTCTTCGGTCGCGGTCTCGCGAGCGCCCTGCCGAGCCACGTCGGCGCCCTCGTGCCCTCCGGCGCGCCCGTCTTCGTCGTGACGGGCCGCGATCCGTCGCGACACCGCGCGCTCCTCGATGTGCTCGGCCGCGCACATCCGCTCGCCCTCCACACCATCGCGCACGAGCCCAGCCTCGAGGACGCGATCGAGGCCACGCGCCTTGCCCGCGCACACCGCGCCTCGCTCGTCGTGGGCCTCGGGGGCGGCAGCGCCCTCGACCTCGCCAAGGCCGTCGCCGCGCTCGCCACCAACCCCGGCGATCCGCTCGACTACCTCGAGGTCGTGGGCCGCGGCACGCCGCTCACCCACGAGCCGCTCCCGTTCGTCGCCGTGCCCACCACCGCCGGCACGGGCGCCGAGGCCACCAAGAACGCGGTCCTCTCGGCGCTCGCCTCCGACGGGCGCCGCGTGAAGGTCAGCCTGCGCAGCGATCGCATGCTGCCCACGCTCGCGCTGATCGATCCGTGCCTCGCGCTCACCGCCCCGCGCGAGGTGACGGCCGCCACGGGCCTCGACGCGCTCGTGCAGGTGATCGAGCCCTTCGTCTCGCACGCCGCCACGCCCTTCACCGACGCGCTCTGCCGCGATGCGATCTCGCGCGGCGCGCGCGCGCTGCCGCACCTCTGTGCGCACCTCGACGATCTCGACGCGCGCACCGACATGGCCCTCGTGAGCCTCTACGGCGGCCTCGCGCTCGCCAACGCCAAGCTCGGCGCCGTCCACGGCTTCGCCGGCCCGCTCGGCGGTCTCTTCGCCGCGCCGCACGGCACGATCTGCGCGAGCCTCTTGCCCCACGTCCTCGAGGCCAACCTCCACGCCCTGCGCGCGCGCACACCGAGCTCACCCGCCCTCGCGCGGTACACCGAGCTCGCGCGCTCGGTCACCGCCACGCCCGACGCCGTCGCCGAGGACGCGATCGGTTGGGCACACACCCTCACGCGCACGCTCGACATCCCCACGCTCGGCGCGATCGGTGTCCGCACCGATGATCTCGAGCTCGTCGCGTCCCAGGCCGCGCGCTCGAGCAGCATGAAGGGCAACCCGATCGTGCTCACCGACGCCGAGCTCCGCGCCATCCTCGAGCGCGCGCTCTGAGCCACCGCGTTCGCACCGAACCTCGAAACGCTTTGTTCCGAGGGCGATCCGAGCCATCCACAGGTAGGCCTCAGGCCCCCGCCGCGAGCGCGAGGCCAGGTCCCACGAGGCGCGCGAAGTGTGCATCGCCCACGCGTGCGGGCACGAGCCGCAAGAGGCCATCGCGCACCCGCCGCGCCAGCGGGCTCTGCCAGTGCGCGACCTCTCCGAAGCGTCGCGAGTCGAGCTGGACGCGCCGCACCCGCGCGCCGCGCATCGTCACGTAGCGCTCGAGCGCGCCCTCGGCCCCGCTCGCGCACGCCTGCGTCAGGGCGAGCGCGTCTTCGATCGCCATCGCCGCGCCCTGGCCTTGGTTCGGCGTCATCCCGTGCGCAGCGTCTCCGAGGAGGGCGATGCGCCCGCGCCCCCACATCGGAGCCTCCAGCTCCTCGAGATCGTGGTGGAGCGGCGGCATCGCCTCGAGCGCGCGGGCCACGACACGCCCCGCCTCAGCCTCGAACCCACCGAAGATCGCGCGCATCTCCGCGAGCCCGGGCGCGGGCGCGCGCTTCGCCGCGCTCAGCACGAGGAAGTAGTAGACGCGCCGCCCGCCGATCGGCACCGCGCCCACACGCGCGCGTCCACCCCACGCCTCGATCGCGCGATCGAGCCCGTGATCCTCGAGGATCCCGCGCCAGCACGTGACGCCGCTGTAGCGCAGCGACACCTCACCGTGCACGTGGCTCCTCACACGCGAGCGCAGCCCGTCGGCGCCCACCACGAGGTCCACGCGTGCCTCACGCGATGCTCCGTCCAGCGCGAAGCGCGCCGTCACGCCGCGTGCATCCTCTCCGAGCGTCACGTCCCTGGTCGAGAGCACGAGCTCCACGCTGCTCGGCAGCGCCGCCTCGAGCGCCTCGTGCAGCGCAGGCCGCGAGAGCGCGTACACGGGGCCGAATCGCGCGGCGAGCCGGCCCACGTCGAGTCGCTGGAGGAGCGTCCCGTCGCTCCGCACCACGTCCATCTGCGCGAGCTCCTCCCCGTGCCCCCGGAGCTCCACGCCGAGCGTCGAGAGCGCGCGCGACGCGTTCGACGCCATCACGATCCCGGCGCCCACCGGATCGAACGACGCCTCGCGCTCGAGCAGCGTCACCTCGTGCCCTGCGCGCCCGAGCGCGATCGCGGCCGTGAGCCCACCGATCCCTCCACCGACGACGAGCACCTTCATGACGAGACCTCCGCGCGAAAGAGGCGCGCGAGCGAGGCCGACAAGAGCGCCACCTGCTCACGACGCGTGACCGTTCCCCTGAGGCCCGCCACGAGCAGGCCGAAGTAGAGCGAGAAGAAGCCGCCGAACGCGAGCGCGGGCTCGATCGCCGGGATCTCTCCGCGCGCGGTCGCCTCCGCGACGCGGCCCATCACCCACTGCTCGAAGGCGCGCAGACGCGCCTCCGCCGCGCCCTGCGCGCGCCCGTCCACCGGAAAGAGCGAGCCCGCGACGAACGCTCGCGAGAGCTCCGGCTCGATCGCGTACGAGTCGTAGAGCCGCTTGGCCACGTGCACGAGCTGCTCGACCAGCGTCCCGTTCGCCGGCACCGTCCGGTAGGCCTGCGCGAGCGCGCGCTCGAGGTGCGCGTCGAGCAGCGCCTCCACCAGGGCGCTCGTGTCCGGGAAGTGCAGGAACACCGTGCCCACCGCGACGCCCGCTTCCTCGGCCACG
This sequence comes from Sandaracinaceae bacterium, assembly GCA_019694315.1. Classification (GTDB taxonomy): domain Bacteria; phylum Myxococcota_A; class Polyangia; order Polyangiales; family Sandaracinaceae; genus JAFLCL01. The sequence continues at coordinate 27,341 of JAIBCE010000045.1, forward strand.
CGCCGTGTCGTCGTGGCCGCCAGCCCACCCCGCGCGAGCGTCGCGCGCGCCGCAGCCAAGATCGCCTCCCGCGTCGAGGCCTTCTGCGCCGCGCGACCGCCCGGCTTGTCGCCCACCTTCGTCGCGCTGCTCGCCCCCTTGCCTCGGGTCTTCGTTGCGTCGTCGTGGCTGGCCGGCTTCGTCATCTCGCTGAGCATGCTCACTGAGCGTGCTCAGTCAAGGCGACGGCCTCCAGACGCTCCGACCGCCGTGCGCGTGACGCGAGACGTCTCGTCGGGGTCCAGGGAGGACGGACGCGAAGAACCCGGAACGAAGTTCGGCGCAGAAGGAATAGTCTCCGGGCCAGCGCCCGTGATCCGCACGCTCGAGAAATACGAGCTCCTCGAGGAGATCGGCCATGGCGGCATGGCGACCGTGTTCCGCGCGCGCGACACGAACCTCGATCGCTTGGTCGCGCTCAAGCTGATGCACCCGCACCTGCGGGGCGCCAAGGAGGCCCGCGCGCGCTTCCGCCGCGAGGCGCAGAGCGTCGCGCGCCTCAAGCACCCGTGCATCCTCGAGATCTACGACTACTCCGGTGAGGGCTCCGACGAGAGCTACATCTCCGCGGAGCTGCTCACGGGTCCCACGCTCAAGGTCTTCGTCGAGCAGGCGATCGAGCTCCCCGCCGAGATCGCGGCCTGCTTCGGCATCGAGATCGCGCGCGCCCTCGTCGCCGCCCACGAGAAGGGGATCATCCACCGCGACGTGAAGCCGGAGAACATCCTGCTCCACGACAACCGCTGCCTGAAGCTCACCGACTTCGGCATCGCCGACATGGTCGACTCGCAGTCGATGACGGCGACGGGCCAGATCCTCGGCTCCCCCGGTCACATGGCCCCCGAGCAGATCGAGGGCCAGCACACCGACGCACGCACCGACGTCTTCGCGCTCGGCACGGTGCTCTACTTCCTCGCGGTCGGACGCCTGCCGTTCACCGGCAAGAACCCGCACCAGATCCTCAAGCGCATCCTCGACGGCGACGTCCCCGATCCCTTGCGTTTCCGGCCCGCCGTGGGCGGGCGATTCAAGGCGATCCTCCTCAAGGCGATGGCCAAGAGCGCGGCCGATCGCTACCAGAGCGCCGCCGAGCTCGAGGCCGCGCTCCGCGCCTACGTGGCGCCCGTCGGCATCGAGGATCCCGGCCGCGAGGTCGCACGCTTCCTCGCCGATCCCACCAGTGTTCGCGACGAGGTGAACGCGCGCATCGTCAGCGCCGAGATCGCGCACGGAAAGCGGGCGCAGGCCGAGGATCGCAAGGCCGACGCGAACGACGCGTTCGCCCGCGCCCTCGCGATCGATGAGAAGAACGCGGAGGTCCTGTCGCTCGTCTCGAGCCTGGGTCGCGCTGCGGAGCGCGAGCGCACCCAGAAGCGCTTCGGGCTCGCGGCGCTCGGCCTCGGCGCGCTGGGCCTCTTCGGCTGGGCCGCGTTCTCGCTTGTCGGTGGGCCCGACGAGCCCATCGGCCCCGAGCCACTCGTCACGCTGGACGCAGCCCTGCCGGACGCCGCGCTGCCGCGCGACGCAGGGAGCGATGCGCCGGCCGCGAGCGACGACGCTGCCACCGACGACGCGTTCGACGATCCCGATGCCTTCGCGCCGCTCGCCATCGAGCCGCACGTGATCCGTCGCGATCCGAGCCTCCCCGCGATCCCACGCCGCGTGATCTTCGACCCCGATCCCGCCAACGTCCTCATCTCGGTCGACGGCGCGGAGCCCCGGAATTACGGGTCGTTCAATTCGATCGAGCTCGTCCCGGGCCGTCACAGCTTCCGCTTCGTCTCGAACGTCGCGTGCTGCGCGGACGCGACGATCGAGCGCGACATCCCCGCGGGCGCGGGCGACTTCCGTCTCTCGCAGGTGCTTCCGTCCCGTCCCGCGCTCCTGCTCGTTCGCACGAACGTCCCCGCCGACGTGGTCGTCGAGGGCGGCCCTCAAGGCCGCGCGCGCAGGCCGATCACGGTTCCGATCCGTGCGCGCGAGCGCAGCGAGCTCCGTACGATCACGGTGACAGCGCCTGGCTACCGCGCGTATACAGGCGACGTGCAGCTCACAGCCGGCGAGACGCCCGAGGTGCAGGTCACGCTCGAGCCCGACCCGTCCGCGCCGGCCCCCGAAGGCGGGCCACCGGGCGGAGCGGGCGAGTGAGCGCGGCGCACGCACGCTTCGTCGTGTTCGTGCGTGCTCAGCAGGCGCGCTTGTTCGCGCTCGTGACGCTTCTGCTCACCGTCGTCTGCAACCCTCCGCTCGCGCACGCGGGTGACATCGAGGACTTCCAGGCCGCACGCGCCCTCTACGACGCACACGACTGGCCTCGCGCGATCGCCGCGTTCGAGGCGCTCGTCGGTGGCGAGACCCCCACCCTCGAGAGCCAGCCGCTCGTGCTCGAGTCGCGCAAATACCTCGCGGCGGCCTACGTGTTCGTGGGTCGCGAGGGCGCCGCGTCGGATCAGATCGAGCGTCTCCTCCTCGCCGAGCCCACCTACGAGCTCGATCCCACCGAGTTCCCGAACGAGGTCGTGCAGCTCTTCGATCGCGTACGCCAGCGGCTCGCGGAGCGTCGCGAGACACAGGCCGAGCGCGCGCGCCTCGGTGCCGAGGTGGAGCGCCTGACCGCGGAGAACGCGGCGATGCGTCGCGAGCTCGAGGGCGAGCGCACCGTCGAGGTCCCGCGCTCGCAGTGGCTCGTGCAGATCCCTTTCGGCGTGGGCCAATTCGAGAACGGTGAGGAGGGCCTCGGCTGGTTCTTCGCGGGCACCGAGCTGCTCGCGACGGCAGCCTTCGTGACCTCCATGATCCTTTACCAGGCCTACGTGAACGAGATGCACGACCTGGAGATGTTCGGTCGCGATCTCGGCCACATCGACCAAGTGAACATGGCCCTCCGCATCCTGAACGTGGTGAATTGGTCGAGCGCCGGTCTGCTCGCGGCCTTCGCCCTGGGAGGGGTCATCCAGGCCAACGTCCGCTTCTCTCCGACGCGGATCGTCCACGTTCCTGGCCGAGTCTCGGTCGAGCTCGGCCCCTCGTTCGTGGGCCTCACCGGCTCGTTCTGAGCCGCCCGGATCACGCGCGAGTCGGTCGATGCTTGACACGACCCCCGCCGCCAGTAATGTTGCGGCCCCTTCGTAGGGGCCTCTCCGTGTTTTCCCTGGATTTCTAGCGAAATCCGACTCGACCTTCGAAAGACCCGCCGCGCATGCCGACCATCAACCAGCTCGTTCGCAAGGGCCGCACCCAGATCGTCAACAAGACCGCGTCGCCCGCGCTCGAGTCCTGCCCGCAGAAGCGCGGCGTCTGCACGCGCGTGTACACGACGACCCCGAAGAAGCCGAACTCGGCGCTCCGCAAGGTCGCCCGCGTCCGCCTCTCGAACGGCACCGAGGTCACCTCGTACATCCCCGGCGAGGGCCACAACCTGCAGGAGCACTCGGTCGTCCTCATCCGCGGTGGCCGCGTGAAGGACCTCCCGGGCGTCCGCTACCACGTCGTCCGCGGCGCGCTCGACGCGTCGGGCGCGGCGGGCCCGTCGAACACGAACAAGGCCACGCGTACGCAAGGCCGTTCCAAGTACGGCGTCAAGCGCCCGAAGAAGTGAAGTCCGCACCGTCTCTCTGAGGAGCCAGCCAGATGCCGCGTCGTCGTGAAGTCCCCAAGCGCAAGATCCTTCCCGATCCCAAGTACCACGATCGGATGATCGCCAAGTTCTGCAACGTGGTGATGAAGCAGGGCAAGAAGAGCACCGCCGAAGGCATCGTCTACGGCGCGCTCGACGTCATCGCGAGCCGCTACAAGGAGGACGCGATCGAGGTCTTCCGCAAGGCGCTCGACACGGTGAAGCCCAAGGTCGAGGTCAAGAGCCGCCGCGTCGGTGGCGCGACCTACCAGGTGCCCGTCGAGGTCCGCCCCGAGCGCCGCGTCGCGCTCGCGATGCGCTGGCTCGTCGACTACTCCCGCGAGCGCGGCGAGAAGACGATGGTCGAGCGCCTGGCCGCCGAGCTCAAGGAGGCCGCCGAGGGCCGTGGCAACGCGGTCAAGAAGCGCGAAGACGTCCACAAGATGGCCGAGGCCAACAAGGCCTTCGCGCACTATCGCTGGTGAGCGAGCGATGACCGAGACGGCGCCGGAGAAAATCTCCTGGCGCCGTTGTCGTTCCCGATCCATACCCCGCCCCCCTGATTCCGCCCGGTAGGTCCGTCCGGATACCACCGAGCCCCGAGGACTCCTCGAACCCGATGACGACGACGACATAGGCGAGTGCTTCCGACAGCGCCGACTCCACGAGAGCGGCGCGACAGAGAAACCACTCGAAACCCTCTCAGGAAGCGCCGGTCCGAGGGTGACCGGGAAAGGCCTGAGGGGGTTTTCGTCCGTCCAGGCTCCTCCGTCCCGCTCTGTTCCCCTTCCTCTTCTCGACTCAACACCACGGAGACGATCGTGCCCCGCGAATATCCGCTCGAGAGAACCCGCAACATCGGCATCATGGCCCACATCGATGCGGGCAAGACGACGACGACGGAGCGCGTCCTCTACTACACCGGCGTCAACTACAAGATCGGTGAAGTCCACGACGGCGCGGCCACGACGGACTGGATGGAGCAGGAGCAGGAGCGCGGCATCACGATCACGTCCGCCGCGATCACCTGCAGCTGGAAGCCGGCGACGGGTCTCTTCAAGGACCAGCGCTTCCGCATCAACGTCATCGACACGCCAGGCCACGTCGACTTCACGATCGAGGTCGAGCGCTCGCTGCGCGTGCTCGACGGCACCGTCTGCGTGTTCGACGGCGTCGCGGGCGTCGAGCCCCAGTCCGAGACCGTGTGGCGCCAGGCGGATCGCTACGGCGTTCCCCGCATGTGCTTCGTCAACAAGATGGACCGCGCCGGCGCCAACTTCGAGCGCGCGATGCTCTCCATCAAGGACCGCCTCACCAAGAACGCGGTCGCGGTGCAGCTGCCCCTCGGCGTCGAGGAGAACCACAAGGGCATCATCGACCTCGTCCGCATGAAGGCCTACATCTTCGACGACACGTCGAAGGGCCAGAAGTTCGACACGGTCGAGATCCCCGCGGATTACAAGGCGCAGGCCGACGACGCGCGCGAGAAGCTCATCGAGATGGTCGCCGAAGTCGACGACACCCTCGCCGAGCGCTTCCTCGAGGGCGACACGAGCTTCAGCACCGAGGAGATCCTCACCGCCCTCCGCAAGGGCACGCTGTCGCACAAGTGCGTTCCCGTGCTCTGTGGCTCGGCCTTCAAGAACAAGGGCGTCCAGCAGCTGCTCGACGCCGTCATCGACTTCCTCCCCTCGCCGGTCGACATCCCGGACGTGCAGGGCCAGGACCCCGACGACGCCGAGAAGAAGCTCAGCCGCAAGGCCGCCGACGACGCGCCGTTTGCGGGCCTCGCGTTCAAGATCATGACCGACCCCCACGTCGGCACGCTGACCTTCGTGCGCGTGTACTCGGGCCAGATCCGCACCGGCGATCAGGTGCTCAACTCGACGAAGGGCAAGCGCGAGCGCATCGGCCGTCTCGTCCAGATGCACGCGAACAAGCGCGAGCCCATCGAGGACATCCAGGCGGGCAACATCTGTGCGGTCGCCGGACTCAAGGACGTCCGCACCGGCGACACGCTCTGCGACGAGAAGCACCCGATCGTGCTCGAGCGCATGACCTTCCCGCAGCCGGTCATCAGCCAGGCGATCGAGCCGAAGACCAAGGCCGATCAGGCCAAGCTCGGCGAGGGTCTCTCGAAGCTCGCCGCGGAGGACCCGAGCTTCCGCGTCCGCACCGACGAGGAGACGGGTCAGACGATCATCGCCGGCATGGGCGAGCTCCACCTCGAGATCATCGTCGACCGCCTCCGCCGCGAGCACAAGGTCGAGGCGAACGTCGGCGCACCCGAGGTCGCCTACCGCGAGTCGATCCAGCGCGACGTCCGCGTCGAGGGCAAGTGGATCAAGCAGTCGGGCGGTCGTGGTCAGTACGGCCACGTCTGGATCGAGATGGGTCCCGGCGAGAAGGGCACCGGCCTGGTCTTCGAGAACAAGATCGTCGGTGGCACCGTGCCGAAGGAGTTCATCCCCTCGGTCGAAAAGGGCATCAAGGAGGCCATGGAGCGCGGCGTCCTCGCGGGCTACCCCGTGATCGACGTGAAGGCCCGCCTGGTCGACGGCAGCTACCACGACGTCGACTCGCAGGCTCAGCACTTCGAGCTCGCGGCGTCGGTCGCTTTCCAGGAGGGCGCCAAGAAGGCGGGCCTCCAGCTGCTGGAGCCGATGATGGCCGTCGAGGTGGTCTGCCCCGAGGACTTCATGGGTGACGTGATCGGCGACCTCAACAGCCGCCGCGGTCAGGTGAAGAACATGGATCAGCGCGGCAACGCGAAGGTCGTCACGGCGGACGTCCCGCTCGCCAACATGTTCGGCTACTCGACCGACCTCCGCAGCAAGACGCAGGGTCGCGCGACGTACTCGATGGAGTTCGCCAACTACTCGGTCGTTCCGAACAACGTGTCGGATCAGATCGTCGCCAAGGTCAAGGGCAAGGGCTGAGCATCGATTGACCTGGGCTCCGGCCCAGACCCAGCCGCCCGCAGGAAAGAAGTTCGCTACCGAGAGTCAGGAGAGACACGGTCATGTCGAAAGAAAAGTTCGTTCGTAGCAAGCCCCACGTGAACGTCGGAACGATCGGTCACATCGACCACGGCAAGACGACGACGACCGCGGCGATCACGAAGGTCGCGGCGAAGGCCTACGGCG
>JAIBCE010000390.1 GCA_019694315.1 Sandaracinaceae bacterium
GCTCCGTCAGCGACTCCGCCTCGTCGAACGTCGCCGACACGAGCGTGCCGCCGAGGACTTGTCCGTGCCCGCCGTGCGCGTCGATCGCGCGCCGCGCGCGCTCGAGCCCCGAGGGCGCGCGCGCGTCGAGCGTGACCTCGACCTCGGTGCTCGTCGTGTCGATGCGTGCGAGCACCAGGCAGTCGAGGCGACGCTCGCGCCTCGTCACCGACGAGATCGGATCGTCACCGAGCCGCTGCGTTCCGTCCTCGATCAAGCGCTCCAGCCTGTCCGACACCTCCGCCATGCGCGGCCGCAACAGCGGGGCCTTGGCGAGCATCGCCTCGAGGAGCTCGCCCGCGCCGAGACCGATCCGACGCCCCACCTCCGCGAGCTCCGCGGGCGCCTCGCTCGCGATGCGCAGCATCACCGCTGCGGGCAGCTGCCCGCCGAACGCGGGCCGACCGAGCACGCACTCGTAGATCAGCCGGCCCAGCGCGAAGACGTCGACCGGTGCGCCGATCTCACGCGCCCCCATGAGCTGCTCGGGCGCCATGAACGAGATGGTGCCGACCACGTCGCCGGTCTGCGTGAGCGCGTCGATCGCGCCGGTGGTCGAGCGCGCGACGCCGAAGTCGGTGAGCTTGGCCGCGAGCACGTCGCCGCCCGGCAGCATCACGTTTCCCGGCTTCACGTCGCGATGCACGATCCCCGCGGCGTGCACCGCCGCGAGCGCGCGAGAGAGGCGACGCCAGAGCAGGAGCACCTCCCGCGCGCTGAGCGCGGGGCCCGTCGCGAGACGACGAGACAGGGTCGTGCCCGACACCCACTCCATCGCCAGCCAGGGCACGCCCGCGTCGACGCCGTGCGCGAGATAGCGCACCACGCCCGCGTGCGTCTGCGCAGCGAGCGCGGCCGCCTCGCGGGCGAAGAGGGCGCGCTCCCGGGCGCTCGGCTCGGCGCGGATGAGCTTCAGCGCCACCTCGGTGCCGTCGCGGTCGCGCGCGCGAAACACCGTCCCCATGCCCCCGCGCCCCGCCTCGAGCTCGAGGACGAAGCGTCCCGCGACGATGTCACCCACGGACTTCACGTTGATCCTCGCCGGCCCGGACGTGCGCCCCCGCTCAGGGGACGCGAGAGGATACCAGCGCGGCGCCCGGGGCCCCCCGTCCGCCCACGGTGTCGCGCAGCCGATGCGCCAGGCGATGCGCCAGCTGATAGAGCAAGCGCGCCGCCAGCGCGGTGTCGGCCTCGAGGAGGCGCTCGAACGAGGGACGCGTCAGGACGAGCAGGCGCGTGGGGCGCGTGCTGAGCACCGTCGCGGATCGAGGCTGTCCGGTGAGCAGCGCGATCTCGCCGAAGTGCATCCCGTCGTTCAGCTCGGCCAGGGGTCGACCCTGGTGCGTCACGAGCGCGTTGCCCTCCGTCACGACGAAGAGCGACGCGTCGCGATCGCCCTCGCGCACGATGGGCGTCCCCTCCGGCACCTCGAGCACCGTGCACGCCTCGAGCACGCGCGAGAGGCCTGCCGTGTCGAGATCGCGAAAGAGCGGCGCGCGATGGAGCGCGCTCATGGCGCGCGTCACGACGGAGTGGCTCGCGAGATCGGCCTCTCCCTCCGCCTCCGTGCGCAGCAGCACCACGCTCGTGTCGTCGTCGCTCCCCGCAGCCTCCGCCCAGGCCACGAGATCCTCGGCCGTCGCCCGCGCCCCCGCGCGCGGCGCCAGGAGGCCCGTCAGCACGGCGTCGCCCTCGAAGCAGCGATGCAGCCCGTCCGTACAGAGCACGAGCGTATCGCCGGCCGCGAGGTCGATCGTGTGTGTGTCGACGCGAACCGCCGCCTGCACGCCCAGTGCGCGCGTGAGCACGTTCGCGTACGGGTGCACGCGCGCGACCTCGCGCGTGCAGATCTTCTCTCGCACGGCGTCTTCGGCGATCGTGTGATCGTGCGTCAGGCGGTGCGCCTCGTGTCCCCGCACCCGATAGAGCCGCGAGTCGCCCACGTGCGCGACCGCAGCGCGGCGTCCTGCGAGGAGGATGGCCGTGCACGTCGTTCCCATGCCTCGTCGCGTGCGATCGCGGCTCGCCGCCTCGTGGATCGCGCGACAGGCCTCCTCCATGGCGTGCGTGAGGATCTCCGCCAGGAGCGCTGGGCTCGCGCGGCCCTCGCGTACGTCTCGGATCGAGGCCTGCCGAGCTCCGACGGCACGCGCGACCTCTTGCCGCGCCATGCGCGCCGCCACATCGCCGGCAGCGTGGCCCCCCATCCCGTCGCAGACGAGGAAGAGGCCGAGCTCGGCATCGGCATGCCATGCATCCTCGTTGACCGTGCGCCGGAGCCCCGGTCGCGTCGCGGCGCTCGCGTGGACCTTCATCCCCTTCGTATTCCAGGCCTGGGCCCTCCGCGACATGGCCCGTTGCGGCCATCCACCCAAGCTACAGAAGCTCGGCGAGACCCCGAGCCATGTGTAGCCCTTCGTCCCGGCAGGTCTGATGCAGACCCGCCCCCCGCCCGGCGAAGCCGGCTCGGGGCCCCCCACCCAACTCCGCTCCGCGACACAGAATCGCCTCGGCGCGGATGATCCACTGTCTCGGCGATTCTGGTTATTCGACGCCGTGCTTCTTCAGGAGGTCGATGAGGTGGCTGCGATCGAGGCGGGCCTCGCGCGAGGCGCGGCGCACGTTGCCCTCACAGCGATCGAGCAGCGTGCGGAGGTAGGTGCGCTCGAAGTCCTCGACGACGCGCGCGCGCGCCTCGCGCCAGGGCGGCATCTCGCCGACCGGCGCGCCCACGCTCGGCGTCGGGCTCGGGCCCTCGGAGCCATCGGGCATGACCGGGCGACCGAGCGCGAGCGCGCGACGCACGACGTTGCGGAGCTCGCGCACGTTGCCGGGAAAAGGATGCCGTGACCACGCGCGCAGCACCGGCTCGGGGAACAGCTCCGCCTCGCGCGCCGAGGCACCCTCGTCGTCGAGGAAGCGCCGCACGAGGATCGGCACGTCCTCGATGTGCTCTCGCAGCGGCGGGATCCGCAGCGAGACGACGGCGAGGCGATAGTAGAGATCGAGCCGAAAGCGACCGTCGTTCACGTCGCCGCGGAGGTCGCGGTGCGTCGCGCCGATCACGCGTACGTCGAACGCGTACTCGCTCGAGCCGCCCAGGCGTCGAGCTCGTCGACGCTCGAGCGCTCCGAGGAGCGCGGCCTGGAGGTCGGGGGGCAGCTCGCCCAGCTCGTCGAGGAAGAGCGTGCCGCCGCTCGCGCGCTCGAGCGCACCGACGTGGCGACGATCGGCACCAGTGAACGCGCCGCGCTCGTGGCCGAAGATCTCGCTCGCGAAGAGCGAGGGGAGCATCGCGCCGCAGTCGACGATCACGAAGGGCTGCGCGCTGCGCTCGCTCGAGGCGTGGAGGGCCTCGGCGAGCAGCTCCTTGCCGCAGCCGGACTCGCCGTGGAGGAGCACGCTGGCGTCGGAGCGCGCGACCTGCTCGGCCGTCGCGAAGAGACTGCGCATGTTGCGCGAGAGGGCGTGGAGCCGGCCGAACGAGGTGCCGCCCACGCGCTGCGTGCGCCTCGCGCCCACGCTCACGCGCAGGAGCGTCTGGCCGACGAGGAGCTCGAGCGGCGGGTGCACGATCGCGTTCGTTCCGCGCAGCTCGAGCGGCCCCACGTGCGTGCCGTTCTTGGAGCCGCAGTCCACGAGCCGCAGCTCGTCGCCGTCCCAGCGGAGCTCCGCGTGGAAGCGGGAGACGGTGGGGTCGGCGATCACGATCTCGTTGCCGCTCGCGCTTCCGATGCGCACCGGGGTCTCGCCCACGATCACGCCGGCGTCCGCATCGGCGACACGCACCTCCACGGTGCTGCGCTCGAAGGCCTCGGGGCTCGCGATCGTGGCGGTGGTCACGAGCGAATCGTACACGCGCAGGCCGAGCACCACGCGGCCGAGTTCGCGAGCTCGTTCGCGCGCGTGCGAGGCCGGCGTCAGCGCCGCAGGCGATCCGGGCCTTCGCCGGCGCGAGGCGAGAAGGCGCCGCGCTCGGTGTAGACGCGATCGACGAGCCGCGCGGGGGTCACGTCGAAGGCGGGGTGTCGGCACGGGATGCCCTCGGCCACGAGCGTGGTCGCGCCGACCTTGGCGACCTCCTCGCGCGAGCGTTCCTCGATGGGGATCTCGGCGCCCGTGGGCGTGGCGAGATCCACGGTGCTCCAGGGCGCGGCCACGGTGAAGGGCACGCGGTGCGCGTCAGAGAGCACGGCGAGGCCGTAGGTGCCGATCTTGTTGGCGACGTCGCCGTTCTTCGCGATGCGGTCCGAGCCGACGACGGCGAATTGGATCTCGCCGCGCGCGAGGAAGTGCGCGGCCATGGAGTCGGTGATGACCTCGACGGGGATGCCGTCCTGGTGGAGCTCCCACGACGTGAGGCGCGCGCCCTGGAGGTAGGGGCGCGTCTCGCAGGAGAGCACGCGCGCGAGCTTGCCCTCGGCGTGCGCCGCGCGGACCACGCCGAGCGCGGTGCCGTAGCCGCCCGTGGCGAGCGCACCGGCGTTGCAGTGCGTGACGATCGTCGCGCCGGCGGGCACGTCCTTCGCGCCGAGAGCACCCATCGCACGGCACGCGGCCACGTCCTCGCGGTGGATCGACTCTGCCTCGGCCTGCATCGCGAGGGCGCGCTCCTCTGGATCGAGCTTGGCGGACTCCGCGGCTCGACGGCTCATGCGTGCGATCGCCCAGGCGAGGTTGACGGCGGTGGGTCTCGTCGCGCCGAGCACGCGCCCGGCGACGCCCATCGCGAGGAGGAAGGTCGTGGCATCGCCGCGCTCGGCGTGGGCCTGGAGGACGAGAGCGTACGCGGCGGCGATGCCGATCGCGGGCGCGCCGCGCACGACCATGTCGCGGATCGCGACGGCGACCTCATCGGCCTTGGTGTAGCGGTGATAGATGATCTCCGAGGGAAGACGCCGCTGCTCGAGCATCACGACCTCGGGGCCCGAAGTGCCCCTCGGCTCGAGCTCGACGGCGAAGAACGCGGGGGACGCAGAGAGGGGGGCGCGAGAGAGGGGCGGAAGGACGGCGGCGCACATGGCGGCTACTATAGCGACCCATGTCGCGCGCCTCGTTGCTCGCAGTCACCTCGCTCTGGCTCGTCGCCCTCGTCGGCTGCGTGCAGAGCGGCGCCAATCGAAGCGCGGTGATCCGCTGCACGCCGGGAGAGCGCGTGGACGTGAGCTGCGGCTGCTACGGCCTGGGGGACGCGTGCACCGGTGACCCTGGGATCCGCCTCTGCGACGCGACGCTCGATCACGGGGCATGTGACGCCGCGCTCGCCTCGACCATCGCGGGCCGCGAGTCGCAGTGCGACGCCTACGACAACGACGAGCCGCCATGCCCGGTGGCGACCACGTTCTGCCCGGCCTCCGGCATGCTTTCGGTGAGCACCTTCGCCACGCCGGACTATGCCGGCCACACGGCGGGATACACGTGCCGATGGGAGGCGCGGCGAGCGCCCCTGTACGCGGGGCCGACCACGACGTTCGGGTGCATCGCTGGCGAGGTCGTCCGGGCGTCGTGTGGCTGCCGGGGAATGGGCCGTCCGTGCGAGGGGAATCCGTCGATGCGCGCGTGCGAGCCGGGGGCGGCGTGTAACGACACGGCGAGCAGCCTCGACTACGACGACAGCACGTGTCTCGACGGGTGTCCGCTCGTGCAGGCCACGTGTCCGACGAGCGGCGCGATCGTCATCGCCACGGAGTCGTACTCGAGCCGGTTCCGGTGCGACGTGAGCGCGATCGGCGACCAGAGCGGCGTGCTGCACGCCAGCGGCCTCTGATCGTCGGGGCCCTCGGGCCGTCAGGCTCTGGTCAGGCTTTGGTCGCGCCCTTCCGGAGAGACGCGTCGAGATCGGTGAGGCGACCGTGCTCGTCGAAGCGGGCCGTGAGCGAGCTGCCGCTGCGGTCGGTCGCCGTGACGGCGGCCTCCCCGTCGACGACCTCCATCCCGTGCGCGGCACAGTACGCGACGAACGCGGCCCTCACGTCGGTGAGCGGCACGCCCATCGCGAGCAGCTGGGGGAAGAAGCTCGAGATGCGCAGCGCTGGCAGCTCGACGGGCTCCACGCGATCGGGCGCGTCCACGTAGAGGTAGACCGAGCCGTGCTCGTGATCGCCGCGGTAGAGGAGCGGCTGACCGCCCGCGAGTCCCACCTCGCCCAGCAGGCCGAGCGCGACGATCATCACGTCGTCGGCGTCCTCGGGCGACAGCGTCGGCATTCCGTCCTCGAGCTCTGGCACCCCGGCGCCGAGAGCGCGCACGCGCGAGGCCGCGAGGGTGGCGTGTGCGGGCCAGCCCTGCCCGTAGCGCTCCGCGCGCGCCCACGACCAGAGAAGCGTTCCGGAGCTGCTCGAGTACGTCGCCAGGACCTCGATACGCAGGCGATGGTCACCGAGCACGAGCGTGCCGGCTTCCACGTCGGCCTCCCAGGGACGGCCTGCGTTCTCCTTCTCGAAGCGGAGCTGTCGCTCGAGCACCAACGGCGCAAACCGATCGAACAGACCCTGGAACGCTCGCGTCGCCATCGCCCAGGGATATATCCCCCGCACGTGGCCGTCGCCCAGGGACATGTTCGGTCCGCGCCCCGCGCACGTGGCCGTCGCCCCGCACGTGGCCGTCGCCCAGGGACATGTTCGGTCCGCGCCCCGCGCACGTGGCCGTCGCCCCGCACGTGGCCGTCGCCCAGGGACATGTTCGGTCCGGGACCTGTTCGGTCCCAGGGAACGGCCCCGACCACGGACCAATGACTGCCGACCGGACGCGCCGACCAGGAGCACCGAGCATGCCTCCGCCCCGCCCACGCCCCGAGCACGTCCAGCCCGCTCGACCAAGCGGTCCGCGGGCACACGACTCCCGTCGGGCACCCGACGGCGAGTGACACGGGATCAGCGCGCGTCGCTACGACTCGACGAACGCGTACATGATGCGAGGCGGATAGGTCCCCGCCGGGAACGGCTGCAGGATG
>JAIBCE010000391.1 GCA_019694315.1 Sandaracinaceae bacterium
GGCCGAGGCAGCGCGCCTCGATCCGGAGTCGCTCTCGATCGCGCGAGGCCTCGCGCAGGTCGCCGCCGAGGGCGCGCCGCGCGACGTGCTCGCGGACGCGCTCCGACGCGCGGCGAGCCTCGAGCCCGACGCCGCGGAGCGAGCGCAGCTCCTGTTCCGCGCGGCGAGCGCGATCGAGCAGATCGACGCCCCGCAGGCCGCGCACGACCTCGAGCAAGCCCTCTCCTTGGCGCCCGCGCGCGAAGACGTGGCCGAGGCCCTCACGCGTCTGCTCGTGGCCGCAGGCGAGCCCGAGCGCGCGATCGATCGGCTGCGGCGCGCCACGCAGAGCACCAAGCTCTTCGGGCACTTCGCGCGCATCGCGTGGATCCAGGCCGAGATCTGTCGGGACGCGCCGAGCGCCACCGCCACCTTGGCGCGCGCCGCGATGCAGCTCGGCGAGAGCCCGGACCTCGTGGCGCTCCAGGCTGATTACTGCGAGCAAGACGCGCAGTGGGCCGCCGCGGTGGACCGATGCGAGCGCCTCACCGAGATCGCGCCCAGCCCCGAGGCCCGCGCCGAGGCGCACCTGCGCGCAGGCCTGCTCGCGCTCCAGCGGCTGCGCGATGCGGCGCGCGCCAAGGAGCACCTCGAGGCCGCGCTCGCCATCTCGGACGACGTGCGCGCCCTCGCGGCGCTGGCGGAGACGGCGTTCCTGCGAGGCCAGCTCGCCGAGGCGCGAGAGCTCGCCACTCGCTGGGCCACGCGCGCCCAGGGTCAGCCCGACGAGGGACGCGCATGGACGCTCGCCATGCAGGCGGCGGTGGGCCTGGGAGATCGCGAAGGGACGCTCCGCGCCGCGGTCGCAGCCGTGGCCGTGGAGGGCTCGGGCGGTCACGCGCGCCAGGCCTTCGCGCAGCTCATCGCGCAGTCGGCGCGCGAGGATCGCGGCCCGCGCGTGCATGCCCTCGTGCAGGCCCTGCGGGAGCACGCGCGCGCCAAGCCCGCCGACGCGGCGAGCTACCTCGACCTCGCGCAGCTCCTCCACACCGAGCTCGGCCGCTCGCACGAGTCGGCCGACGCGCTGCTCGAGGCTGCGCGCCGACACCCGAACGACGCGACGGTGCGCCGCGAGCTCTTGCGGCGGCTGGTCGACGCGGGGCGTGATCGCGACGCGATCGCGATCGCCGAGCGCCGCCTCACCGACGCGCCGCTCTCGCCCGAGGCGTGGTCGGAGCTCGCGCTGGCGCTCGCGCGCTCGGAGCGGCACCCGTGGACGTCGGCGCCGCTCGCGATCCTCGGCGTCGAGGGCCGCCCCGCCGCGCCCCGGACCCGCCTCGGCGCGATGCCGCCCGAGACCCTGCTCGCCTTGGCGGAGCTCGATCCGGAGGCCCCGATCGTCGGCCTCCTCGGGGCCCTCGGCGAGGCCCTGCCGCGGCTCTATCCCGCCGATCTGGAGGGCTACGGGACGAGCCCGCGCGAGCGCATCGCGGCGCGGAGCGGGCACGCGCTCCGGGCCCTCTTCGATCGCGTGGGCGCGCTCTTCGGCTCGCCTGCGTACGAGCTCTTCGTGCATCGCGTGCGCGGCCGCGGCGTGGCGATCGAGCTCGCCGATCCCACGTACGTGCTCGTGCCGGCGTGGCTCTCCGAGCTGTCCGAGAGCGGCCAGAGCTTCCTCGCCGCGCGGGTGATGGGCCTCGCGAGCACGCGCCTCTCGGTGGTGGACAAGCTCACGCCGCGCGAGCTCGAGATCCTCGTGGCCTCCGCCACGCGCATCGTGGCGCCGGGCTTCGGCGCCGGGCTCACCTCCGAGGACGTGCTCGACGATCAGGCCAAGCGCATCGGCAAGCTCCTCTCGCGCAAGGCGCGCCGCACGCTCGACGAGCTGGCGCCGCGCTACGCCCAGTCGCCCATCCAGGACTATCCGGCCTTCTCCGCGCGCGTGGGGCGAGCGGCCTCGCGGCTCGCGCTGCTCGTGGCCGACGATCTCGAGCGCTGCCTCGACGTGCTGCGTCGCCTCGAGCGCGATGGCCAGGGGCTCGAGCTGCCCGCGTTCCTGCGCGCCTCGGCGCCCGCGCAGGATCTCCTGCTCTTCCACGGCTCCGAGACGGCGCTCGAGCTACGGCGGCGCTACGGCACGACGCTCTGATCGAGGATCGAGCGCGCGCCCCATGCGCGGGCTCGATCGAATCGCGACGACCCGAACGGAACGAACGAAGGCGACGAGGAGACACGACGAGATGGCACGCATTCGAACCCTCATCGACGAGCAGACCATCGCGGCCAAGGTCCGCGAGCTCGGCAAGGCGATCACCGAGGCCCACCGCGGCCACGAGCTCGTGCTCGTGCCGGTGCTCAAGGGCAGCTTCCTCTTCGCCGCGGATCTCGCGCGCGCGATCGATCTCCCGCTGTCGATCGACTTCTTCGGCTGTCGCAGCTACGGCGACGGCACCGAGTCGAGCGGCGTGGTGCAGATCACCTACGACCTCACCAGGCCCATCGAGGGCAAGCACGTGATCGTCGTGGAGGACATCGTCGACACCGGCCTCACGATGACCTACCTCATGGAGAACCTCTCCACGCGCAGGCCCGCCTCGCTCGAGCTCTGCTCGCTCCTGCACAAGCCGGCGCGGACCAAGGTGCCGGTGAAGATCGACCACCTCGGCTTCACGATCGAGGACGTGTTCGTGATCGGCTACGGCCTCGACTACGGCGAGAAGTACCGGAACCTCCCGTACCTCGGCGTGCTGGAGCAGGGATGAGCAAGCGACTCGAGATGCTGGAGCAGGTGCTCGCGAAGGGCTCCACCGACCCGTTCCATCACTACGCGCGCGCCATGGAGCTTCGATCGATCGGCCGGCGCGAGGATGCGATCGACGCGTTCTCCGCAGTCGCGGAGCGCTTCGCGGACTACGTGCCCACCTACCTCATGGCGGCGCAGCTCGCCGACGAGCTGAGCCGTCGCGAGCTGGCACGCGACTTCTGCCGACGCGGCATCGAGCTCGCCACGCGCAAGCGCGACGCCCACGCCCTCTCCGAGCTCCAGACCTTCCTCCAGACCCTGGGTTGAACGCATGAACGCCCTCCGCGGACCCGTCGCCCTCCCCGCGCTCCTCGCGCCCCTCGTGATCGCGGGATGCCCCGCCCCGGAGCCCACGCCGGATGCGGCGACGCCGCTCGATGCGCTCGTGACCGACGACGCGTTCACTCCGAGCGACGACGCGGGCCGCGACGCTGCGCGGCCCGATGGCGGGCCCGCGACCGAGATGACGTTCGGCGCCGTCGGCCCGATCTCGGGAGCCGCAGGCGAGGACGGCTTTCGCTTCGGCGTGGCGACCGCGGCCACGCAGATCGAGGAGACCAACGAGCGCACCGACTGGTGGGCGTGGACCGCGCCCACCACGAGCGGCGGCCTCGCGCACGGCGAGTACGTGGGCGAGGCGGTGCGCGGCTACGCCAACGCCGAGGCCGACGTCGCGCTGCTCACCGAGATGCACCTCGACGCGTATCGCTTCTCGATCGAGTGGGCGCGCATCGAGCCCGAGCGCGACGTGATCGACATGGACGAGGTGCAGCACTACCGCGATCTCCTCGTGGCGCTGCGGGCGGCGGGCATCCGTCCCATGATCACGGTGCACCACTTCTCGAACCCGCTCTGGGCCGACGACCCGCGGATCGATCCGACCACCTGCACCGAGACGGCCACGCAGCTCTGTGGCTGGGGTCACTCGGGCCCCGCCCTCGTCGCGGAGCTCGCGGAGCACGCGGCCTTCCTCGCAGATCAATTCGGTGATCTCGTCGACGAGTGGGGCACGATCAACGAGCCGGTGAACTACCTCTTCGCGGCCTACGGCGCGGGCCAATTCCCGCCCGGTCGCAACTGGGCGATCGCGAACCAGCCGCTCTTTCTCCAGGTGGTGCACACCTTCGTCGACGCGCACGTGGCCGCGTACCGGGCCATCCACGAGCACGACACCGTCGATGCCGACGACGCCGACGGCATGACCGCCTCGGTCGGCGTGCCGCTCAGCGTGGCGAATTGGGTGCCCACCCGCGGGGGCCTGCCGAGCACGAACGCCGACGACGTCGCGGCCGCCGAGCGCCTCGTCTACGTCTATCACTACCTCCTTCCGGACGCGCTCCTCGAGGGGCGCTGGGATCCGGATCTCGACCCCGCCACCGACGACACCGAGCCCCATCCGGAGTGGATGGGCACGCTCGATTGGCTGGGCGTTCAGTACTACTTCCGCGCTGGCGTGACCGCGCGGCCGGCGCTGCTCTCGATCCTCGGCGCGACGCCGTGCGTGCCGCCGCTCGACGCAGGCGCGTGCCTGGACGAGCTCGCGGACCCCACGTTCTACGTGCCGGAGATGCGCTACGAGTCGTACGCGCCGGGCTTCTACGACGTGGTGATGGGCTTCCACGAGCGCTACGCCGCGCGCGGCCTGCCCATCCTCGCGACCGAGGCCGGCATCGCGACGAACGTGGGCGCGCGACGCGCCGAGAACGTGGTGCGCATCCTCGAGCAGATCGGCCGCCTCCGCGAGGCGGGCGTCGACTTCCGCGGCTACTACCACTGGTCGATGATGGACAACTTCGAGTGGGCCGAGGGCTACGGCCCGCGCTTCGGTCTCTACACGGTCGACCGCGAGCACGGCTTCACGCGCACGGCGACGGCGGGCGCCACCGTCTACGGCGAGATCGCCCAGGGCCGCGCGCTCACGGTGTCGCACCGCACCACGTACGGCGGCCTCGGTCCGATGACACCGGAGTGAGCGGGTCACGGCAGCCCTGTGGCTGCCTGCACCGCGAGCGCGGCGCTCGACGTCGCGCCCATGCGCGGCGAGCACCGCGACGCCCCGATCACTCGACGCGGTGCGCGACGCGACCCATGTCTGGCCCGATGCGCCGCGCCCTCTTCGTGCTCCTCGTGCTCCAGAGCGGTTGCCCGGAGACCGACCGCGAGTCGTTGCTCGATCAGTCATGGATCGACGCCGCGTGGCCGGATGGCGCGGCGATCGAGCCCGACGCCTTCGACCTGGATGCGTTCGACGCGCTCGACGCCGATCGCGACGCGCCCTCGGTCGACGCGCCTTCGCTCGACGGGTCTTCGATCGACACGCCTTCGATCGATGCGCCCTCGGTCGATGCAGCGCTCGGGCCCGAGATCGGTGTGGACCGCTGGTCTGCGGGCCTCATCGCTGGCACTCCGCTTCGCGACGAGCTCCTCGCGCTGCCGGGCGGTGGTGTGGGCGGCCCGGTGCTCACGAGCAACAACCCCGAGATCTTCACGGGAGAGGGCCTCCTCTATGGCAACGCGCGCCCCTCCCCGACGCGAGGCGGGGAGGCGTACGAGCTCTCGGGAGACTTCGGCGTCTACCTCCACCACGTGAACCAGAGCGGCGCGCGCGCATTCGTGTGGCTCCTCGTGACGAACCCAGGCGCGAGCGACGTGACGGTGAGCGCAGAGGGCTCGGGCTACGATCAGACCGAGACGGGTGGCCTCGGGCTCGGCTCGAGCCCCGACTACCACGTGTCGGCCGAGTGGATCCGCGGGACGCCCGACACGATCGTGACCACGACGAGCCTCGCGTCTGCACGCCCGCTCGTGATCTACCGCGAGGACGTGAACGATCGCGCCGAGCTCGACGGTCGCTTCGCGATCCACACGAGCGCGCCCGTGTACGTGTACGTGGTCACCACCTCGATCGACGACGTGAACGAGGCGATCCGTCTCTCGCGCACCGACGCGCCGGGCGACTACCGCGTGTCGGGGCGACCACCGCCGCCGTACGGCCGCGAGTGCGGCATCTATGCGCACGACACGTGGGCTGCGCGCTTCGACGTGGCGGTGCCGAGCGGGCCCTCGCACGTGGGCTTCGTGCTGAACACCGCGACGGGCACCGGCTTCGCGCAGGTGCAGGCCTTCCCCGCGCTCGCGCTCGACGACGAGAGCGCCGCCGAGGCCGTGGGCATGTACGGCAACGTCTACGACCTGGAGGTGGGCCTCGTGCACGACGGCGTCGGCGGCAGCCGCCACGTGCGCGTCGTCTTCCACAGCCTCGCGAGCGGCGCGGCCTCGCGGTACTGGGATGGCCTCTCGCTCGTCGATGGCCGCGAGGTCGTCGTGCGCCACGTGCCGGGCAGCGTCTCCACCACGCTCGCCGAGCTCGATCTCGCGCCGGGCGCGTCCACGCGCGTGCGCTTCCGCGCGATGGTCCCGGGCCTCGCTTCGATCCCGCAGGCCCTCACGATCGAGAGCGAGTGAGAGAGCGAACGAACGAGCGCTCCTCGCGTCGACGAACCTCACGATGATCCGACGCGGATCGTCGTCAGAACTCCGTCTCGAGCGGGCGGGGGCGACGCTCGCGGCGGATGGTGGGCGCGAGGAGGCCACCGAGCTCCTCCGAGCTGTTCGGCGCGCTCGTCTCGCCCCGCGCACGCTCGCCCGCGGTCGCGGGGCGCTCGTGCTCGCTCGGATCACTCGTGGCCGTGACAGGCGCGACGTCGCTCGGCAGGCTCGGCCCGTCGGCCCGAGCCGCGTGCGTCGGAGCCTCTCGTGGGGCGATCTCTCGCGGAGCCTCGCTCCGAGCCGAGGGCGAAGCCGCGGGCCCGTCGACGGTCGTCGCTGGAGGCGAGGACGGCGCGGCCAGGGCGGGCAGCGGGCGCCGCGACTCCATCGCGTCGACCCACGCGAACGCCAGCCACAGCGCCACGGGCACCACCACGGCGGCGGCGAGCCACGGAAGCCACGGTCGCGCCGGCGCCGCAGGCCGAGCGGGCGGGCTCGCGACCCTCACGGGCACGGGCGGCGGCTCGGGCGCGAGGCGCTGCGGCGGACGTGGCAGCTCGTTCGTGTCGACGACCTCGCTGTCGTCCTCGAGCCAGTCGCCCGGCTCCACGCGCAGCGGCGCGAGGCGCTGCCATGTGAAGGCGCCACTGTCGTCGCTCGGCACGACGATCTCGGGCGCCGTCGGCGAGGGGAGCAGCTCGCTCGTCGCGTGAAGGTC
>JAIBCE010000392.1 GCA_019694315.1 Sandaracinaceae bacterium
TGCACCTCCACGTCGGCAAGGGCTACTACGTGCGCAGCTTCGCGCGCGATCTGGCGCGAGCGCTCGGCACGCTCGGCCACCTCACTGCGCTCCGCCGCACGCGGAGCGGGGCGTTCACGCTGACCGCCGCCCTCGACGGCGCCCTCGCCGACCCCGCCGCCCGCGAGCCCGACGCGCGCGCGGCGCTCGACGAGGCGGTGCGATGTGCGCGTCGCGGGCTGGTGCGCGCGGTACCGCAGCTGCCCGCCCTCGACCTCGAAGAAGCACAGGAGATCACCGTGCGACACGGCAAGCCGCTCGCGCACGCCTCGATCGCCTCGGTGAGCGAGGGCTCGCCCTGCACGCTCGTGCGCGAGGGCAGGCTGGTCGCGATCGCACGACGCGAGGGCGACGTCCTGCGTGTGGTGCGCGGCTTCGCGAGGGACCAGGATGTGACGTCGTGAACGCCCGCCTCGCATGCCGCCTCGCGCCGCTCCTCGTGCTCCTCGTCACGGGCTGTCCGCCCGTCGAGCCACCCGCGGACGCGGCGCCGCTCGATGCGGGGCAGGACGCGTCGGCGCCCGATGCGCCGGCCGATGCCCTGAGCTGCTCGCTCGCGTGTGGCTCGACGCGCGAGCGCTGCTGTCGCGGCGCCGACGGGGAGCCCGCGTGCATCGACGTGTCGGCGGACGTCGCGAATTGCGGCCTCTGCGGGCTCGACTGTGTCTCGACGCATCGGGGCGACCGCTGCATCGCGATGCAGTGCAGCTGCGGGGGCTTCTCGATCGGCTGCACCGGTGAGGCGAGCTCGATGTGCTGCCCGAGCGCGCCGGACGGGCGGGCCGAGCGATGCGCCAACCTCGGACGCGACTTCGAGGACTGCGGCTCCTGCGGCCGCACCTGCGACCCGGCGCGCTCCAACCGCTGCGAGGGCGGCAACTGCTACTGCGGCACGGACGGCGCGGTCTGCGCGGGCACCGTGACCGATCTCTGCTGCCTCGACGTCTTCGAGGTCGCCTCGTGCGTCGACACGACGAGCGACGATCTGCACTGTGGCGGCTGTAACCGCCGCTGCCGCGCGTTCGAGCACTGCGTGGCGAGCACGTGCGTGGACTTCACCGCCCGCGATGCAGGCCCCCTCGACGCGGCGAGCCCGCGCGATGCGGGCCCCGATGCCCCCGCGGCCGATGCCGCGAGCGCGAGCGACGCAGGCGTCGACGCCGCTGGCTGAGCGCGCCCCCCGTGCCGTGCCCCGCGTCGTGCCCACGCATGAAGCAGGGCGCATGAAGCAGCGCGCATGAAGCAGCGCGCATGAAGCAGCGCGCATGAAGCAGCGCGCATGAAGCAGCGCGCATGAAGCAGCGCGCATGAAGCAGCGCGCATGAAGCAGGGCGCATGAAGCAGGGCGCACGACGCGAAACGCCCCCGCGGAGGTCGCAGGGGCGTGTCTCAAGGCGCCGACCGGATTCGAACCGGTGTATGAAGGTTTTGCAAACCTTTGCCTAACCACTTGGCTACGGCGCCGGGGGGAGCGGACACGTAGCAAGACGCTCGCGGATTGTCCAATCCCGTCGCGGCGATCAGGCGCCGCCGCAGCGCGCGAGCTTCTCGTCGAACCCCAGGCGGTAGAAGCGTCGCAGCTCGGTCACGAGGCCCCGCACGTCGCCGCGTGCGAGGTGCGCGCGCTCGAGCTGACGCGTGTAGCGCTCGGCGAGCTGGGAGGCCGCACGGTATCGCTCGGCTCGCTCGGTGCCGGGCGCGTCGCGGAGCTCGCCCTTCTCGAAGAGACGCTGTCGCACGAGCCGCGACCGCGCGCGGAGGAGGCCCACGCCGTTGCCCGCCAGCAACGCCTCGGCGCCCTTCGCGATCACGGCGCTCGCCCCCGCGAGCACGCTCGAGGCGAACTTGTCGATCTCCGCCTGGAGCTCCAGCTCGAGCTCGCGAACCGAGGCCGCCTGCGCCGCGCGGTGCTGGACCAGCATGAAGTGGCTCACGCCCTCGGTCGCGAGGCACATCGCCTCGAAGTCGCGGCCCCACGCCCCTGGGAGCGCAGCGGCGCGACGCGCCTCGTCGTCGACGTAGAGCCCGACGTGGGTGCCGAGCTCGTCGTCGATCACGAAGAGCACCTCGCGACGCGCGATCGCGTCCTCGCCCCCGAGCGCGCGCGCGAGCGTCTCGTCGCATGCGAAGTCGTCGACGCTCACGTCGAGGCGCAGATCGTAGAGCTGGCTCAGCGCATCCTGAACGTGCGCGAGCGAGGCCGGCGCAGCGCCCGACATCAGTGCACCATGCCGCTCGACTTGCCGGGGTAGACGCCCTCGGCGGTGAGGCGCGCGGCGATGCGAGGCGAGCCGGTGCGGCGCCACTTGTCGTAGAGCCGGACGATGTCTTGTGGGGTACGGAGCGCGGTGCTCTCGCGGACGTCGTCGAGCACGCGCGTGAGCGGCGCGAAGAGCTCCGCGAGCTCGCGGTACACCCCCACGCGCATCGCGTCGTGACTGCTCCGCGAGGCGAGCGAGCTTGCCGTCTCGTACGCCTGGGTGCCGAGGCGACTGACGTAGGCCTCCGAGACGCCGCGGCGCTCGAGGTGATCGGCGAAGAAGCCGCCCACGTAGAGCGCCTCGTCGCCGAGCGTCCGGAAGAGGCGCAGCCGCTCGACCCCGTCGTCGGCGCTCGAGGCCTCCGCGAGGATCATCACCAGCGGCCGGCCACAGAGGCTCTCGCGACGCGCCAGGCCGGCCGAAGCGAGGAGCTCGACCAGGTAGAACGTGGTCTCGTCCGCGACCGCCAGGCTGCGCGCTGCCATGCACGCCGTCAGTCGCTCGTGGAACCACCCCCGCACGTCGCCGATCATCTCGATGGTCATACTCCGACCCTCCCGGCCTTCGTCGGCCCCGTCCTTGGGGCACGCTTCTCACGTCATCGGACGTACCACGACGCCCCTTCAGTCAGGAAATTCTGCAACGTTGTCGAGGACTTATCTCTGGCACTCGACAGGACGGAGTGCTAGAGGCCCGTGACAACCCTCACAGCTCGGGCAGGACCGCGTTTGATCTCCCCGGAGGCGGCCTTAGTGTCCGGCGCCCGTTAGCACTCGGCCTCTGCGAGTGCCAACGAACGTTCTGGCGCGCGGCGAGCTGCGCGCCGCCAGTTCCGAGAGTCCGTTTCCGTTTCCGAGGAGGCTAGCGATGGCGATTCGTCCGCTCCACGACCGCGTGCTCATCCAGCGCGTGAAGGAAGAAGAGAAGACCCGCGGGGGCATCATCATCCCCGACTCCGCCAAGGAGAAGCCGATCGAGGGCAAGGTCGTCGCCGTGGGCAACGGCAAGGTGCTCGAGGACGGCAACGTCCGCGCGCTCCAGGTGAAGGCCGGCGACCGCGTGCTCTTCGGCAAGTACGCGGGCACCGAGGTGAAGATCGACGGCGAGGAGCACCTCATCCTCCGCGAGGAAGAGATCCTCGGCGTGGTGGAAGGCTGATTCGCGCGCAGCAGAACGAGTTTCCTGATCCCGACCCCACAAGAAAGAAGAGAACGACACATGGCAGCCAAGGAAATCCTGTACGAAGGCTCGGCGCGCGAGCGCATCCTCTGCGGCGTCAACACGCTCGCGAACGCGGTCAAGGTCACGCTCGGCCCCAAGGGCCGTAACGTGGTGATCGAGAAGAGCTTCGGCGCGCCGACCGTCACGAAGGACGGCGTCACGGTCGCCAAGGAGATCGAGCTCTCGGACAAGTTCGAGAACATGGGCGCGCAGATGGTGCGCGAGGTCGCGAGCAAGACGAGCGACGTCGCCGGTGACGGCACCACGACCGCCACGGTGCTCGCGCAGGCGATCTACCGCGAGGGCTCGAAGATGGTGGCCGCGGGCCACAACCCGATGGAGCTCAAGCGCGGCATCGACAAGGCCGTCGCGGCGATCACCGAGTCGCTCACGAAGCTCAGCAAGCCGACGAAGGATCCGAAGGAGATCGCGCAGGTCGGCACGATCAGCGCGAACGGCGACACCACGATCGGCAAGCTCCTCGCCGAGGCGATGGACAAGGTCGGCAAGGAAGGCGTCATCACGGTGGAGGAGGCCAAGAGCCTCGAGACCACGCTCGACGTCGTCGAGGGCATGCAGTTCGATCGCGGCTACCTCTCGCCGTACTTCGTGACGGACGCGGAGCGCATGGAGGTCGTGATCGAGGACGGCTACATCCTCATCAGCGAGAAGAAGATCTCGAACATGAAGGATCTCCTTCCGGTGCTCGAGGCGGTGGCGCGTCAGCAGAAGCCGCTCCTCATCATCGCCGAGGACATCGAGGGCGAGGCGCTCGCGACGCTCGTCGTGAACAAGCTCCGCGGCATCCTCCACGTGGCGGCCGTGAAGGCGCCCGGCTTCGGCGATCGCCGCAAGGAGATGCTGAAGGACATCGCGATCCTGACCGGCGGTCAGGTCATCGCGGAGGAGCTCGGCCTCAAGCTCGAGAACGTCACGCTCTCGGACCTCGGCCGCGCCAAGCGCATCTCGATCGACAAGGACAACAGCACGATCGTCGACGGCGCGGGCAAGAAGGACGAGATCAAGGGCCGCATCGAGACGATCCGCAAGCAGATCGAGGACACCACGAGCGACTACGATCGCGAGAAGCTCCAGGAGCGCCTCGCGAAGCTCGTGGGCGGCGTCGCGGTCATCAAGGTCGGCGCGGCGACCGAGGTCGAGATGAAGGAGAAGAAGGCGCGTGTGGAAGACGCCCTTCACGCGACGCGTGCGGCCGTGGAAGAGGGCATCGTCCCCGGCGGCGGCGTGGCGCTCATCCGCGCGCAGTCGGCGCTCGAGAAGCTCGAGCTCGACGGCGAGCAGCGCATCGGCGCGAACATCGTGCGCCGCGCGATCGAGGAGCCCCTTCGTCAGATCTCGCAGAACGCGGGCGTCGAGGGCTCGATCGTCGTGGACAAGGTCCGCAACGGCAAGGACGGCTTCGGCTACAACGCCGCGACCGACACCTACGAGGACCTGATCAAGGCCGGCGTCATCGACCCGACGAAGGTCGTGCGCACCGCGCTCCAGAACTCGGCGTCCGTCGCGGGCCTCATGCTCACGACCGAGGCGCTGATCGCCGAGCTGCCGAAGGAAGAGAAGGCGCCGGCGGGCGGTGGCCACGGCCACGGCGGCGGCATGGGCGGCATGGACTTCTGATCGAGTCCGTCAGCTCGCTGAACGAACGAAGCCCGCTTCCGAGAGGAGGCGGGCTTCGTCGTTGCTGTGCCGATCGCGGCCTCGGCGGGCCCGATCGCGTGGTGCGTCAGAAGCGGCGGAGGAGGCGGAGGAGCTCGGCGACGTGATCGCCCAGCTCGCCGGTGGTGCCTGCGCGTACGCGCGTATCGCCGAGGACGTGCTCGAGCTCGACGCGGGCCCGCGCGAAGGTCTCGCGCATCTCCTTGAGATCGCGCTCCGCCGCCACGGCGCGGCCCTCGATCGCCATGAGCTGGGTGTCGCGATCGGCGATCGTCCCCTGGAGACGTCGGAGCTCGGCCTCGCGCTCGCGGGTGCCGCCGCTCGCGACCTCGAGGCGCTGCTGGGTCGCCCTCGCCTCTTCGAGCTCGGTACGGAGACGGCTGATGCGCTCTTCCCGCTCGGCGAGCTCCGCCCGGAGCGCCTCGACGTCGGCCGCCGGGCGGCTCGATCCACGGCTCGAGGCCTCCCGCATCGTGGCCTCGAGCCCGCGGATGCGATCGTCTTTGTCCTGGAGCTGCGCCGTGAGGCTGCGAAGGAGGATGTCGCGGTCCTCGATGGCGACGCGCAGCTCGTCGAGGCGCTCGCGCAGCACCGGCGCCGTCGCGGCGCCCCGCGGCTCTGCCGAGGGGCCCGGCAGGCGCGCCACCGTGTCGGCGAGCAACGTTCGCGTCTCGCCGACGGCCGCGCGCATGAGGCCCGCGACCTCGCGCGCCACCCCTAGCTCGTGCTCCGCGTCACGGAGGCGCTGCTCCATCGCCGCGCTCGCCCGTCGCTCCTCGTCGGCGCGGACGCTGTGCACGGCCTCGAGCGCGTCACGGGCCTCGACGGCCTCCGCGAGCTTGGCCTCCACGGCGCGGAGGGCGCGACGCGCCGTGGCGCCGCGATCCGTCTCTTGCACGAGGGCCGACTGGAGGCGCGAGACCAGCGCGTCGAGCGCGAGCACGCGCTGCGCGAGCTCGATGGCGCGCGCGGCCTCTGCGTCGGCGCGCGACGCCGTCATCTGCTGGAGCTCGAGGCCCGCACGATGCGCGTCGTCCAGACGCGTGAAGCGCTCCCGCAGCGCGACGAGCTCTTCCGAGGCGCGCGCGCTCTCGGCGTCGCTCTCGGCGCGCGCCGCGGCGTGGTCCGAGGTGTCGCGGGCGCGTGCTGCCTCGCGCGCGGCCTCGAGGTCCGCCACGAGGAAGCGCAGTCCGCTGAGCTCTCCCTGGAGCGCGTCGATGCGGGTCGCGCGCTCGCGCGAGATGGCCTCGAGCCGCTCGTCGAGTGCGCCGCGCTCGCTCGCGAGGGTGGCCTCGAGCGCGCCGATGCGTGCAGCGGCGTCCGTGCGCTCACGACCCGCCTGGGCCTCGAGGAGCTCGACGCGGGTCCTGAGGCGGGAGAGCTCCTCCTCGGCGCGGCCTCGCTCGGCCTCTGCCGACTGGATGCGCGCCTCCGCGCGCGAGAGGGCCGCCTCGGAGCGAGCCGTCGCGTCGGCGAGCGCCGCGGCCACGGCGTCGGCGACGGTCGTCGTCGAGGGGCCCGCCTGATCCGCGCGCGACTTCGCGTCCTCGGCGCGCGCGTGCTCGATGGCTCGCGCCTGCGCCACGGCGCCTTCGTATTGCTCCCGCGCGAGCTCGGTCTCTCGCTGCGCCTCGACCACGCGGGCGCGCGCGTCGCGCAGGTCGGCGTGGAGGAGCTCGACGCGCGCCGCCAGCTGGCCGCGCACCTCCTCGAGCTCGGCCACGCGCGCGAGCAGGCCCGGCGAGCGGCCCGCGTCACGCGCGTGC
>JAIBCE010000393.1 GCA_019694315.1 Sandaracinaceae bacterium
GAAGCTGGAGAGCGCGCGACAGACCCTCGCCGCGAGCGAGACGGCCAACGCCGCGCTCGACGAGAAGGCCTCGAGCGCGCGGGCACGCGCCGACGCGGCCGAGGACGCGCTGCGCCGCGCCGAGGAGCGGCTCGATCAGCGCGAGCGCGAGGGCGCGGACGCGACTCGCGTGACGGCAGAGAAGGACGCACGCATCGCGGCGCTCGAGGCCGACGTGGCCACGCAGCTCGCGCAGCGCGAGACGCTCGCGGCGCGCACGAGAGAGCTCGAGGCCCGCGTCGAGGCTGCGGCGCGGACGGAGTCGCAGCGCGGGGACGAGGCGGGCGCTGCGAAGGCGCGGCTCGAGTCGCTCGAGGCCGAGCTCGCGGCCCGCAAGGCGGCGCTCGCGGCCGCCGAGGAGCGCGCGGCCAAGGCCGAGGCCGCGCGCTCGGCGGCGAGCACCGCCGTGACGGAGACCCGCGCCAAGCTCGCCTCCGCGGCTGCGCGCGCGAGCGAAGCGGCGATGAAGCTCAGCGCGGTGACGGAGGAGCTCGCGCGCGCCAGGACCGACGCCGCCACCAAGCGCGAGCAGCACGAGGGCGCGCTTCGACAGGCCGAGTCGGAGAAGTCCGAGCTCGCGGCCAAGCTCGCCACCGCCACCGCCAAGCTCGGCTCCACCGAGGCCAAGCTCGGCACGCTGCAGTCGATGGCGGCCGAGCTGGATCAGGCGCTGCAGCGCGAGCGCGCGCGCGTGGCGGAGGTGGAGGCAGGGCAGCGGCGGGTACAGGCCGCGGCGATGACGAGCGCACGCGAGGTGCTTGCGCGTCTCGAGCGTCACGAGGCCAAGCTCTCGGGCCTCCGCAAGGACGCGCTCGACCGCGCCATCGCGCTCCTCGACGAGGCGGGCGGTGTGCATGCCGCGCCCAGGATCGAGTCGGGCGCGCGCGCGACGCCGTCGGTGCCGCACTCGAGGCCAGCGATCGCCGTCGCCCGCGCGACCGCCGCGCAGACCGCGCCGGGCGCGCCGCGGCCCGAGGGCACACGCGTGGAGGCCGCGCGCATCGAGCGCGTGGAGGCCAAGACGGACAGCCCCGCGGAGCCGACCAAGCCCGAGGCCTCCACGCCCCGTCCCAACGCGAACACGGCCGACACGGCGCCCGGTGCGGCACGTCCCGAGTCCACGCAGCGCCTCACGGCCGCCGCGCCCGAGCCGCCCGTGAATCCCCGCACCACCTCGCCGCGCCGCACGATGCAGGGGATCGCGCTCCCGCGTGGAGCCTTCGGCGGAGAGACCAAGTCGCCCACCCAGCCACCTCCCGCCAAGAAGAGCGAGAGCGAGCCCGACATCGAGATCCGGATCGACGACGAGAGCTGATCCGAGTCGGCGTCAGCCGAGCGCAGGCCGCTCCTCCACGAGGGCCTCGCTCGATGCCGGCTCGCCGGGGGCCGACTCGCTCGTCGCTGACAGGCTCGTCGCTGACAGGCTCGTCGCTGGCTCGCTCGTCGCTGGCTCGCTCGTCGCTGGCTCGCTCGTCGCTGGCTCGCTCGTCGCTGGCTCGCGCGTGCTCGAGGCGCGCCGACGCGCACGCACCGCGTCGAGCTCGAGCGGGGAGAGCTCTCCGAGGCCGAGGTGCGTGCGCACGATGCGAAGCGCCGGCTCGCGCTCCCCGAGCAGCGCCTCGATCACCTCGCTGGGCTTGGTGCCGCCCGAGCCCGTCACGCGGAGATCGATGCGCACGGGCACGAGCGCGCCCACGAGGCCCGCGCGTGCGAGCTCCTCGCGGCCCTGACCCACCTCCACCGCGAGCAGGTACGGAAGGACGTCGACCTTCTTTCCGATCCCTTCGATCTCGCGGATCACGACGAGGCTCGCCGTGCCCGCGCGCGCCGCCGCGAGGCGCGCCGCGACGCGCGCGCGCAGCCGCTCCGTCTCGGCCTCGACGTCGAGCCCGTCGCGGGCGAGGCCCACCACGTAGCGCGCCTCGTCGAGGACCTTGTTGATGCCGGGATCCTCGGGGCCCAGCTCCACCGCGCCGTAGAACTCGAGGCCGAGCTCGCTCGCTGCGTTGAGCCGCTCGACGAGGCGATCGAGCGAGAACGGCACCGTGCCGTCGAGCTTGACGTCGACCTGCTCCGAGAGGCTCGTCGTGCCGAGCGAGAGCGCGGGCCCGAAGACCATGTCGGGCTTGGGGTGATAGCCCTGCGTGTAGAAGAGCGGCATCTCGATTCGCCTGAAGATGCGCGGCAAGACGCGCACGAGATCGAGGTGCCCGCGGTAGGCGGCGCGCCCGAGCTTGCGGTACGCGATGCGCACTCGCTTGGCGGCTCCCTGCGGCAGGCGCGTGGGCGGCTGCTCGTGCATGGGCTTGACCTTGCCGGGGCCTCGCGGCGCGGGCGCCTCGGGCGGCGTGTGCGCCCCGAGCGTGCGCAGCGCGACGAGGCGTTCCTCGCGCATCTGCGTGAGGTCGCACGCGACGCCGCAGTCGTAGCAGACGAGCCGTCGCGTCTCTCTCTGGGCGTCCTCCACGTTCGTCGCGTGCACGAACGCGCCCGCGACCTTGCCGCACGGCGGCGAGAGCCGGTTCTTCAGCGCCTTGCGGTACTCGCGCAGGAGGAAGCCGTCCTCGAGGCCGACGTGGATGTGATCCCACGGCAGGCGCGCGCTCACCGGCAGGGTCCCGAGGAAGCGCGACGGCTCGACCCCGCTCGCCTCGAAGGCCGCGGCCCACACGGGCCAGCGCATGCACTCTTCCCACGAGTCGAAGCGCGCGCCGCCGCGGTAGGCGTGCTCGATCACGTCGGCCAGCGTGCGATCTCCGCGCGCGAGCACGCCCTCGAGCCAGCTCCCGTCGGTGGGGTGGAGCTTCAGGCGGATGCCCTCGCGCTCGGCCTCGTCGCGGAGCCACGCCTTCTTCGTGGCCACGAGCTCCTTGTCGTCCATCGCGCACCACTGGAACGGCGTGTGCGGCTTGGGCACGTGGATCGAGCAGCTCGCGGTGACCTCCGGGCGCCCCTTCTGCACGCGCCGCCCCACGTCCCTCGCGCGCGCGGCGGTCTGCACGATGCCGCGCACGTCGTCTTCCTCTTCGGTGGGGAGGCCCACCATGAAGTAGAGCTTCATCTTCGACCAGCCGCGGGAGAACACGCGCTCGGCGGTGGTCATCAACTGCGCCTCGGTGACGTTCTTGTTCACCACGTCGCGCATGCGCTGCGTGCCTGCCTCGGGCGCGAACGTGAGGCCCGTGGCGCGCACCTTGCGAATCTCGTCGAGCAGGCCCTCGTCGAGGCCGTACGCGCGCAGGCTCGAGACGCTGAGCGCCACGCGCTCGGGCTCGAGCTTCTTCATCACGGCCTTCACGAGCGGGTGGATCGCGCTGTAGTCGGCGGTCGAGAGACACGTGAGCGAGGCCTCGTCGTAGCCGCCCTCCTTCACCGCGCGCGTGATCGAGTCGAGGATGCTCTCGGGCGAGCGCTCGCGGACGGGGCGATAGATCATTCCCGCCTGACAGAAGCGACAGCCCTCGGTGCAGCCGCGCGCGATCTCGACCGAGACGCGATCGAAGATGGTCTCGGTGGCGCTCACCGGGCCTGTGGTGGGGAACGGATACGCGTCGAGGTTCGGCACGAAGGCGCGCATGACCGGGTAGGGCAGCGTCGGGTCCGCGGGGGCGGCGACCACACGCATGCCCGTCGCGGGCTCGAGCTCGGTCTCGTAGAGCGAGGGCACGTAGAGGCCGCCGAGCTTCGCGAGCTCGCGCAGACGCGCGGCGCGCGGGACGCCTGCGCGCTTGAGCCCACACCACGTGAGGAGCAGCTCGGTCGTCTTCTCTTCGCCATCGCCGATGACGGCGCAGTCGTAGAAGGGAGCGAGCGGCTCGGCGTGCGTGGCCACCGGGCCGCCGACGACCACGAGCGGGTCGTCCTCGCCGCGATCGGCGGCGCGCAGCGGGATGCCGCCGAGCTCGAGCATGAGGAGCACGTTCGAGTAGGTGAGCTCGAACTGGAGCGAGAAGCCCACGACGTCGAAGTCGCGCAGCGGCCGCCACGACTCGAGCGAGCGGAGCGGCTCGCCGTGCGCGCGGAGCTCGCGCTCCATGTCGGCCCACGGCGCGTAGCACCGCTCCGCGAGGAGCTTGTCGTGGCCGTTCACGATCCCGTAGAGGATCTTGAAGCCGAGGTGGCTCATGCCGATGTCGTAGACGTCGGGGAACGCGAGGCAGAGCCTGCCGAGCGCTGCGCTCCAGTCCTTGCGCGCCTCTCCGTGCTCACCCCCGACGTAGCGCGACGGCTTCTCGACGCGCTCGAGGAAGCGCGCGTACGGGTGCTCGGAGGAGGCAGGGACGATCTCGTGCGACATGAAGCGGCAGAAGGTAGCAACGTGGCCAGGTCGCGCGAGCCCATGGCGAGGACGAGGACCGCAGCGCGCTGGGTGACGAGGCACGGTGGGATCGCCACGGCGGATCGGAGCGCGCCGATGGGGCCTCTGCCGAAACCCGACGGGACGAGGGATCCTGCCGGCATTCGCAAGCGGATTCGGCGGGTGACGACCCGAGTGGCGGCGGGCATCGCGCGGTGCAGGTTCTCGGGTCGTCCATGGCCATCCGTCACGCTCTTGTTCCTTCCAGCGCCTCCAGCGACACTGGAGCGATGCGTCTCGGGCTGCGATCGGCCGCGCTCATCACCTGGCTCGCCGTCGCGGTCGCGGCGTGCACCACCCCGACCCAGCTCATCGTGGTCGTGGACACGGATCTCCCGATTCCGTCGGGCCTCGACGACGTGTCGGTGACGGTCACCTCGCCCGAGATGGGCACGATGGCCTCCGAGCACCAGCCGCTCACCTCGGCCTCGAGCCTCCCGCTCACCCTCGCGGTCGTCCCGAGCGGCGACTACCTCGGTCCGATCGACGTGCGCGCGGAGGGCTCGCGCGGCGGCTCGCTCGTGGTCGCGCGCGAGGCGCGCGTGACCCTCGTTCGCGGCGAGACCCGCATGCTGCGCCTCGATCTCGTGGCCAGCTGCGTGGGCGTGTCGTGCGGACGGGACCAGAGCTGTGGTCCGAACGGCTGCGACGACCTCGTGGTGAGCGAGCTGGCGCCCTGGCCGGGCTCGCCGCCGCGCCTCTTCGATGCAGGCGGCCCGCGCGACGGCGGGCTCGATGCCTATCGCGACGACATCGGGCCGGTCGATGCGTACACGCCCGACGTGGGCCCCGTGGATGCGCACGTGGAGATGCCCGACGCGTGGGGCCCCGACGCGTGGATCGGGTGCGCGACCGCGGGCGACTGCGACGACGGAGTGCCGTGCACCACCGACGCCTGCACCGACGCGCACTGCACGCACATCCCCATGGACTCGATGTGCAACGACGGCGAGCCCTGCACCGACGACCACTGCACCGCGACCGGCTGCATGGGCACCCCGAACACCTCGGCGTGCAACGACGGGGTGTTCTGCAACGGCTTCGATCAGTGCAGCGGCGGCACCTGCTCCATGCACACGGGGGATCCGTGCGCGTCGCCGACCGTGTGCGACGAGAGCGTCGCTCGCTGCCGTGGCTGCGTCACCGGCGCCGACTGTCCTGCGGACAGCGCGGGCGCATGGGGCTCGTGCGACTACGCGAGCCAATGCAGCGAGATGGGCACGCGCTCGCGCACCACGCGCACCTACGCCTGCGATGCAGGCGCTTGCGTGCCGACCGACAGCACCGAGTCCGAGGCGTGCACGCGCAGCACCGAGGGCACGAGCTGCGGCACGGGCTCTTGCGGCTCGTACGGTGCCTGCGAGTACAGCGACGCCTGTGACGAGTCCGCGGTGATGCGGCGGACCTGCACGGATCTGACGTGCATGTCGGGCTCGTGCGGCAGCATCCCGCGCACCGAGACGATGCCGTGCTCGCGCTCGACGACGGGCACGAGCTGCGGTGCCACGAGCTGCGGCGCGTTCGGCCCGTGCGACTACGCCGACGCGTGCGACGAGTCGGCGTCGCAGAGCCGCACGTGCACCGATCGCACGTGCTCGGGAGGGAGCTGCGGCAGCCCGACGCGGACCGAGACGCAGGCGTGCTCGCGCTCGACCACCGGAACCATGTGCGGCGCCACGAGCTGCGGGATGTACGGCGCGTGCGACTACACCGACGTGTGCGACGAGAGCGCGCTCCGCTACCGCACCTGCACCGACCGCACGTGCATGGCCACGGCCTGCGCGTCGCCGATGCGCATGGAGAGCGAGCCGTGCATGCGGAGCACCGAGAGCATGAGCTGCGGGACGGGGCTCGCGTGTCAGGCCGGCAGCTGCGTGTCGTGTGTGCCCGCCGTGACTGGTGCCTTCGGCACCGTCGACACCACGACGATGGTGCGCGTGACGCCCAGCGGCAGCACGCTGACGTTCCAGGCGAGCTCGACCGGCATGCCCACCGGCAGCGTCTCCGCGAGCGGGGTCACGTTCTCTGGCGGAGGCGCGGTGCCCAACTGCTTCGGGAGCGTCACCGCGACCGGCGGCGGTCACACGCTCCACTTCGCGGACGCGTTCTCGGTGGACGCCATCGACGTGACGGTGGCCGGCGCCACGGTCAGCGGCACCGTCGCGCCCCCGTGCCTCGACATCGGCCCCTACGGCTGCATCGCGCAGTGCCTCACGCGCGTGTCGGGCTCGGGCGGCAACTTGGTCCTCGAGTTCAACTACGGTGGGATGGGGACCATCGCCTTCGGGTGTCCATGAGCGGTGCGCTCTCCGACGCTCGCGCCGTCGTGGTCGTGGGCCTGGCCGGCCTGGTCGCGTCGTGCGCGCCGGAGGGGCCGAGCTCCGTCACGCCGGTGGACGTCGCGCCGATGGACGGAGTGCTGCTCGTCGCGAGCTCGGTGGACGACGTGCGCGGCCCGCACGCACGGATCGAGCGCTGGGTCTTCGGCGGCGGGGAGCCCGAGGTGACGACCCTCGAGGAGCCGCGGAGCGACGTGATGCACGTCGTGCGGTGCGATCCCG
>JAIBCE010000046.1 GCA_019694315.1 Sandaracinaceae bacterium
TTCGCCCGATCTCGCGGGCGACTTCGATGGCAACGGCGTGCCCGACCTCGGCGGACCGAACGTGCGCTACGCGATGGCCGGCGGCTCGCTCGGCGGCATCATCACGGCGCTCACCGCGGGCGCCGAGCCGTTGATCACCGCGGCCGCGCCCGTGGTCGGCGGCGGCGGGCTCTCGGACGTCGCCATCCGCACCGAGAACGGCTCGGTGCGCTCCGCGATGATCCTTCGCCTCATGGGCCCGCTCGTGCTCACGCAGCGGAGCGACGGTCCGACCGACGACACGTCGTGCGCCGCGGGCCAGTACTCGGTGCAGGTGCGTGCGCCTCTGCTCGACGACGACGCGCGCACCGAGATCGCGTGCGTGGACGGCGACCTCCTCGGCCCCGACGACCTGATGATCGTCCGCAACCTCTCGAACGGCGAGGTCGCGTGCGCGGGCGCCACGCGCCACGAGGCGGGCCGGTTCCGCGTGGGGATCGCCTCCGATCAGGGCGATCGCTGGACGATCGAGCTCTACGAGAACGCCGCCGGCCTCGTGGACTATGGCGACTGCACCTTCGAGGGCGCCTCGCCCATGCCCGCTCGCACGATCGACACCTGGGAGGTCGCCTCCGGCGACGGCGAGGGGCTCTGCGCGAATTGTGCGACGTTCGGTCAGACCCACTACGCCGCCGGCGATCTCCTCTCGGCCCCCGCAGCGGGCTTCGGCCGACGCCGCCAGACCCCGGAGCTGCGCCGCCTCGTCATGCTCGCGCAGACCGCGCTCGAGCGCGGCGATCCGATCAACTACGTGGGCCGCATCTTCCTCCGCCCGCTCACCGCGACCGGCGTGCCGGCGGAGCCGCGCAGCGTGCTCGTCACCCACACCGATGGAGACCCGAACGTCTGTATCGCCACGGGCTACGCGATGGCCCGCGCCGCGGGCGTGCTGCCGTTCCTCCCGCCCGACGCGCCCGCGCACCTCGCCGACTACCGCGCTCCGGCGAGCTTCGGCGTCGCACATCCGGGCTTCGCGTCGCCCAACGACCTCCTCCTCGGATATCACGCGATCGAGGGCATCGCGCGGCTCGCACGACACCCCGTCTCCGGTGGAGGCGAGCAATTCCTCGTCGACGTCGACAACCTGAGCGACGGCCTGTCGTTCTTCGATCCGAATGGCCGTGATCCGCTGCCCGAGGACATGGGTGGGCTCGCGCCCGTTCGTCCCGACAGCCCCCTTCGCTGGTCACGGCACTCCCGCGCGGTCACCGGGCCGAGCGACGATGGCGTGTGGGAGTACGAGGCCGGAGCACCGATGTCGGGACTCGTGAGCCCCTACGTGGAGCCGCGCGGCATCCATGGCTTCAGCGCGATCTACGACCCGAATTCGCCCTTCGACATGGCCGTCTACATGTTCAACATGCTCGGCCGCTACATCGGCACCGACGGCCGCGACATCCCGTATCTCACCGACCCCGAGGGCCACCACTGCCTCGAGGACTCGAGCTGCGACTACATCCGTCACTGACCCTCAGGCCGGCGCGCGGCGCGCCCGGACTGCCACGCTGACGAGGCAGGGCACCCAGGCAGCCACGATCGAGAGCGCGAGGAATCGACCGAAGAGGTCGGGTCGGATCATCGCCGCGACCGTCCCGATCGGCGCGAGGAGCGCCAGCGCGGCGCCCGCCTTGGAGAGGCGGCCGCCGTCCCGGAGCAGGAGCGCCTCGGGCACGGCGGCGAGCGCGAGCGCGCACCACTTCACGCCCGTCATCCACGGCAGGAGCGCGAGGGCGAGGGACGACGCGTCGAGCGTGGGCGTGAGCGCGAAGAGGCACGCGTTCTCGACGAGGTCGAAGAGGGCCCCGAGCCCGAGGAGCCACGCACCTGCGCGAGCGAGGCCAGGTCGCCGGGCGCGGAACGACGCGAAGAAGCCCGCGACGAAGAGCGCATACGCCGGGATGAAGATCGCCACGTCGGCGGTGTTCGCGCGATCCATCGCGAGCACCATCGCGTCGCGACACGCCGAGGGCGCGGCACCGAAGACGGCGTCGAGATCACCCTGAGAGCGCGCGAGCTCGAAGGCGACGATGGGCGGATAGTGCGGATCGAGCGCCCCGCAGGGGCTCGGGCGCATCGCCGTCGAGATCGCGCTGAGCGCCAGCACCACGAGGCCCGCGCCGAGCGCGCGCCGGGCCCACGACCGTTCGTCGTCCATGGGCCCCATCCTACGACGCGCGGCCGCTCAGCCCTTGAGCAGCGTGTCGAGCTCGCCGGAGTCGATGAGCTTCTCCAGATCGTCGGCGCCGCCCACCAGCACGCCCTTCACGAAGACCATGGGGAACGTGGGCCAGCCCGTCCACATCTTGAGCGCGTTGCGCTTGCGCCACTGGCTCAGGTAGCTGCCCTTCTCGATGTAGGTGAACGTCACGCCCTTCTTCTTGAGCGCCTTGCACGCGCGGCCGCAATTCGGGTTCTGGGCCATGCCGGCGACGACGATGTCGGTCTTCTTCATCGCCTCCAGCACCTCGTCGACGAGATCGCGGTGGTTGTCGCTGATCTTCTGGCGGATGGCGGGGTGGATCTTCGACTCGTCGAGGATGTGTCGCGGCATCGAGGCTCTCCTTCTCGGGTGACGGCTTCTCGGGTGACGGGCGTCTCGGGTGACGGGCTCTTTACGTCCGCCCGTTGCCAAGACAAGGTCGCGCCGCCATGAGCAAGGTTTCTTCAAGCACCCTTCGCGCGACCGTGATGTTCGCGCTCCTTCCGCTCGCGTCGTGCTCCGGCACCGACGAGGCCCCGCGCCCCGAGCCCGAAGGCCACGAGGCCCCGAGCGAGGGGGAGCACGCCGAGGCGCCGCGCGGTGACTCGACGATCCAGCACGGGCGGGGCGACCGCCAGACCGAGAGCGCGGGACGCACGTGGCAAGAGGAGGCCGACGATCTCCTCGATTTCTACGACCCCGCCTACCGCGCCCTCTACACGGAGAGCGCGCGGGCGTCGTGGGTGGCCTCGACCGACGTGTCTCCGGAGCACACCGGCGCGCGCACCGCGGCCGATCAGTCGTTCGCGGCGTTCACCGGCTCGGTCGAGGTCATCCGTCGCGCACGCCTCCTCATGGAGCACGAGGACGCCCTCGACGACCTCACGCGAAGACAGCTCCGCGCCATGCTCGTGCAGGCCGCGCAGGCCCCGCAGACCAACCCCGACCTCGCGCGTCGTCGCATCGCCGCCGAGGCCGCCCAGAGCGCGCGCCTCGACGGATTCCAGTTCTGCCTCGAGCGGCGCGGCGAGACCTGCGCGCGCCCGGTCATCGCGAACGACCTCGATCGCATCCTCGCGGAGTCGACCGACCTCGAGGATCGCCAGCACGCGTGGGAGGCGAGCAAGGAGGTCGGCGCCACGCTGCGCGACGGCCTCGTGGCGCTGCGCGACCTGCGCAACGGCGTCGCCCGCGAGATGGGCTATCACGACTACTTCGAGCTCATGGTCTCGAACTACGGCATGACCGTCGACGAGATGATGGCGCTGCTCGAGCGGCTCGTGGACGAGGTGCGTCCCCTCTACACGCAGCTCCACTGCTGGGCCCGATACCGCTACGCCGAGCGCTACCACGCGCCGCAGGTTCCTTCGACGCTGCCGGCCCACTGGGTGGGCAATCGCTGGGGCCAGAGCTGGCCGGGGCTCGTGGACGGCGTCGACATGGACGCGCTCGTCTCGAGCCGCGAGCCGCAATTCCTCGTGGAGCAGGCCGAGCGCTTCTACACGTCGATGGGCTTCGCAGAGCTCCCCGACAGCTTCTGGACGGCGAGCGACCTCTATCCGGTGCCCGAGGGCCAGACGCGCATGAAGAACGCTCACGCGAGCGCGTGGCACATCGACCTCGAGGGCGACGTGCGCTCGCTGATGAGCGTGGAGCCCACGTGGGAGTGGTTCACGACCACGCACCACGAGCTCGGTCACATCTATTACTACATGAGCTACTCGCGCCCCGAGGTGCCGTATCTGCTGCGCGAGGGTGCCAATCGCAGCTACCACGAGGGCATGGGCGATCTCATCGCACTGGCCGCCTCGCAGGAGCCCTATCTGCGGGAGATCCAGGTCTTGCCGGAGGGTCAGGAGGTCGACGAGACCGCGTGGCTGCTCGACTCGGCGCTCACCGGCCCCATCACGTTCCTGCCGTGGTCGGCCGGCGTGATGAGCCACTTCGAGCGGGATCTCTACGCGGGCGAGCTCCCCGCCGATCAGCTCAACGCGCGCTGGTGGGAGCACGTCGCACGCTTCCAGGGCATGGCACCGCCGAGCCCGCGGCCCACCGATGGCTGCGACGCCTGCACCAAGACGCACATCAACGACGATCCGGCCGGCTACTACGACTACGCCCTCGCGAACGTGCTCGTCTACCAGCTCCACGATCACATCTGCCGCGAGATCCTCCACCAGGATCCGCACGCCTGTAACTACTACGGCCATCGTGAGGTGGGCGACTTCCTCCGCGAGATCATGGCGCCCGGCGCGAGCCGCGACTGGCGCGAGGTGCTGCGCGAGCACACCGGCTCGGACCTGACCGCCGAGCCGATGCTCGAGTACTACCGGCCGCT
The DNA here is from genome assembly GCA_019694315.1 of Sandaracinaceae bacterium. Lineage (GTDB taxonomy): Bacteria > Myxococcota_A > Polyangia > Polyangiales > Sandaracinaceae > JAFLCL01. Next base: position 4,578 of record JAIBCE010000046.1, read on the forward strand.
GCTCACGTACCTCGAAGAGCAGAACCGCGGCCGCAGCTGCGAGTGACCGTCTCCGCGGGCGCTCGAACCAGCTCGCCCGAGCTCGTGTCGCGCTGGCCCGCGGCGGTCTGCCGCGGTACACGGACGCCACCTCGCCCTCCAGGAGCCCCGGACATGCGCCTCGCCTTCGCCTCGCTGATCGTGCTCGCCTCGCTGTCGCTCGCGCCGCGCGCGTCGGCTCAGAACAACCAGACGGTCACCGAGCAGTGCGCGATCCTCCGCGCGATGCAGTGGCTCGACAACGCCACGGCGCGGGGCGGAAGCGGCCTGTCTGCGGAGCACCGAGGCATGCTCGACGCGCGTGAGCGCGTGGCGTGCGCGACCGGCTCGGACGCGGCCCAGACGGAGTACTGGCCCAACGGCGGCATGCTCCGCTCCGGCGGCGCTTGGTACTACCCCAATGGCGGCATGTACCAGTCGGGCGCGGGCGCCTTCTACTACTCGAACGGCGGCATGTTCTCCGCCTCCGACAGCTGGTACTACCCGAACGGCGGCATGCTCACCTCGGGCGGCAACTGGTATGCGCCCGATGGCTCGATGTCGTCGGAGACCGGCCTCCTCACGCTCGCCCTGTCGCGCATCGCCCGCGAGCGCGGAGACCAGCTCCTCGGCCTGCGCCAACAGGAGCGCACCGACTTCTGGCGCATGGTCTATCTGGTCGCGCTCGTCTGGGAAGCCACGCACTGACTACCGAGGATCGGCGAGACGCCGATCCAAGTGTAGCCCTTAGGGCTCACATCGAGGCCCCGTCGAGCACGCAGGTCGTGAGCACCTCGGCGCTGACGGGCACGACGTCGTGATCCGACATGCCGGTGATGCGCGCGAGGAAGTACGGTGGCAGCTGGCCCGCGCGCATGTCGGCGCACACCCCGAACGGGAACGGATCCGGGGGACCGACGCCCTCGTAGGCGATGTCGGTGAAGGCCTGTCCGCCTCGCGTCACCTCGGTCGGAGTCACATTGAGCCAGCCCGTCGTGTTCTGGGTGGACAGCGGCGGAAACGACCAACCGGGCGGGGGCAGCGGCGAGACCATGCCGACGGAGCGATTGACCGACACGAAGGGTGGTCGACCCGCGCTGTGCGGCACGGAGATGTTGGCCAGGATCGACGTGGGCCCGCCGAGGTCCGTGCGGACGAAATTCCCACCGACGGGCGGGCCTTCGACGTCGTAGTGACAAGCGAGGTAGCCATTGGGCGGGTAGTGGCCGCCTCCCTCCGCGACGCCACAGCGGGCCTCGAAGGGGCCCATGGCATCGACGCCCGTCACCACCATGCCATAGGCCACGAGCCGCTCGCTCTCGTCGTCGCACGCCAGCGTGAGGGACTCGTTCGCGTCGCCTTCGGCGAGCGTCTCTCCGTCGCGGTGGAACGTGACGATCCTGCTGACGGCGTGAGCCTGGAGCTCGGTCTCGCGATGGACGAGTGACACCGAGTCCACGCGCGCGCACTCCGGCTCCAGCCCGAGGCCGAGCCGCGCAGTGGCGAGGAAGCGAGCGCTGGTGGCCGATCGGAGCACGTGGATCGCAGCGCTCGCGCAAGAGACCGTGTGCATGGCCCCCCCCTCGGCGAGCGTGCACGAGACCGCTGCATCGGGGCCGACCGCGTCCGGGGGTGGCTCTCCAGTGTCGTCGGAGGAGAGAGCCCATGCGTCGTCGGGCGAGGCAGCGTCGGGCATGCGGCCTGCGTCCGGGTCCTCCGGCGAGCCCGCACAGGCTGGCGCGAGCATGCCCGCGAGCCACAACGTCCAGCGAGCCAGTGGGGGAACACGTCGGATCTTGCGCATCGACTCTCCTCGGCGACGCGAGGGGGAGATCCCTCGGAGCTGCAGCGTCTCACGAACACCCCAGGCCCGGACCCCCGCTGCGTGCTCCGCCTCACGTCGTCGCATCTCCGCGTCCGTCGCGCGAAGCGCACGCCGCCACGAGAGCATGTTAGCGTGAGACCATGAGATCCATGGCGCGCGTGGCCCTCGTCGAGTGGGCCTTGGTCGTGGCCCTCGCCACGGCGGGCTGCTCCCAGGGCCGCACCTTGGTCGTCCAGCTCCAAACCGATCTCGCGCCCGGCGTCGAGTTCGATCAGGCCTCGGTTCGCGCGCCGGAGCGCCACTCGCGGCGCGTCAGCCTCGACGACGAATTCAGTCGTCCGATGCACCTCGCCGAGATCACGGGCCTCGCCGAGGGCTCCAACGTCATCGTGGACGTGGAGCTCTCGAGCGGCAGTCGACACGTCGTGTCACGCCGCGTGCAGACGCGCGTGCAGGGCGACCAGATCGTGAACGTGATCATCACGCGCAATTGCGTGGAGATCGCGTGTCCCATGCCCTCTGCGCCGGACGCCACCGAGTGCCGAGATGGCGTGTGCGTGCCGCCCGACTGCGAGGCCGACGGCTGCGCCTCCTCGGAGTGCACGCGGGACGCCGACTGCACGAGCAGCGTCGCGTGCGTCGTGCCTCGCTGCGTCTTCGGCACCTGCCTGGACACACCGGACAACTCGGCCTGCCTGCCTGGCGAGGCGTGCATTCCCGACCTCGGTTGCATCTGGGCCGCGCCGCCCGACGCCGACGCAGCGCTCGCGAGCCCGGATGCGGGCTCCCCCGACGCCGTTGCCCTGCCGCCTCCCGACGATGCGTTCACGCCAGTGCCCGACGCGTACGTGGGGCCGAGCTTCACGCTGTCGTTCCTGCCCCGAGGCGGCGCGAGCTGGTCGAACATCCCGGTGACCGGCAGCTTCCCCACCGACAGGGTCGAGGCCGCTTTCGCGCCGCCCGGCGGGCGCGAGCTGTTCGTGCTCACGCACACGGAGCTCTTCGTGTTCGATCTCGGCACGAGGACCTTCACGGAGCGAAGACCGCGCGACCCGGCCTTCCCGGAGCTCGCGGGCATCACGATCGAGGGCGCGGGCGGTGTGGACACGCGCGTGTTCGTCAATGCCCACGACACCTGGATCTACGAGTTCGCCCCCACGACGCGCACCGGGACGCTCACGCAGTTCGTCCGCTACGAGGATCTGGGCGCAGACTGGCGGGGACCGCTCGCTCCGCCGTGGCACCAGCTCTATGCGAGCTTCTATCTGACCGACAACACCGATGGCTGGGCTCACGCCGACGCCATGATGCTCTGTGGCGCGACCGTTCCGAATCATGGCGTGTACCTGACGACGAGCGGCTTCGCGCCTCCTCAGCTCGTCGTCAGTGTCTACGACGCGAGCTGCGGTCAATTCGTCGCGCGCGCGCCCTACGGCACCGCGAGCTACACGGCCTTCACGCTCCCTGGAGCCCCCCTGCCCTTCGACATCGTGGCTGCCGAGTATGCGGAGGGTCTCTGGGCCTTCACCACGCCCTGACCGGCTCGCGAACCTCCGCCTCGACCACGAAACCCAGAGTCTCGCACCTCATGCACCGACGCTCCCACCCCCGACGACACGAGTCGTGGCGCGCTGCCGCGATGGTGCTGAGTCTCCTGCTCACCGGCTCGAGCGTGGTCTCACTGGGCGGCTGCACCAACGGGCACACCGCCGTGGTGCAGCTCCAGACCGATCTGGTGCCAGGCCTCGAGTTCGACGAGGTCTACGTGCAGGCCACGGGCCTTCGCTCGCGACGCGCCAACCTACGCGATGACTACGGCCGACCCGTGCAGGTGGCGGAGATCGGTGGGATCGCGGCCGGAACGAATGTCCTCGTCGAGGTCTCGCTGCGGCGCGGCGGCACCGAGATCGTCTCGAGGCGCGTCCAGCACCACATCCAGACCGACACGATCCTCGGCGTGATCATCACGCGCAATTGCCTCGAGATCGCCTGTCCCTCGCCCGGCGCTCCGATGGCCACCGAGTGCCGCGACGGGCTCTGCGTCACGCCCGACTGCGAGGAGGACCGCTCGTGCATGAGCCCCGAGTGCGTGACCGACTCGGAGTGCAGCTCGAGCGTCGCGTGCGTGACGCCGCGCTGCGCGCTCGGCGTCTGTCTGGACACACCCGACGCGACCCGATGTCGAAGCGACGAGGTCTGCTCTCCGGTGAGCGGCTGCGTCCCGGCCGCCATCCCAGATGCCGGCGCGCCCGACGCCTTCGTCGCCCCCGACGCGTCCACGCCGCCCATCGATGCCTTCGTGCCGGCGCCGAGCTTCACGCTCCACCACCTCCCCGCTGCCGGCAGCGCCTTCGCCACGCTCACCACGCATGGTGAGGTCCCGACCGACCCGATCGAGGCGGTGTTCGCGCCGGAGGGAACGGGCGATCTGGTGGTGCTCACGCACACCGAGATCTTCGTGCTCGAGCGCGCGAGCCTGACCTTCCTCGAGCGACATCCGCGTGATGCCGTGTTCCCCGAGCTCGCGGGGGTCTTCCTGGCCGACGGATACACCATCGGCGAGGATCTCTACTTCGCCGAGGCTGGCACCACCCACACCTCGTGGATCTATCGCTGGACACACGCGAGCCGAGCTGCAGCCCACGTGCGCACGATGACCGCGGCGGAGCTCGGCGCGGACTGGCATGGACCGCTCGCGCCCCCTTGGTGGGAGGGCCTCGCGGCGTTTCGGGTCCCGAACAACCGCGAGGGCTGGGCGGCGCCCGACCCGAGCCGTTCTCCGTGCGCCACCACTCCCATCGACGGATACATCGGCATCCTGAGCTGGGACGGATTCGGCCCCGCGGCGCTGATCGTGTCGATCTACGACACGGGGTGCTCGCAGTTCGTGAACCAGGGCTACTACGCCAGCGCCGTCTACCCCCCGTTCATGCTCGCCACCGCGCCCGACGACGGGTTCACCATCGACGCGATGGAGTGGGCGGACGGACTCTGGATCTTCACCTCTCCGCGCTGAGCGCTCGAGACGCCGCGACTCGCCCCCTCGCGACGACTCTCGGCGCGTGGGCGCTCAGGGTGCGTTCAGCGCGTCCACCACACCGAGCACGTCCCCGACATCGTAGAAGTCGACCGTGACGAAATTGGGGAGGTCGCCGCTCGCCTCGGCGCGACAGCCGATCACGCGATCGGTGAAGAACGGGTCGTGATTGACCATCTCGGCGAGGGCCGGGCTCGCCACCGGGTTCGTCAGGAAGTGGTTGAAGACCCAGAGTGAGCGCGACCGATCGCCGCGATCCTGGGCACAGGAGAGGTCCGCCGGCGTGTCCGCCGCATAGGGGTTCTCCCAGGCCCAGTCGTAGGTGTAGAGGTGCCACGGCAGGCTCGCCGCCCGATCGTCGGTGAACACGACCACTCGCTCGTCCTGGGCGATCATCTCGGCCAGTGTCGGCCACGCGTAGCCGGCGGCCGCTGGGCCTTCGGGGCTGTGGAGGTAGCGATCGAGGCCGCTCTCCGCGAACGCCGCGGCGACGCGATCCTCGGTGGTGTGGGCCTCGAAGATGATCACGACGACGTCGTGAGGGTGGCAGTCGAGGAAGAGGCGGAGATCCCGCAGTCCATCGACCAGCGGGCGATGTCCGATGAGGCACGAGCCATGGCAGAGGGAGGTCGTGCCCTCGCGATCCACCCAGACATCCAGCATGAAGCCGCGGACTCCGTCCTCGAGCTGGCGCCAGAGGCGGAAGTGCTGGTTCGGCGCACGGAACCCGTCTTCGTCGCTGGACATCGCGTTGTGCGTGGTGGCGAACGCGACCTCGTCGAAGCGGCGCGCGCAGAGCTCGGGGCGGCCGTTGCACGAGACGACGGGCCCGGCATCGAGGTCCGCCGGGAGCTCGCACCGTGCGCCCGAGTCGTAGCCGGCGTCGCCCCGCCGCGGCGCATCGAGCGCCGTGTCGCTGGCGGGTGCGTCGATCGAGGTCGCGTCGTCGAGCGACGGAGCGTCGAGCCCCGCGTCGCGCACCTCCTGCCCCCCGCAGCCCATCAGCGCAACCAAGAAGAGCGTCCTGGTCGTGGGCCCACGCGCGATGCGGAGCAGACCACCGAGCTGGGTCAGGCAGGTGATCGCGAGGAGGGTCGGTGCGCGCACGCCCGCGAGGATATCGCGGTCACGCGCGCACCGTCACGCCACACGGCTCGCGTCGACGCCGTCTCCGAACCGGCCACCGGGGAGTCGCTCGACTCTCGCGGGCACGAGCTTGTGCCAGGGAGTCCCCGCGATCGGATCGCGCCGTCGATGATCGGTGAGCTCGTTCACGGCGACACCGCGCATCACCTCGACACCACCGGCCTCTCGATACGAGAGCCCCTGGCCGTTCGGGAGCGAGAGGCTCCCCACGCGCATCGAGTCGGTCACCTCGAGCTCCACCTCCGCGCTGCCGCGACGGGTCGAGACACGCACGCGTTCACCGTCCACGCAGCCGAGCTCCGCCGCGTCGCGAGGATGGATGCGCAGCGTCCCGAAGCGCGCACCCTCGTGCCACGAGGCGTCTCGGATGGCGGTGTTCGAGGTGTCGCTGCGGCGCTCACCGGCGGCGAGCACGAAGGGATACTCGGGATCCACGGGCGGCCGCGTGGTGGCGAGCTCCGGCAGCATCGCGAGGAGCTCCGGGATGGCGAGGGCGATCCGATGCTCGGGGTGCGCGATCGCCCCCCAGCTCGCCGCCTCATCGCTGCGCGCGAACACGAGCCCCGACGGCGAGGCGAGGATCGCCTCGAAGAGGCGCTGGGCCGCGAGCGGCGGAAGGCCCGAGAACCCTGCGCGCGCCGCCGCCTCGCGATGGCCGAGCACGTAGAGCTGGCTCATGCCCCACACCACGGCGGCGTTCGCCATGCCCTCTGGAAGACTCTCGCCCAGCGTTCGATAGAGCAGGATCGCCAGCGCCCGCCGGCGTCGCTTGCTGAGCCCGGTGAGCGCGAAGAACGCGGCGGCGTACGCGCGTCGACCGAGCCTTCGCGCGGCGCGCAGAGGTCGGTAGTCCGCCTCGGACAGACCGCCGAGCGCCTCGACGAGGCGGGCGTGGATCTCGGACTCGGGCAGCGTCCCGGCGAGCGGCTCGAAGAGGGGCTGTCGCACGTGAAAGGCGTTGTCGGGGAACTCGGTGGCGAAGAACGTGGCCTCGGCCTTCTCGAATTGGCTCGAGGCAGGAAGCACGTAGTCGGCGACGCGCGCGGTCTCGGTCATCGCGACGTCGATCACCACGGAGAGCTCGAGCGCGCGGATCGCCTCGCGCATCCGCTGACTGTCGGCCAGAGAGTGCGCGGGATTGCCACTCTCGACGATCAACCCGCGGAAGCGCTTCGGGTGATCGGTGAGGATCTCGTCGGGGATCACGTTGCAGGGCACGAGCCCCACGATGATCTTCGAGCCCGTCACCGGCGTGCGCTTGTCGAGCCGCGGACCGCGCTTCTTGCCCACCGAGGCGTCGCCCTTGCTGGCCTTGGCGAGCGAGAGGAAGGGCACGAACGCGTTGGCGGTCCCGGCCCGACCGTAGTGTCCGGTGAGCACCCAGACGAGGCGCTGGAGGTAGCTCCCCAGGGTCGAGTGCAGGTTCATCTGCATGCCGAGGTCCTCGAACACCGAGCAGCTCCGGGCCCTCGCGATGCGGCGCGCGGCCTCGCGCAGGAGGCCCTCGTCCACGCCGCAGATCTCGGCGCAGCGCGACACCGGAATCGCGCGGAGCGCCGACGAGATCGCGTCGTAGCCGCTCGTATGCGCCTCGACGAACGCACGGTTCACGAGCCCCTCTTGCTCGAGGATGCCGACGAGGGCGGCGAGGCACCACGCGTCGGTGCCCGGCGCGATCGCCAGGTGGATGTCGGCCATCGCCGCCGTCTCGCTGCGGCGCGGGTCGATCACGATCAGCGTGCGCGACGGATCCTTCGCGAGCTCCTTGAGCACCGCGCGCGCGCGCGGAAACCCATGCGAGTGCCAGGGGTTCTTGCCCACGAACACCGCGACCTCGCAGTGCTCGAAGTCGCCGTGGGTGCCGGTGCCGAACATCTTGCCCTGCACCCAGAACTCGCCTGTCTTCTCCTGCGCCAGCGCGTTCGAGCGATAGCGGACCCCGAGCACCTGGAGGAGGTCGTTGCCGTACGCGCCGCCCAGGTGATTGCCCTGTCCGCCGCCCCCGTAATAGAGGATCGACTCACCGCCGTGGCGCGACACGACCTCGCGGAGGCGCGCCGCGACCTCGCGGATCGCGGTGTCCCAGTCGATGGCCTCGTAGCTCCCGTCGGGACGCCGGCGCATCGGCGATCGCAGGCGATCGGCGCCGTTCTGGTAGCGATCGAGCCGCTGCGCCTTCTCGCAGAGGTAGCCCTTGGAGATCGGGGGCTCGCGGTCGCCGCGGATCCGCACGAGGTGGCGTCCGCCCTCGCCGCCCGTCATCACCTCGAGCCCGCAATTCAGGCTGCAGAGCGTGCACGCGGTCTTGCGCCACGAGGCGTGAGCGTCGGTCATCGCGCGATCGTGACCGGGCGCGGGGGCGCGTCAACACCGGCCTCGGGCGACAGCGAGGCCTCCCCCGCGCTACACCCTGCGCATGCGTGAGCTCCGGCTCGTGAAGGACGTACGCGCCTCGATCGAGGCCGGACACCCCTGGATCTATCGCGACGCGATCGAGCGCTGCGACGCCTCGCCCGGGGAGCTCGTGCGGATCGTCGATCGCGATCGAAGCACGCTCGCGATCGGCTTCGCCGACGAGGGCGTGATCGCGGTGCGCGTGCTCGGCCGCAAGAAGGGCGAGCTCGACGGCGACGTGCTCACACGGCGCGTGGCCTCCGCGCTCGCGCAGCGCAGCCTCTTCGTGACCGAGGACACCAACGCCTTTCGCTGGATCCACGGCGAGGGCGACCGCCTGCCGGGTCTCGTCGTCGACCTCTACGATCGCTTCGCGGTCGCGCGCTTCGACTCGTCGGGGGCCGAGCGCTTCGTGCTGGGCGATGCTGGGCCTGCGGCCCTCGTCTCGGCGCTGCGCGCCGCGAGACCGACGCTCGCCGGCGTGCTCCTGCGCAGGGGGCGCGGTGAGTCCAAGGACGTGCGGCTCGTGTGGGGCGAAGAGCCTCCCGCCCTCGTCGCCGTGCAGGAGCACGGCATGACGCTCCTGGCCGACCTCCGCCACGGTCAGAAGACTGGCCTCTTCCTCGATCATCGCGAGTCGCGTCATCGAGTGCGCGGGCTCTCGCGCGATCGCGAGGTGCTGAATCTCTACGGCTACACCGGCGGCTTCTCGATCGCGGCGGGCCTCGGCGGCGCGCGCTCGGTAGAGACCGTCGACGTGGCCGAGGCGGCGCTCGCGCTCGCGAGCCAGAGCTGGGAGGCCAATGGCCTCACGCCCTCGGCGCACACGACGCACACCGAGGACGTGCCGCGCTTCCTCGAGCAGGCGCGCGAGCGGGCCGCGCACTACGACCTGATCGTGGGCGATCCGCCGAGCTTCGCACCGAACGAGAGCGCGGTGCCCAACGCGATGCGGAGCTACCGCGCGCTCCACCGCGCCTGCCTGCGCCTCTTGCGGCCGGGTGGCCTCTACCTCGCGGCGTCGTGCTCGAGCCACATCGGCCCCGAGCGATTCGATCGCACGCTGCGAGAGGCGATCGAGAAGGTGCCGCGACACGTGCGCATCCTCGAGCGCTGGGGCGGCGCCGCGGATCACCCGCGATTGCCGGCCTTTCCCGAGGGCGACTATCTCAAGTGCGTGCTCCTCTCGGTGGAGTGACCTGGGCCACGAGGCGCCTCTCGCGGGTCCAGAGGAGGCGGTCGTCGGGCAGTCCGGTCACCGTGCTTGCCAGTGCCCTCGGGCCTGCCGGGCGCACTCGCGGAGGCGCGATCGCGGCGAGGTCGATCAGGGGCGGCGGCGCAGCGAGCGGAGGATGGGCTCGAGGCGTGCCTCGAGCTCGTCCTCGGTGGGCTCGTCGTCGAACACGTCGGTGCTGAAGCGATCCATGTAGGTGCACCGCAGATCGCCCCGGACGACCACGAGCGACGAGGTGCACTCGTGGCTGCCGCAGGCCGTGTCGAACGCGGCCGTCGGCGGCGTGGTCACGGCGGGGACGAGCTCGAGGCGGAGCACATCGCCGCTCGCGCCCCACGTGAGATCCACACGGTCGGCCGTGGCGAGCGACACCGAGAAGCCCGCGGGCGCGTCGCCTTCGTAGGGAAAGGGCGGCGAGGACCAGTGCACCATCGGCGACGCGGCCGCGCCGGAGCAGCCGGCGAGGAAGAGCCCCACGGCCAGCATGCCAGTCGTCAGCATGCCAGTGCCCAGCGGGCGCTCTCTGCCAGTCGCCGTCACTGCCGGACGGCGCGACGACGGCGACGCGCAGCGACGGCGAGCGCGAGGCCCACGACCCCGAGCGCGTTCCACGGCGCGGCGCGAGCGCCGACGCGGCAGCCGCAGCTCGCGCTGTTGTTCGGGCGCATCCAGGTGCCGCCGTCGACCCCAGGCGGCACGTAGGCGTCGGGCGCGGGGCCCATGCCGGCGTCGGGCGAAGACGTCATGGCTGCGTCGGGCATGGGCGGCGCCACGGGGACGATCTCGAGCGCGTCGCAGACGATGCCGATCATGTCGGCCACTGGCTTGCCGCTGTCGTCGCCGAGGTGGACCTGGTAGTCGGTGCCCGCCTCGAAGTGAAAGGTACCGAGCGAGTGCTCCTCGGCCGCGGCTTGATCGATCGCCACGTCGGTGCCGCCTCCCGCGTGCGTGATGCGGTAGGGCGCCATGTGACTCTCGGCATACGGGCTCGCCGTGTGCACCACGAGCTCGTGCTCGCCTGCCTCCGCGAAGCGGAGCGTCCACACCGCGTAGTTCGAGGGACCGGTCGCGTCGATCGCGTTCGTCCAGCGCAGCGAGCCGCCGTAGCCCGCGTCGGTGGCCGTGCGCCAGTAGCGCAGATCTCCGCCCAAGAGCACGCACGCGTCGGTGTCGTCGATCACGCGACCCTCGGCGGGGATCGCCTCGCACGTGGGCGCCATCGCCCCTGACCAGAACTCTGCGCCCATCTCGTCGTAGACGGTGTGGAGACCGTCCGAGTAGTGCATGAAGCGCGTGTCGTAGACGGAGCAGCCGGTGGGCGTACAGCCGTTGTAGTAGTGCGTGACCGTCTGGATCCACTCCATGTGTCCCGCGCCACCGACGACCACCGAGTTCATCCACGCGAGCGCCTGCTCGGGCGTGTCGACGCCGTCGATGTAGACCGAGCGCACGACCATCGCGATGCAGAAGTCGATCGCGGCCTCCACGTTGCCCGCGATCGTGAGGATGCGGTCCCCTTCTCGCGCGAGCGTGTCGGCATACGTGCCCGCGTCGAACTGGAACATGCCGAGGCCACCCTGCATGTCGGCGCAGGGCCCGTCGCCTGCGCCCGCGATCACGGGGCCACCGCCGCAGTCGACGCTGTTGGGTCCCTGACACGCCCACGTGGCCTCGCTCCAGCAGTGCGCGAGCCCCGTCTCGTTCTGCGCGATCCCCGCGAGGAGCACGCCATTGGTGAGGCCTCTCGCCGCGGCGGCGTCGCGGATCTGCGTGAGGCGCACGCGCCGCTCGGCGGCGGTGAGGTCCGCCTCCGCGACACCGACGGGGGGCTCCTGGGTGCAGGCCGAGAGACCGAGCGCGAGGAGGACGACGAGCGCGTACGAGCGACGAAGCAGCATGCGCTCGATGGTACGCCCGTTCACGCGGCGACCGGGGGCGCCTCGACGCGGAGGGCCCACCGTCGCGGCGATCCTGCTCAGGCCCGAGGATGCCGCGCGGGAAGGTGCTCGAGCGTCCACGGGTGCTCGTGGTGATCGACGAGGCCGGCGGGCACCACGAAGCTCGGATCGAGGCGCGCGCGGATCGCCGCCATCGTCTTGAGATCACGCTGCGCGACGACGGGAATCCCTGCCTCGAGGAGCATGGCTGTCGCCACGCCCACGCCCTTCTGGTGCTTGCGCACCGGCACGAGGCGGCAGCCGTCGCTGATGACCTGACTGCCGCACGCTGCGCTCGCGTCGGTGAGGATCGCCAGCTCCGCGCGCTCTTGCCGGGCGTGGGCGAGCATCGCGCGTCCACCAGCGAGCATGGCCTCGGTGAGATCGACACCATGCTCGTCCAGCACCCTCGCACGGCCGGCGAGCACGTCGAAGCCGTCGCCCCCGTGCAGGTCGGGCATCGTGCGCGGCGTGCCCATCCCGTGTTGCTCGGGACAGAAGGGAATCACCCGGATCGTCGGCAACGAGAACAAAGCCACTCCACCGCTGCCAAGCCCGTAGTCGGTGCCATTCACCCCACACTGCCACCCTGCCAGACAGCCACTCACGAGCACACGCCACGGGTCGTTCGCGCTGGGCTCCCGCAGCGCCGCGACGAGCTCGGGTCGATACGGGAGGAGGGGCATCAGAGGACCGGCGCCTCGCAGACGATCGCGGCGCGGTTCGAGCGGTCGTCGCAGCTCCCGGCGTCCCAGAGGCCGTCGGTGCGAAGCTCGACGCAGCCCGCGACCATCGCGGTGGACGGCTCGCCCACGGCCCAAGCGCCGAAGGTCGGGCCCGTGCCGTCGATCCACCGATAGTCACCATCTCTCGCCGCGGGCACGCGCGCCGGGTCGTCGGTCAGGCCCATCCACGAGTCCGTGGCAATCCACGAGCGCACGCTGTCTTGCTCGGCGGTGTCGGCGAACGCCACGAGATCGTACGAAGGCGCGAAGCCCTGGCAGATCTCGCGCACGAGATCCCACGAGCCCACGGCATTGCACACGAGGTAGGTGCGGGCGCCGCGCCGGTGGGACTCGCACACGAGGCTGTCGCCGCCGCTGAGCCCGACGATACAGACGCCCTCGTCGACCACGCCATCGCAGTTGTCGTCGCGTCCGTTGCAGCTCTCGACGCTCGGCACGCACACCGGCACGAAGGCGTCGGGCGGTGTGTAGGCATCCGGCAGCACGTGCGTCAGCCGCGAACGCATCCTCGCTCCACGCGTCGATGGGCTCGAGATCGCTCGCGTCGAGCCCCGCGGCGTCGAGCTCCGAGGACGCATCGATCGCGCCCGACGCGTCGTCCGCCGGAGGCGGTCGGCGGAAGAGCTCGCTCCGATCGACCACGCAGCCCGAGGAGACGAGCGCGAGCAGAGCAGCAGCGTGGGAGAGGCGCACGGCCCACGGAGCATGCAGCAGGTCGTCGTCGCCTGGAACCCCGCGGCCGGGGAGAGTGGCCCGTTTCCTCGGAGCGCACGGCGCGCCAGGCTCGCGGGCATGGAGATCCCTTGTCATGTGGTCGACGCCTTCGCGCGGCGCCCCTTCGAAGGCAACCCCGCGGCCGTGTGCGTGCTCGAGGCCTTCCTCGACGAAGGGACGATGCAGTCGATCGCTGCGGAGAACGCGCTCTCGGAGACGGCCTTCGTGGTGCGACGCGACGACGGCGATCACGATCTGCGCTGGTTCACCCCCGCGCACGAGGTGGATCTCTGTGGCCACGCGACGCTCGCGACCGCGCACGTGCTGCGGCACGTCGTGGGCGATCGACGAGGCGAGCTCCGCTTCCACTCACGGAGCGGTCTCCTGATCGTCCACGCGCGAGAGGATCGCTTCACGCTCGACTTCCCCTCGCGCCCGCCCATCCCGAGCGAGGCGCCACGAGGCCTTCTCGACGCGCTCGGCCTCTCGCAAGACGAGCAGCGTGGGGCGGAGATCCTCCGCTCGCGCGATCTCGTGGTGGTGCTGGCGAGCGCGGCGCGCGTGCGCGCGCTCACCCCGGATCTCGGGGCGATCGGCGCGATGGACTCGCTCTTCGCGGTCTGCGTGACGGCACGCGGCGACGGACGCGACGACGACGTGGACTTCGTGTCGCGCTTCTTCGCGCCGCGCGAGGGTGTGCCCGAGGATCCCGTCACGGGCTCGGCGCACTGCACGCTCGCGCCGCTCTGGGGCGCGCGCCTCGACAAGAGTGTGCTGCGCGCGCGGCAGGTGTCCGCGCGGAGCGGTGAGCTCGTCTGCACGCTCGCGGGCGAGCGCGTCCTCCTCGAGGGCACCGCGGTGCTCGTGAAGCGCGGGACCTTCCTCCTTCCCTGACGAGGGAAGACGCGAGGCGCGGATCGCCCTCCGATCGGGCATGATCGGCGGATGCGTGTCTCGCTCGCCCTCTGCTGTCTGCTCGCGCTGAGCCTGCCTGCGCTGAGCGGCTGTCCCTCGAGCTCACCCGACGACGCGGGCCCGGTCGATCGCGACGTGCCCGTCGAGGACGTGGGGCTCGACGCGGCCGAGGACGACGCCGGACCGCCGCCTCCACCGTGGCCCGACAGCCTGCCCTCGCTCGCCTCCGTGACGCGACGCGACTACCACCTCGCACGCGCCATCGTGCATCTCCACTCGCCGCTCTCGCACGACGCGTGCGACGGCGAGGGCTTCGTCGACGGCGCGCTCGCCGACGAGGCGTGCCTCGATCACCTTCGCTTCGCCGCGTGCGCGCTCCACATGGACACGCTGTGGCTCACCGATCACGCGCCGCACGTGGAGGAGGTGAGCTTCGAGGCCGCGCACTGGGCGACGCGCCCGGAGGACGACCTCGTGCGCGACGCAGGCGGCGCAGCGATCGCGGCGCACTGGGGCTGCGACGACGGTCATCGCGTGCTCGTCATGGTGGGCTCCGAGAACGAGATGATGCCGGTGGGCCTCACGCGTCATCCGAGCACCGACCCCGCCGTGCTCGCCGATCCCGCGCGCCTCGGGCCGATCTACGACGCCGACGGCGCCGAGGCCGCCGCGGTGTTCCGCGAGGCAGGAGGCCTCGTGCTCTATGCGCACACCGAGGGCCACAGCCTCGAGCAGATCCGCGGCTCGAGCCCCGATGGCATCGAGATCTACAACACGCACGCGAACGTCGATCCCAACATCCGCGAGGAATTCCTCGGCCTCGGGCGTCTCGACTACGCGCCGATGCTGCTCCGCTTCCAGAACGCGGGCTTTCACCTCGAGCCCGATCTCGCGGTGCTCTCGTTCCTCAGCGAGAACGACAACGCCCTCGACAAGTGGGACACGCTGCTCGCCGAGGGCCGCACGGTCTTCGGCACGGGCGGCTGCGACGCGCACGAGAACACGTTCAGCACGCTGATGCCCGACGGCGAGCGCGGCGACTCGTACCGCCGGATGATGTACTGGCACACACACCACCTCCTCGTGTCGGGCGAGGGCCGCGAGGCGATGATGGAGGCGCTCGGCAGCGGCCGCTTCTACCTGACGTTCGAGGTCTTCGGCACGCCCGTGGGCTTCGACTTCCGCGCAGACACGGCCCTCGGCGCGACGTGCGAGATGGGTCAACACTGCCCGGCCGGAAGCACGCTGCGTGTGAGCCGCCCCTCGCTTCCGCCCGGTTTCCCGAGCGATCCCGCGCCTCGCATCACGCTGCGCATCCTCCGCGCCGCGGACGGTGGCGCGGTCGAGGTGGCGCGCGGCGAGGGTGAGGAGCTCACCTTCGTGGCCGACGAGGTGGGCGTCTATCGCGCGGAGGTGCGCATGGTGCCCGAGCACGCGCGCCCCTACCTCGGACGCTTCGCGGACGAGCTCGTGCGCGAGGTGCCCTGGGTCTACTCGAATCCCATCGACGTCGTCTGGCCCTGATCGCGAGCGCGGAGAGCGAGAGCGCGAGGAGCGACGGAGTGGCGCATGCCCCCTCCGGCCAACTCACGGCGTGATGCACTCGCAGTGCGGAGCGCGATCGGCCGAGAACACGCAGACCTGGTCGTCGGCGCAGCGTGGGCCGGCGCCGCAGGTGCACGAGTCGGGATCGACCGAGGTGCACATGTCCGCCCGCGCGCAGAAGCCGCCCGTGCCGAGGCAGAGCGCCGTGGTCATGCGACCACCTCCGAGCGAGTCGCTCCACATCTGACAGATCGCGCGACCACGGCCGTCGCACACACCTGCCATGCGCGTGGGCTCCGTGCGTGCGCAGCCTGCATCGCCCGAGGCCTGCGCGTCCACGCTCTCCGCGGCGTCGCCGGGCGCCCGCGCGTCGTCGGACGTGGCGAACGCGTCGGGCACGGCCTCGCTCGTGTCGCTCGACGAGGGCGCATCGAGCGACGACGGTGCGTCGAGCGACGACGGTGCGTCGAGCGACGACGGTGCGTCGAGCGAAGAGCCCGTGTCGGCGGAGTTCGTGCCGCCGTCGCAGCCCGACGAAGCGACGAGGAGGGACAGCGACAGGAGCGACGGGAGCCAGACCTCGAACGAAGCATGCGTGCGCATGCGGCCAGCATGACACGCACCGCGTCTCACGCAGCGGGCGCGATCCGCGGCCACGGCATCGCCTCCTCGAGCGCGAGTCCGAGCCCGAGCAACGTGGCCTCGTCGTGCAGACGCCCCGCGAGCTGGACGCCGATCGGGAGCCCGCTCGGGGTGCGCCAGAGGGGCAGAGAGAGCGCCGGCTCGCCCGTGGCATTGAGGATGCCGGTGAACGGGAAGTGCTCGCGGATCCGCATGTGGGCGACCTCGAAGTCCACGTCGGTCGCGAGGTATCCGAGCGTGGGTGGCAGTCGGCCGAGGACCGGAGAGAGGATCACGTCGTGCTCGCGGTGGCTCGACGCGTACGCTCGCGCGAAGCGGCGCAGTCGCCGCACGCTCGTCGCGAGCGCGCGGGGCTCACGCGCACACCAGTCCGAGAGGCCACGCGTCCACGGCTCGAGCCGCGCGCGATCGAAGCTCGGATGGACGAGGAGCGCGCCGCCGCGATCCTGGAGAAACGCCAGGAGCGCCCAATACCGGACGAAGTCGTCGATGGCCTGGGCCGGAAACGGACAGGCGATCTCCTCCACGCGGTGACCCATGGACTGGCACGCTCGGGCGACCTCCGAGACTGCCTCTCTCAGCGCCGGATCGACCTCGGTGCCGAGCGGGGAATTCGTGAAATGGGCGATGCGCAGCCCACGCCGGTGCGGTGTCACCGCGCCGAGCGGACGCGGCGCGCCGCGCACCCGATCGACTCCCTGCCAGAAGGCCACCGTGTCTCGCACGGTGCGCGTCACGACTCCGTCGACCCCCACGTTGAGGGGAAGGAGCTGCGAGCCCTCCATGTCGAGGCGCCCGCGCGTGGGCTTGAGGCCCACGAGACCGCACGAGGCCGCGGGGATGCGGATCGAGCCGCCGCCATCGCTCGCGTGTGCGATCGGCACGACGCCCGCGGCCACGAGCGAGGCCGCGCCGCCCGAGGAGCCGCCGCTCGAGCGCGTGGCATCCCACGGGTTGCGCGTGGGCGGCCGACCGAGCGGCTCGGTGGTGCCCGTCATGCCGAGCTCGGGCGTGGCGCTCTTGCCGAGGCTCACGAGGCCGAGCGCCTCGAGGTGACGCACGATCGGATCGCTGCGACGCGACACGACGCCTCGCACCGCCTGTGTGCCCCAGCCGATGGGCACGCCCGCCTGGTGCGCGAGATCCTTCACGAACGTGGGCACGCCGGAGAAGAGCGCGTCCTCCGGAGGCCGCGCCTGACGCGCGCGCTCGAAGGTCTCGGTGACGATCGCCCCGAGCGGGCCCGCGGCCTTGGCCCGATCGATCGCGGCCTCGATCACCTCGCGACGCGAGACCTCGCGTCGTCGAATTCGCTCGGCCGTCTCGACGGCATCCCAGTCCTTCATGCAGCGACGGTAGGAGAGCGCGCGCGGCGGGGGAAGCCCCAGCGCCGCGAGGCCGGGGTCACGGCGCGCAGACGCGGACCACGTCGGACGGCCCGACGGACGCGACGCCCGCGTTCACCTGCCCTTGGGCGTCGTCTCCCCAGCAGTACAGCGCCCCTCCCAGCGTGATGGCGCAGCTGTGTCGGACTCCGGCACCGATGCCGACCACCGGTCCGAGGTCGATCACCGTCGGCACGTCGATCGAGTCCCCGAGCTGAGCGGCGATCTGCCGGGATTCGTTGGCGCCCCAGCAATGCATCACGTCGTCCACCGTGAGCGCGCAGGTATGGAGTCCACGGGCTGCCACGGAGAGCGCCCGATATCGGGCTGTCCCGACACGCTCGAAACGCACGCGCATCTCTCGATCTCCGAGACCGAGCGAGCCTTCGAGGTTGCCACCCGTGCACCAGAGTCCCCCCGCGTCGTCGAGCGCACACGTGTGCACGAACCCCCCGTCGACCTCGACGACCCGAACCGACTCGAGCCCGGTCGTCTCGGTCGGCGTGGTCACGGCGGCAGACGTCGCGCCGAGGCCCAGCTGTCCTGTGTCGTTTCCGCCGAAACAGAGCAGCCGCCCCGTGTCGAGCACGACGCATCCGTGCGTGTGACCGAGCCCGACGTCGACCGCGCCCGTGCCCACGAGCATCGCGGGACGCACGATGTCATCGGTGATCGCGCCGAGCCCGAGGAATCCCTCCGCCGTGTTCCGCCCCCACACGAAGGCCGCGCCCGTGCTCGACACCAGTGCACTGCCGATGAACCCCGTGTCGAGGTGCCCTGCGCCCGCACCGAACGCCGATGTGGGTGTGCCGGACGGAATCGCCGCGCCGTCACCCAACTGGCCTTCCCAGCCGCGGCCCCAGCAGACGACCCCCGTGTCCGTCCGCGCGCAGACGTGCTCGTGGGAGCCGTTGATCTCTCGCGCTGCGCCGACGGCGACGGCCGGCGCGCGAGGGGAGGTTCCCGCCCCGAGCGGCCCCGTGCCGGTCTGACCGATCGTGTGATTGCCCCAACAGAGCACGTCCCCTCCACTGCGGATCGCGCAGGTGTGGGTGTCGCCGGGCTGCACGGCCTCGAACGGGCTCGCCGCCGCGCACACGCCGCTCGCACATGCATCGCCGAGACACGAGCAGGCTCGGCACGTACGCCCTGCGGCGCCGCACTGCTCGAGCGCGTCGCCGGAATGACAGGCCCCCACCACGGGATCCCAGCATCCGGTGCAGCAGCTGCCTGCGCGGCAGATCCCACCCGGGCATGCGGTCCCCTCGAGGCATGCGCCCGTGTCGAGGGTCGCGTCGCGAGCGGCATCGACGGCAACGTCGGACGTCGGCGCGTCGATCGAGGCGGCGTCCGCCGAGGGGGCCGCATCCCTGGGATCGTAGGAGAGGCGACCACAGCCCGTGCCGCCGCCGAGGGCCGTGCCGCCGAGGACGAGGAGCCACGCGCCCAGGAGGCCGCGACGTGGCCCCCCCCACAGCCCCACTCCCTGGCCCCGAGCCGTGGGAGGTGTCTCGCAGGGAAGCCGCCGTCGCTGCCGACGACACGGGGGTCTCGCACTCGTTCCGACCGGCGCCGCACGAGCGCCCCCTCGACCCTCTCGCATGCGTGACCTCAATACGCTCCGACGTTCGGCGAGCCCGACCAACAGAGCCCTTCGGCATTGCCCGGTGCCCAGTCCACGGGAACGCCCCCGCCGATCAGCGGGCTTGCGACGGTAGGACGCAGGTCCGCCGGGGGATCCGCGAATCCGGGATCCAGATCGTAGATCGATGTCGGCTCGCCCGAGAACGGGACGTCGGTCCCGGTGCGGCTCGGATCACCGGCCGCCCACCAGAGGTTGTGGTCCATCACCAGGCCCTCGGGCATGGTCCCGGCAATCGCGTACGGCCAGGGCGCGCTCGACGAAAACACGTTGTTGCGCACCACGATGTTGCGGTTGTGGAGCGGCACCTCCGTGGGTGTGCCGCAGTCGAACCCGATGTCGAGCATGAACATCGCCTGGCTCGGTGCGCTGGAAAGCCAGGTGTTGTGGACGACCTCGCAGTCGTGACAGCTCACGAATCGGAATGCGCGCGCCGTCTCGATCATCACGTTGTCCCACGCTCGGACCCCCTCGGCCTCGAAGTCGGCGTCCGTGTGCACGAGGAAGGAGCGACCGGTGCAGTCTCCTCCGACGAGCAGGCCGAATCCCGTCCGCTCCACGAGGTTCCGATACC
The DNA here is from genome assembly GCA_019694315.1 of Sandaracinaceae bacterium. Classification (GTDB taxonomy): domain Bacteria; phylum Myxococcota_A; class Polyangia; order Polyangiales; family Sandaracinaceae; genus JAFLCL01. The sequence continues at coordinate 24,332 of JAIBCE010000046.1, forward strand.
AGAAGGAGCGCTGGGAGCCGCCCTTGATCTGGTTGAAGCTCCCTCCATCGTGGGCGTGACACCCTGCGACGACGACGTCGTCCACGGCGACGAACGACACGAGGAGATCGTTCTCGCGCGAGGAGTCGAATTCGTCGTCCACCAGGGTGATGTGGCTCGACTGGCTGAACTTGATCGCGTGACGTCCCGCGTCGTGGAAGTGGCTGCGGTGGACCACGACGTGGTCAGTCGCATCGAGATAGGGGGCCTCGCCGCTCGCGAAGTTGAAGACGTGCGCGCCGTCCGGGGCGCCGTGGAGATCGAGGCCGTCGATCGCGACGTAGCGGGACCGCACGAGCATCATCGACGAGGTTCGCCCGCAGTCGAGCTCCGCCGCGCCCGGGCCCCCCGCCGAGCGCAACACGATCGGGTGTGCCTCCTCGCCTCGCAGGTCTTCGAAGTACGTGCACACCCCGTCACCGGCATACCGCCCCGGCTGGAAGCGCACCTCCGTCCCAGGGGTGGCGAGCCGCAGGGCCGCCGCCGTCGTTCGTACGGCCGTGTCGGCGCTGGAGCCGTCGTGCGCGTCGTCGCCGTCGGGAGCGACGTAGACGACCCGCGACGGCGTGAACCCCACGTACCAGGCGGGAAGGAGCGATCCAGGATCGCCACACGAGGAGGCCATCGCAGCGTCGGGCCCCCCCGCATCCAGCCCCGGTGCGTCCAGCCCCGGCGCGTCCAGCCCCGGCGCGTCCAGCCCCGGTGCGTCGAGCACACGGGCGTCGCGGGTCCCTCCCGCATCCTCGTTCCCCGACTCCGGCCCCGGACACCCCGACGCGAGCATCCCGGCAACCACCAGCGTGACGACACCACGGCGAGCGCGCATGGTGCCAGTCTGCCTGAAGTTCCGGACACACGGGTAGCGCGAGCCGACAGCCGCACATGGGGGCGCGACGCGTCAGCCCTTGCGGCCGACGCCGAGCTTCTTCATGCGGCTCTGGAGCGTGGTGGGCGGTAGGCCCAGGATCTCGGCCGCGCCGCCCTCTCCGTAGAGGCGACCGCCGGTGTGCGCCAGGACGCGGACGAGGTGCCGGCGCTCGTTCTCCGCGAGGCTCACCAGCTCTGCCTCCGCAGAAGAGACTCCCTGACCGGTACCCAGACTGGCACCCAGACCGGTACCCAGACTGGCACCCAGACTGGCACCCAGACTGGCACCCTCGAGTGGCAGACCGAGCTCCGTGGGACCGAGGCGCGTCCCGGTGGCCACGAGGGTGGCGCGCTCGAGCACGTTGGCGAGCTCGCGCACGTTTCCTGGCCAGCGGTGCTGGGCGAGGGCGCGGAGGCCCGCGTCGGTGACCACGAAGCCTCGCTTTCCCGTGCGCGGCTCGAGCTCGGCGAGGATCGCGACCACGAGGCCCGGCAGGTCCTCGAGGCGATCGCGGAGCGGCGGCAGCGAGAGCGGGAAGACTGCCAGTCGATAGTAGAGATCCTCTCGAAAACGCCCTGCGGCGACGGCCTTCTCGAGATCCACGTGGGTGGCGGCCAGCACGCGGACATCGAGCTTCTGGGGGCGATCGGCGCCCACCGCCTGCACCTCGCCGCTCTGGAGCACGCGCAGCAGCTTGGCCTGGAGCTCGAGCGGCAGCTCTCCGATCTCGTCGAGCAACAACGTGCCTCCGTGCGCGCTCTTGAAGCGCCCGAGGCGATCACGACTGGCCCCCGAGAAGGCCCCTCGCACGTGGCCGAAGAGCTCGCTCTCGAGGAGATCGCGGGGGATCGCGGCGCAATTGACCGCCACGAAGGCCTTGTCGCGGCGAGGGCTCGCGCGGTGCACGGCCATGGCGAGGCGCTCCTTGCCCGTGCCCGTCTCGCCGAGGAGGAGCACGGGCGTGCTCGCACTGGCCACCTGCTCCACGCGACGCGCGAGCGTCTTCATGAGGGGCGAGCGGCTCGCGCCGAGCAGCGTGTCCTCGCGCGCCGTCATCTGCTCCTCGAGCGCACGCGCGTGCTCGAGCGCCTCTTGGCCGAGCGCCGCGAGGCGACGCGCCTGCTCGTGGCTCTTGATCGCGAGCGCGAGGATGCGCGCATAGACCTCGACGAGGTCGACGACGGGCGCGGGGTACGAGACGCACTCGCGGCGATCGAGCGTGAGCACGCCGAGCACATCGTCGCCGGCCGCGAGGGGGGCGACCATGCAGGCGTGGCCGTGGGGGAGGTCGAGCACGCCGTCGAAGGGGTCGCCGTCGCCGTGCGCGTGATCGTCCTCGAGGAAGGCGCGGGCGCGGCGCGTCTCGAGCGCCTCCTTGAGACTGGGGAAGTCGTCGAGGCTGAGCCGGTGCTGGCGGACGAGCTCGCTCGCGAGGAGGCCCTTGGTGGCGCGAGGTCGAAGGGTGCGGCCGTCGGGCTCGAGCGAGAAGACGACGGCGAGCTCGTACGGGGCCAGGCGCGCCAGGCCCTCGAGCCCACGCCGCAGGAGCTCGTCGAGCGGGGCGTCGGTGGCGGCGCGCGCCAGCTCGGCGAGGTCGCGGGTGCTCTCGTGGGTGGGGCTCTCGCTGGGGCCGCTCTGCTCGGGGCCGGCGCTCAGGGACGCGGGCGAGGAGAGGCCGGGGGCGCCGAGCCCTGGGAGCGTGGTGGCCATGAGCGAGGTCTGACCCCGCGACACCGACATGTCGATGCACCGAAATGACGGTGCCACCTCGGGGACGTTCACCGACATCTCGGTGATTCAGGGTGGGATCCTGAACATCCACCGCCTGTCGGCAGCCCGACAGGGGGGTCAGACCTCCTGTCGGACCTCACGAATTGCAGGGAATTGGCGGGACATCGTGGCCTTTGCCGGTCCGACGGTGCCAGCGGGGCGCCCCTGGCACGGAGGCCGCTCTAGGGCTGCTCGTCCGCCCCACCAGAGCCCCGCCCCCTGAACCAGGGCCTGGATCGAGGGCGGCCAAGGAGACCAGACATGCTCACGATCGGCGACACCCTCCCCTCTTTCTCCCTCCAGGCGGTCACGAGCCTCAGCCCCGGCAAGGAGTTCGAGACCGTCTCGGACCGCTCCTACGCGGGCAAGTGGAAGGTCCTCTTCTTCTGGCCGATGGACTTCACGTTCATCTGCCCGACCGAGATCGCGGAGTTCGGCCGGCGGAACCAGGACTTCCTCGATCGTGACGCGCAGGTCCTCGGCGCGAGCACCGACACGCACTTCGTCCACCTCGCGTGGCGCCAGAGCCACCCCGACCTGAAGAGCCTCCCCTACCCGATGCTCGCCGACACCAAGCGCGAGCTCTCGAGCGCGCTCGGCATCCTCCACAAGCACGACGGCGTCGCCCTGCGCGCGACCTTCCTCGTGGACCCGGAGGGAATCATCCGCTGGGCGTCGGTCAACGACCTCTCGGTCGGCCGCAACGTGGACGAGGTGCTCCGCGTGCTCGACGCCCTGCAGACCGACGAGCTCTGCCCCTGCAACTGGAAGCGCGGCGAGGCGACGTTGTCCAGCGGCGTGAAGGACGCGGCCTCCGCCGAGTGAGGCGCCCGCGTGTGACGCGAGCAGCCACCCCACACGCACGACCACTGCACCCGCACCCAGGAGCCACGACCATGCTGATCCCCGAGTCCCTCGAGCCCTCGGCCTCCCCTCGCGACGCGTCGGCGCGGACACCGACGACTGCCTCCCTCGAGTCGCTGCGCCAGTCGCTCCCCGAGGAGGCCACCGACCTCAAGCTCAACCTCCAGTCCGTGCTCGCCGACGGCAGCCTCTCACCGTCGCGACGGTTCGGTGTGGCGATCGCGGTGGCCCTCGCGTCCTCGGATCCCGCGCTCGCACGGGCGCTCGAGGCCGAGGCCGACAAGCACCTCGACGATGCCACCCTCGCGGCGATCCGCGAGGACGCGCGGACGGCGGCGGCGATCATGAGCATGAACAACGTCTACTACCGCTTTCGGCATCTCGTCGGAAAGCCCTCGTACTCGCAGATCCCTGCACGTCTGCGCATGAACCGGCTCTCCAAGCCCAAGACCAGCAAGGCCGATCTCGAGCTCTTCAGTCTGGCGGTCTCGGCCGTGAATGGCTGCGAGTCGTGCGTGCAGTCGCACGAGAGCGTCGTCACCGCACACGGCCTCACGGAGCAAGAGGTGCACGACGCGATTCGCATCGCCGCGACGGTGCACGCGGTGAGCGTCATCCGATCGTGGTGAGCGCGCGGGCGGCGTGAGCGCCGCGGGCGACGATCGGAGCCTGTTCACTCAAGGGTGCGAGGAAGAGGCCTCGCCAGCGTGGCGCGTGGACTGGCATCCTCGCCGGATGACTCGACTCGCCGCGCTCGCGCTCGTGCTCGCCTTCGGTCTCGTGCCTCGAGTCGCCTCGGCGGACTCGATCGGGCCGTGCCCCGACGGGCAGCGCATCGTCGAGAACCCCACGCCCCCTGGCTCGATGCACCACGGCGGGTTCCACTGCGAGCCCGATCCGAACGCCTCGCGCTGCAGCGCCCTTCCGGGTGTGGAGAGCGAGGGCGCGCTCGCGCTCGCAGGCCTGGGCCTCGCGGCGCTGGTGATCGCGTTGCGCCGACGCTGACGCCATGCGCGTCCTCGTCACCGGCGCTGCGGGCTACCTCGGTGGGCACGTCGTCGCACGACTGTCGGCCGAAGGGCACGCGATCACCGCGCTCGTGAGGAGCCCGTCGCGCATGTCGCCGTGGCTGGCCGCGCGGGCGAGGCCGCTCGTCCGCGATCTCTCGGACGCGATCGATCCTGCGGCGCTCGAAGGTCACGACGCGTGTGTTCACCTCGCGGTGCTCTGGCCCGAGACGGGCGCGTTTCCCGAGCTCGGCGACGTGAGCGCGTGCGTGCGCCTCTTCGACGCGCTCGGCCGCGCGGGCGTGAGCCACGTGCTCTACGCGTCGTCGGCGGCTGTCCATCGACCATTCGTGGGACGAATGACGGAGGCCGACCGCATCGTCACCGCGGATGCATACGGGGCGGCGAAGGCGAGCGCCGAGCACTTCCTCCACGCGAGCGCGAGCGAGCACGGCTTTCGCGCGAGCGTCGTCCGACCGGGCCCGTGTGTGGGCCTGCCGGCCGATCCGGACGCGCGACCGCGGACGCCGCGCGCGATCGGCGAGCTCGTCGAGGCCCTGCGCGAGTCACGCGCGGTGCGTGTGATCGAGGGCGAGGGACGACAGCTCACCGCCTGCGCGGATCTCGCGGAGGTGATCGGCAGGATGCTCTCGGATCGCGGCGCCCCCTCGCCGCTCCTCGCGGTGAGCCGCGAGACCACGGTGTGGGCCGAGATCGCGACGAGCGTGGCCACGCGGCTCGGCAAGCCTGAGCTCGTCGACATCGCAGCGCGCGAAGCCAGCGACGCGCCGCCCGCGTTCGACACGTCGCGCCTCGAGCGCTGGCTCGGTCGAGCGCTCGACGCGAGCAGCGCCCTCGAGGCGCACCTCGACGCGATCAGCACGCTTCGAGACCGGGACGGTCCTGCATAGTGGCATGCTTGCGCCGGCCCCGAACGCCCCGGGCTCGTGGCGGCGAGAATGCAGGACCGTCCCGGTTTGTGAACGACGCAGGACCGTCCGGTTCATGCCATTGGGCAGGACCGCCCCGGAAGGGTCGTCAGCGTCTCCCGGCTGCCTCGAGGAAGGCCGTGAGGAGCGGTGTCGGATCGATCGTTCCGTCGCCTGCGAGCCGCCACTCCGGATGCCACTGCACACCCACGAGGAAGCGGTGCTCGGGAGAGCGGATGGCCTCGATCAGAGCATCGTCTGCGCAACGCGCCTCGACCTCGAGGCCGGGGGCGAGGCGCGCGATCGCCTGGTGATGGACGCTGTTCACCCGGCCCTCGACCGCGCCGAGCACGCCCGAGAGCCACGCGCCCTCGACGGTCACGGCGTGCTCGTTCCGATCGTAGGAGGCCTGATCGCGATGACGCGCGGCGCCCTCGACGCACGTGGGGATGTCCTGATGGAGCGAGCCGCCGAGCGCCACGTTGATCAGCTGGAGGCCGCGACAGACGCCGAGCACGGGCTTGCCCTTCGCGAGGAAGGCCTCGAGGAGCGCGCGCTCGTATTCGTCGCGCGTGCGCTCGCCCTCCCACTCGGGTCGGAGCGCGGCCTCGCCGTAGTGACCGGGCCACACGTCCGAGCCGCCGGCGAGCACCAGGCCGTCGAGCGATTCGGCGTAGCAGGCCGCGTCGATGCGGTGCGTGTGTGTGCTCGAGCGCGGCTCGGGGACGAGCACCGGCAGCGCGCCGCCGGACATCACCCAGTGCGCGAGCGCGTGCTCGAGGTACGCGAGCGGCTTTCCACCGAAGAGCGCGCGTGTGGGATCCGCAGCGAAGAAGCTTGCGGAGAGACCGACCGTGGGGATCACGAGGCGAGGCTACCCCGCGGAGGAAGATCGAGGGCGGCTTCGAAGTACGATGGCGTTCTCGGGCGCCGCGATGCGGGCACGGGCGAGGCACTCCATCGAACGGAACGACGGCATGACGAGACGGCTTGGGATCACAGCGGCTGGGATGGTGGGGTGGCTCGCGAGCGCGGTCATCGGCGGCTGTGGCGGAGGAGAGACCGAGGCGCCTCCGGCTGCCCGCACGGGCGCGTGTGATCTCATCGATGCCACGCAGCTCTCGGCGATCGTCGGGCGCGAGGTGCAGAACAACGTCGCAGCCAACACACCACCGCAGCGGCGCGAGTGTCACTTCCTCGTGGGCGGTCACAACCTCTCGGTGCAGTACTCGGGCGCGCCGCACGGCGCCGAGATGTATCGAGGCATGGAGAGCCGCGGCGACGCGGTGCCCGGCACCGAGGCGGGCGCCTACTTCGTCTCTGGCTCGCGCCTCTTCCTGTTCCGCCACGGAGAGGCGTCCGCCGCCGTCGAGGTGGCGAGCGAGATCGGCGCCGACGCGAGCTGGACCGACCCGCTGGGGCGCGCGATCGTGCCGCACCTCTGACGGGCGTGCCGTCGACGGGCCAACCGTGGCAGGCACACGCGTTGCTGAGCGGCCGCGCATGACTTCGCTCGTGCCAGTCCGTGCCTCGGCGCTCCGTGCGCTCGCGCTCCGCGCGCTCCTCGTGTCCTCGCTCGCCGCAGGCGTGCTGTTCGTCGCGCCGCGACAGGCGCATGCGAGCGACGGCTACGAGGTGGGCTTCGCGGCGGCGGGCATCATGCTGCCCACGCTCGCGCTCGACGTGACGTTCATCGTCGCCACCGCGACGGGCCTCACCTACGAGGACCAGGGCTGGGCGATCGCACAGACGATCTGGGCGGTCGCGAGCCTCGGCGCGTGCGGCGTGGGCGTCGTGTATGCGGCACAGCAGCCGGGCTTCGAGGGCCTCGCCGGCGGGCTCGCGATGATCGGCGGGGCGCAGGCCGTGTACCTCGGCTACGCGATCGACGCGCTCGCGCGGGGAGAGTGGGACGACGACGCGCGAGAGGACCCAAGCTTCGCGTTCGGCGTGGCGCCGATGCCCGATGGCGCGATGGCCTCGCTGGGCTGGAGGGGCTGAGGTCGACCCGCGCGACGGTGCTATCGTCGCGCGCGATGATGAACGGCAAGAAGGTCGCGGTCGTGCTGCCCGGCCTCAACGTGAAGGGCACGCTCGAGCGCACGCTCCGCGCGATCCCGAGCTCGTACGTGGACGTGTCGATCTTCGTCGACGACGGCTCGAGCGACGGCTGCGGCGAGCTCGCGGCGAGCCTCGGCTGCGTGGTGGTGCGGCACGCGAAGAACCTCGGCTACGGCGCGGGGCAGAAGAGCGGCTACCGCGAGGCGCTCACCGAGGGCGCGGACGTGGTGGTGATGGTGCACCCAGACTTCCAGTACAAGCCCGAGCTCGTGCCCGCGATGACCGCGATGGTCGCGCACGGCGGCTACGACGTGGTGCTCGGCTCGCGCCTCCTCGTGCGGGGCGCGCTCAAGGGCGGCATGCCGCGCTGGAAGTACGTCGTGAACCGCGGCCTCACGATCTTCGAGAACACGCTCATGGGCTCGGGCCTGAGCGAGTTCCACACGGGCTACCGCGCGTTCTCGCGGAGGTTCCTCGAGGAGATGCCGCTCGCGGAGTGTCGGAACGACTACGTCTTCGACAACGAGGTGCTCGCGCAGGCGATCCACTTCGAGTACGCGATCGGCGAGATGTCGTGCCCCGCGCACTACTTCGAGGAGATGCAGACGATCACGTTCGGGCCCGGCGTGAAGTACGGCATCGGCTGCGTGAAGACGGCGTCCGCGATGCGCATGCACGCGCTCGGCGCGCGCACGGCCCCTTTCCTCGACAAGGGCGCGCGCAAGCTCGTCGACTGGCACGAGGGCAAGCGCGTGAGCCCCGCGACCTCGAGCGTCGGGGCCTCGTGACCGGCGCGCACGAGCCTCGCATCGCGGTCGTGGGCCTCGGCTACGTGGGCTCGGTCGAGGCGGCCGTGCTCGCGGCGAGCGGTCGCAGCGTAGTCGGCGTGGACGTGCGCGAGGCCGTGGTGGAGGCGATGGCCGCGGGGCGCGCGCCGCTGGCGGAGCCGCTCCTCGAGGATCGGCTCGCGAAGGCCCGCGCGCTCGGGACGCTCGGCGCCACGCTCGATCTCGGTCATGCGGTGGCGAGCACGGACGCGGCGCTCGTCTGCGTGGGCACGCCGCGCGGCGCCGATGGAGAGCTCGACACCACGGCACTGCTCGGCGCGATCACCGCGATCGCGCGCGCGGTGCCTGCGGGCGCGACGTACTCGATCATCGTGCGCAGCACCGTGCCGCCGGGGCTCTACGCGAGCGCACGGACGGCGATCGATGCGGTGCGCGCGCCGAGCGCCTCGATCGGCCTCGCGCTCAACCCGGAATTCCTCCGCGAGGGAAGCGCGGTGAGGGATCGCGAGGAGCCGCAGCTCGTGGTCTATGCGGCCGATGCGCCTCACACCGAGGCCGCGCTCCGCGCGATCTACCGCGAGCACGCCGCGCGCCTCGTGGCCTGCGATCCGGCGTCGGCCGAGGTGCTCAAGCTCGTGAACAACGCGTGGCACGCGCTCAAGGTGAGCTTCGCGAACGAGGTCGCGCGCATCAGCCGGCCGCTCGGTGTGGATCCGTTCGAGCTCATGCAGCTCCTCTGCAGGGACACGAAGCTCAACACGTCGGCCGCGTACCTGCGGCCGGGCATGCCGTTCGGCGGCGCGTGCCTCGTGAAGGACATGGCGAGCCTCGCGACCTACGCGGAGCACCACGACGTGCGCGTGCCCGTGATGCAGCACGTGCTCGCCTCGAACGAGGCGCACCTCGCGCACCTCGTGGACGCGGTGCTCTCGCATCGCGCGGAGGCCTCGACCGCGGCGCCGCGCCGCGTGGCGATCGTGGGGATCGGCTTCAAGCCGGGCGCGCCCGACGTGCGCGACTCGGCGCCGGTGGCCATGGCGATCGCGCTGCTCGATCGAGGCCTCGCGGTGCGCGTCGCGGACGCGAACGTGCTCGACGCGCGCGTGCCGCCGCTCGGCGGCGATGCGCTCAAGGTGGCGCTGGGCGATCCGCGCGCGGTCGCGTGCGAGACGGTCGAGGACGCCGTGCGCGAGGCCGACGTGGTGGTGGTGGGTCATCCCGCCGAGGCCGATCGTCACGCGCTCGT
>JAIBCE010000394.1 GCA_019694315.1 Sandaracinaceae bacterium
TTCCACGACGATGGTGTCCACGGGGCATCCTCCTCGGCTTCGACAACCAGAGGGTCGGCTCTGTCCCGTGCTTCCTTCAAGAGCGCCCTACGAGACCCACGAAGTGCTCAGGATGGGATCCACTCCCAGGACATGGAGGTACGCGCCGCGACTCCACCGTGCGTGAGCCTCTGCATCCTCGCGTCTGATCTCGGATCCGCAGAGCGCGACCTCGCCGTGCCTCACGGACGCACCGTCGGAGGCGCGAGCCAGTCTGTTCCCTGCTCGAAATCGAGCAAGGACATGGAGGTACGCGCCGCGGCGCCACCGCGCGTGAGCCTCGGCATGCTCGCGTCTGTTCTGCCCCTCGGATCCGCTCTCGGATCCGCAGAGCGCGACACCGCAGTGCCTCACGGACGCACCGTCAGAGACGCGAGCCAGTCTGTTCCTGCTCGAAATCGAACAAGGACATGGAGGTACGCGCCGCGACGTCACCGTGCATGCTCGCGTCTGATCTCAGGTCGCAGAGCGCGACAACCCCGTGCCTCACGGGCGCACCGTCAGAGGCGCGAGCCAGTCTGTTCCTGTTCCCAATCAAGCAAGGACATGGAGGTGCGCGCCGCAATGGGGGCTCGCGTGAGCCTCTGCACCATCGCGTCTGATCTGCCCCTCGCATCCGCTCTCGGATCCGCAGAGCGCGACAACCCCGTGCCTCACGGACGCACCGTCAGAGGCGCGAGCCAGTGCGTTCCTGTTCCCAATCAAGCAAGGACATGGAGGTACGCGCCGCGACGGGGGCTCGCGTGAGCCTCTGCATCATCGCGTCTGATCTGCCCCTCGCATCCGCTCTCGGATCCGCAGAGCGCGACAACCCCGTGCCTCACGGGCGCACCGTCAGAGGCGCGAGCCAGTCTGTTCCTGCTCGAAATCGAGCAAGGACATGGAGGTACGCGCCGCGACGCCACCGTGCGTGAGCCTCTGCATCCTCGCGTCTGATCTCGGATCCGCAGAGCGCGACACCGCAGTGCCTCACGGACGCATCCTCGGAGGCGCGAGCCAGTCTGTTCCCTGCTCGAAATCGAGCAAGGACATGGAGGTACGCGCCGCAATGGGGGCTCGCGTGAGCCTCTGCACCATCGCGTCTGATCTGCCCCTCGGATCCGCAGAGCGCGACATCGCAGTGCCTCACGGACGCACCGTCGGAGGCGCGAGCCAGTCTGTTTCTGCTCGAAATCGAACAAGGACATGGAGGTACGCGCCGCGGCGTCACCGCGCGTCAGGCCTCTGCATCCCCCCGTCGGATCGGATCTCGGAGCCGCAGAGCGCGACACCGCAGTGCCTCACGGACGCATCCTCGGAGGCGCGAGCCAGTCTGTTCCCTGCTCGAAATCGAGCAAGGACATGGAGGTACGCGCCGCGACGCCACCGTGCGTGAGCCTCGGCATGCTCGCGTCTGATCTCAGGTCGCAGAGCGCGACAGCCCCGTGCCTCATGGACGCACCCTCGGAGGCGCGAGCCAGTCCCTCTCTGCTCCAGTCAAGCAAGGACATGGAGGTCCGCGTCGCAATGGGGGCTCGCGTGAGCCTCTGCATGCTCGCGTCTGATCTGCCCCTCGCATCCGCTCTCGGATCCGCAGAGCGCGACACCGCAGTGCCTCACGGACGCACCGTCAGAGGCGCGAGCCGGTCTGTTCCTGCTCGAAATCGAGCAAGGACATGGAGGTACGCGCCGCGACGCCACCGTGCGTGAGCCTCGGCATGCTCGCGTCTGATCTCAGGTCGCAGAGCGCGACAACCCCGTGCCTCACGGGCGCACCGTCAGAGGCGCGAGCCAGTCTGTTCCTGCTCGAAATCGAGCAGGGACATGGAGGTACGCGCCGCGATGTCACCGCGCGTGAGCCTCTGCATGCTCGCGTCTGATCTCGGATCCGCAGAGCGCGACAATCCCGTGCCTCACGGGCGCATCCTCGGAGGCGCGAGCCAGTCTGTTTCTGCTCGAAATCGAGCAGGGACATGGAGGTACGCGCCGCGACGCCACCGTGCGTCAGGCCTCTGCATCCTCGCGTCGGATCGGATCTCGGAGCCGCAGAGCGCGACAACCCCGTGCCTCACGGACGCGCCGCGACGGCGCTCGCGCCTCGCCGTCCCTGTCCGAGAATCACGGCGAGCGCTGTAGGACGTACGCGGCGCTGCCCACTGCCCACACGTGATCTGCGTCGTGCCCGGCGATGTCGTAGAGGAGGCCCACGGCGTCGAGCGGTGGCTCGGCATGCTCGGTCCATGCGACTCCGTCGTAGTGCAGCGTCCGCTCGCCCACGGCCCACACGTCGTTCGCACCGCTACCCCAGAGGCTCTCCACCGCTGGCGACGGAATCGAGGTCCACGTGGTGCCCACGCGGTGCAGCAGGAGGCCGCTCGTGACGCTGCCCATGCCGGCGGGGATCACGCCGGCGGCGATCCACAGATCCTCGGCGCTGCTGCCCCAGATCGCGCGCAGGAACGGCCGATGGACGCCCGCGAGCACGTCGATGGTCACGGTCGACCACGCGCTGCCGTCGAAGTGGCGCACGACGCCACTGTCACCCACGGCCCACACGTCGCTCTCCGCGCTCGCCCACACGGCCGCGAGCAAGGGCGTCGCGTCGCTCCTCGTCCACGACGTGCCGTCCCAGTGGTGGACACCGTCGTACCCAGCGGCCCACACGTCGGTGGACGACGTGCCCCAGATCCCGTCGATGCGGTTCGATGCGCTGCTCGCGACGGCCGACCACGCGAGACCGTCGAAGTGGTGGATCATGCCGCTCTCACCCACGGCCCACACGTCGTCGGCCGCGCTGCCCCACACGTCCTCGAAGTGCAGGTCGTACGAGGGACCCACCATCGCGCTCGCCATGCGCGACCAGCCGACGCCGTCGCCGCGGTAGATCACGCCGTAGTCCTCGTAGGTGCCACCGCTCGCGACGCGCTGCTCCCAGCCCACGGCCCACACGTCGTCCACCGCGCTCGCCCACACGCCCTCGAAGCGCACGTTCGGCGCGATGGGGGCCCAGCGCGTCCAGGTCGTGCCGTCGAAGTGCAGGATCGTGCCGGCGTCACCGACCGCCCATGCATCATCGCGCGCGCTCGCCCACACGGCGCGCAGCGGCGCCTCCGTGGGCGAGGGTGAGCCCGACCACGCGCTGCCGTCGAAGTGCGTGATGCCGCCGCCGACACCCCACACGTCGTCGGCGCCCGTGCCTCCGAAGGCGACGACGCCGGTGCTGCCGGGCGTGCTCCATGCGTTGCCGTCCCAGTGCGAGCGGCCGCGGATGAGGCTCGAGGTCCACACGTCGTCGGCGCCGGTGCCCCACACCGCGCCGGTCGCACCGATGCCGCGGAGGCCGTCGGGCGCCGCCGTCCACGTGCTGCCGTCGTAGTGCAGCACAGGCCAGTAGTCGCCCACGGCCCACACGTCATCGGGCGCTGCGGCGTAGACCGAGTAGAGCGCATACGGCATGTCGGTCGGCTGGCGCGTCCAGGTCGCGCCGTCGTAGTGGAGGATGGTGTCGTGACCGACGGCCCACACGTCGCTCGCGCTCGTGCCCCACACGCCGAAGAGCCCACGCGAGCCGGGCATGGTGGTCGACCAACGCGTGCCGTCCCAGTGGAGGAGGACACCCGTGCCCTCGTCGGTGAACGTCCAGAAGCTCTCGCCCCCGACGGCCCAGACGTCGTCGGCTCCGCTGCCCCACACGGCGTTCAGTCCCGTCGTGGTGCCGCTCGGCACGGCCGACCAGGTCGCGCCATCGAAGTGGAGGATCGTGCCCAGTGTCCCGACGGCCCACACGTCGTCCGCCGCAGCGCCCCACACGCCCGAGAGCGAGTTGCCCGCCGGCGTCGGGCTCGACCAGCGCCAGCGCGCGGTGGGCGGCGCGTCCAGCCCCGCGTCGATCGCGCGCGCCGCGTCGAACGCGGCCCCGTCCGAGCTCGCCGCGTCCTGCCGCTCGTGCGTGTCCCCGCAGGTGCACCCCGCTGCCGTCCAGAGCGCGCCCGCCGCGAGCAACCCGATCACGAGGCGAAGCGCCATCGCACGAGTCTCTCTCTCTCGCCGCGCCGCGGCCAGTGCCCCGCCCTCGAATGGGTATGGCCCTCGTGGCCTAAACAGAATCGCCGAGACAGTGGATCATCCGCGTCGAGGCACACGGGATCGGCGTCTCGCCAATCCTGTGTAGGGCGTCGTTCAGGACGCGAAACCTCGCTTGGCTCTCATGGAGTATCGAGATCGCGGGGAGACCGATCGGAACGCTCTCTCAGCGTGATCACTCGTACCAAACCACGTACGTCGACAAGGCGATGTCGCCGCCGCGGGGCTCGATGGCGCGGAAGGCTCCGCGGTAGCCGAGCGTGGTCTCGACGCCTGGCGTGACGAGCGAGGTGATGTCGGTGCGGATCGCGTCGACGGCCATGCCGGGGCACCAGTAGGCGCGGGTCGGGGCCCAGTTGCCGCCCTGGCCGGGGATCACGCCGCGATCGGCCATCTCGCCGCAGCCGCGCGCGCTGCCGATCGACGAGGCGCCAGTGGGCGCGTTCATCGCGTGCGTGATCGTGGGCAGCATCGTGTCGCCGACGCTGAACGTGTGCCGGTGATCGCACCACTCGGCGCAGTTGTCGCCGTCGGTCTGGCCGTGGCCCGAGAGGATCGTGACGAGCTCCACGCGCGTGGCGCCCACGGGCACCGTGAACGGCACTGGATCGCGCATGTTGTAGGTCGCGTCGAAGGTGCCTCCGGTGAACGCGCGGAGCGCGCCCGAGGGATGCGGGCGGCTCCCCTGCGTGCGCATGCGGAGCGCCACGTGGGCGACCCACTCCGTCGCGCGCTCCCAGTCGGGGCCGAGCTCCACGCGGAACGTGTGCGCGCCGCCATCGCCGAGGAGCGCGAGGAAGGGCGTGGCGTCGATCACGTGGTGCTGTCGGCCGCGCCGCCAGTAGGGCGTGATCCAGCGCGCGATCTCCTGCCGATCCGTGCACGCCTCGCCGTCGACGCAGAGCGAGACGCTCGCGATGCGATCCCACTCCGAGCACGCGAAGAGGTTGCGCTCGTCGCACGTGATCTCGACGTCCACCTCGAGCGTGTCGAACGCGCTCACCACGCTCGCGCTCGGCAGCGTGACCGCGCGCGTGAAGACACGACCCGTGGTGCGCTCGTGATCGACGATCGGCACGACGGTCGTGTCGGTCTCCGCCGCGAGGCGCTGCTCGAGCGCGTAGCGGTAGTTGTAGTAGCGCGGCAGGAACTGCCCCATCGTGAACGTCGGGTTCTGTCCGACCGAGGGGCTGAGATCGTCGCCCGTGTCCCAGGTCTGCGCGCGATCGATGCCGAACACGAACGGGATGGGCATCCCCGCCATCCCGCGATCGCCCAGGTCCACGATGGCCTCGGGCGTGCGCGCGAAGCGCACGTACTCGACGAGGTACTCGCCCGGTCCGCCCGCGATCTCCTCGGCGGCGTCGGTCACGAAGTGCATGCGCGAGCGCCAGAATTCGCGCTCGCTCTCGTCGAGCGCGAGGCCCTCGAAGGCCGACTCGAGCTGGGTCGCCAGGCCCTCGGCGCGCGCGACGCGATCCTCCGGTGCGGCCGTGTCGAACGAGCTGAAGAAGTAGTGGACGTTGCGCGGTCCGCGGAGGAGGTTGCCGTTGCCGAGCGTGCCGAAGAGCGCGTCGCCCGTGGCGCCCTCGAAGTACGTGAAGAACACGTAGCTGTCGCAGCCGCTCCACTCCTCGGCGAGGTGCCAAGGGCCTCCGAGCGTCTGCACCGTGAAGTCGGTCGCGACGTCGCCGAGCAGCGGGCCGGTGCCCTCGCGCATCGCGACGCGCGGAAGACCCAGATCCTCGCAGAGCGTGGCGCCCGGCCGCGCGGCGTCGGTGCCCGCGTCGGGAGGCTCCACGTACGCGTCGGGCGCGGCGGCGGCGTCGGGCTCTGCGGGGGGATCGCCACACGCGGCGAGCGGGAGCACGAGGAGGCCGAGCGCGAGCGGAGCGCGGAACGAGCGTCGAGGCATCGTGCGATCATGCTTGCGGGCTCAACGTTTGACCAGCGTGGGCGCGTGCCGTGCGAGGCGAGGCGAGGCGTGCTCGCTCGCGGCCCGAGCGGCAGCGCGCTCGCGGACGGTCTCGTGCGGAGGCGCATGCAGGTGGCGGCGCGTCGCGCATGCGGGCGATCGCCGCGTCGCGCCGAGGCCTCGGAGGCGCCGAGTCGGCTCACCCGGACGCGTCGTTCGCGGGTACGCTCGGGCCCTCGTTTCCTCCACCGGATCCACGATGCAACGACGTCTCCTCCGACTCCTCACGATCGTCTCATGCGCGGCGCTGCTCTCGGGCCTCATCGTCTTGCTCGCGCCGCCCGCGCAGGCCGTGGCGACGCGCTCGTTCGAGATCGACGACGCCGCGAGCTTCGCGCTGGGCGAGCTGCACCACGCGGCCGTGCGATCCGACGGTGAGGTGGGCGTGTCGGTGGGCCTCGAGCGCGTGGCCCTTCCGTCCGAGGTGGGCGTGGTGTTCAGCTGGGCGCGCGGCGCGGACGGCACGCTCTATCTCGGCACGGGCGAGAGCGGTCGCATCTATCGCGTCACGAGCGATCGCGTGGAGCTCTTCGCCGAGACGCAGCAGCTGCTCGTGGCCTCGCTCGTGATGGGCGAGGCGGGCACGCTCTACGCGGGCACGCTGCCCGAGGGGCGCATCTACACGGTCGCCACGAGCGGCGCGACGGCCGGACAGGCGCGCGAGCTGGTGCGCCCCGGCGCGAGCGCGACCACGGGTGATCCTGCGCTGCCGGCGCCCACGCCCGCGCCGACCGATGGCTCGGCGGCGCCGCCGCCGCCTCCGGCCGAGAGCGCGGCGGAGTCGATCTGGGATCTCGCCTACGACGCCGCGCACCATCGCCTGTACGCAGCGACCGGGCCGTACGGACAGGTCTTCGCGAT
>JAIBCE010000395.1 GCA_019694315.1 Sandaracinaceae bacterium
AGAGGCGGCCGACACCGTGCCTGGCGCGCGGGCGCTCCTTCGACGAGAGCAGCGCCTCGACTGCGTGCTCGTCGCGAGCCTCGGGCACCATCACGCGCGACTCGACGATCCGGGTCCGATCACCCGCGCACGCGCCCTCGTGCAAGCCCACGGCGGCCGCGCCGCGCTCCTCGCGGGTCGCTGGCTCTGGGTCGCGTTCGACGACGACGCGGCGCTCACGGCGCGCGCGATCCGCGCCGGCGTCACCGCGCTGGCGCTCGCCGACGCCCTGCCCGACACGCCCATCGCGCTCTCGCTCGCGCCGATCTCGCACGGCCCCTCGACGACGGTGATCGACCGCGTCGCCGCCCTGCTCGAGCCCGGTGCCCCCACACGCACCACACACGCCACACACGGCCGGGTCCTCGTCGACGAAGGGGCGCGCGGCCTGCTCGAAGGGCGCTTCGAGCTCGAGCCCACCGAGCACGGCGTGCGTCTCGTGCGGGCCGTCTCGACGGAGCACTCGGTGACGCGCGCGCGACACCGCGTGCGAGGCCGCGTGCTGCCGTGTGTGGGGCGCGACAAGGAGCTCCGACAGCTCGAGGCGACCCTCGCGGGTCTCGAAGACGAAGACCCGAGCCCGAGCGCGGTCGTGCTCGTGGCCGCGCCGGGCATCGGCAAGACGCGGCTCGTCGACGAGGCGCTGTCGCGGGCCCCCGTGCGAACACGCGTGATCGTGGCGCGAGGCGACGCGACCGCCCCGGGCTCGGCCCTCTCGCTCCTCTCGCAGTGGGCGCAGACGCTCGGAGGCGTGTCGCCGCATGCGTCTGCCGCCTCACGACGCGCGGCTCTCCAGAGCGCGCTCGCGCGCGTCTGCTCCCCCGAGGACGCCGAGCGGATCAGCGCCTTCTTGAGCGAGGCCTCCGCCGCGCCCGACGACCGCGACGACGACGCGAGCTGGGCCGTACGCGCCGCACGGCGAGACCCCGCGCTCTTTCGAGATCAGCTGCGCCGCGCCTTCACCGACGCGCTCCTGGCGCTCCTCGCGCGAGAGCCGGTGATCCTCGTGGTCGACGATCTCCAGTGGGCCGATCTGCCGAGTATGCGCCTGCTCGAGCACCTGCTCGCGCGCGCGACCGATCGTCCGCTGGCGGTGCTCGGCACGGCACGCCTCGAGACCCCTGCCGAGCTGCTCGGCTGTCTCGGGCCCGAGCGCGTGGAGATCCGCCTGGCGCCGCTCGCACCGCGCGCGAGCGCTCGGCTCGTGGACCTCGCGCTCGACGCGCCCGCGCCTGCGCTCCGCGAGCAGCTCGTGGATCTCGGCGGCGGAAACCCGTTCTATCTCGAGGAGCTCGTGCGCGCGGTCACCGACGAGGGCGTGACCGCGCTCCCGAGCAGCGTGCTCGCGGCCGCACAGGGCAGGCTCACCGACCTCGGCCCCGAGCTGCGCCGCGCCCTGCGCGCAGCCAGCGTCTTCGGCCTCGTGTTCGAGCCGAGCGCCGTGGGGGCCCTCACGGGCGAGGGAGACCCCGGCGGTGCGCTCGCCGCGCTCGAGCGAGAGGAGATCGTCGTGCGACGCGGCGATGGCGCCTTCGCGTTTCGACACGCGATCACGCGCGAGGCTGCCTACGCGATGCTCCCCGACGAGGATCGCGCCGCGGCACACCGCGCGGCGGCGACATGGCTGCTCGAGCGCGGCGGCGCCGATCCGATCGCGCTCGCAGGACACCTCGAGCACGCAGGCGAGCCCCAGCGTGCCGTGGAGCCGTGGCTCCGCGCGGCGCGGGCGGCGGTGGCCGCCGACGATCACCAGGCCGCGCTCTCGCTCGTCGCGCGCGCCCTCGCCCACGCACGAGCCTCGGAGGCAGGCGAGCTCGAGCTCGTGGCCGCACAGGCCACGCTGCTCCGAGGGGACCACGCCGCGTCGGTGGGTCACGCCGAGCGCGCGCTCGACACGCTCCCCGCGGGATCGGCGTCGTGGTTCCTCGCGGCCGAGACGCTCGTGGGCGGCGCGATCCGCGCGGGCCTCCACGAGGCCCGTCAGCGTGGGCTCGACGCGCTCGAGATCGCCCCGCTCGAGGCGGCCCGCGAGGCCTTCGTCCACGCGTGCGCGCAGGTGAGCGCCGATCACTTCAACACGATCGGCGACGCGGCCGTCGGACGATCGACGCTCGAGCGTGCCGAGGCGTGCGCGGCCCTCGTGTCGGATCCGCTCGTGCTCTCGAGGCTCGCGGGTGCACGCGCCGCCGCGGCCTCGCGCGCGGGCGAGCACGAGCGCGCCATCGACGCGTGGGAGGAGGCCCTGCGCTACAACGAGCGCGTCGGCGATGCGTACCGGAGCCTCAACGTCCGCAACAGCGTGGGGCACGGCCTGAACGAGCTCGGCCGCTTCGAGCGCGCGGTGCCCCACCTCGAGCGCGCGCTCGCCGACGCCACGGCGCTCGGCGAGCCGCTGCGCGTGTGGCACGCACGCACGAACCTCGGTCGCGCTCTCGGTCTCCGAGGCGAAGAGGCGCGCGCGCACGAGCTGCTCGGCCGACCGCTCGAGCTCGCGCGCGACAACAAGCTCCACGCGTACTTCGCGTCGCTCTACCTGGTCGAGCTCCTGCTTGCGATGGATCGCCTCGAGGAGGCCCGGCTCGCCATGGAGGAGGCTCCTCGCTTCGCCGGCCTCGAGGGCACGCCGCTCCGCGGCTTCGGGCGCGCGCTGGAGGCGGAGCTCCTGCGGCGCGCCGGATCGATCGACGAGGCCCTCGAGCAGAGTCGGCTCGCGCTCCACGAGGTCGGGGACCTGGGAAGCACCGCCTCGGGCGCGAGGCGCGCCGCGCTCGAGCGAGTGCGGTGTCTCGATGCCGCCGGCCACGTGAACGACGCCACGCTGCTCGCGCGGCAGGCCCGTGATCACCTGCGCGCGCGCGCCGACCGCCTCCGCGACCCGATCTCGCGCCGGTCCTTTCTCGAGGCGATCCCCGAGCACCGCGCCTTGCTCGCGCGCGCCGCGGTGGACGGCCCGGACGCGCGGGTCCTCGACGCGGCTCCCCACGGAGCCGCTCAGAGCGGCGTGCAGACCGAGGGCGAGCCCGCGCACGCGAAGCCGGGCTCCACGCGGCAGTGATCGCAGCCGTCCGCGGCGTCGCAATTCCCGTCGTCGCAGGCCTCCGCGCCCACCACACGCGCATCGCCGCAGATCACCGCGCACTGCGAGGGCGCGCCGCTGCAGAGGTAGCCGTTCTCGGCCGCGCAGTCGGCGCTGCAGCCGTCGCCGGGCGTGACGTTCCCGTCGTCACAGGTCTCGGGGAGCGTCGGCGTCCCATCTCCGCAGCGAGAGCTGCACTCGGACGGCACCGCGCGCTCGCACGACACGAAGTTGTTGACCTCGGCGTCCGGTGCCCACGCGCGACAACGCGCGAGCGCCTGCTCCTGCGCCGACCGCACGTCGACCTCGCAGCTCGTCCACGCAGGCTCTGCCGTGTCGCCGTTGGGACGGATGCAGGACGTCGTGCACGCGAACCGCGAGAGCGGCGCGCAGACCGAGGGCGCGCCTGCGCAGACGAAGCCGAGCTCGCTCCCGCACACCGACGAGCAACCGTCGCCCGAGAGCGCGTTGCCATCGTCACAGGCCTCGGGCTCGTCCACGCGGCCATCGCCGCACGCGATCGCGCACGACGGAGGGACCGTCGGGGCGCAGGACACGACGTTGTTCACCTCGGCGTCGGGTGCCCAGTCCTGGCAGCGTGCGAGCGCCTGCTCCTCCGCGGTACGCACGTCCGTCTCGCAGGCGATCCACGAAGGCTCTGCCGTGTCGCCGTTGGGACGGATGCACGACGTCGTGCACGCGAAGCGCGAGAGCGGCGCGCACACCGACGGGGTGCCGCTGCAGGAGAAGCCGGGCTCGAGCGCGCACGACGACGAGCAACCATCGCCCGGCACGACGTTCGTGTCGTCGCAGGTCTCGGGGCCGTCGAGGCGGCCATCGCCGCACTCCCATGCACACGAGGGCGACGCGGAAGGTGCGCAACGAGGGTCTCCCTGCACCACGGCGTCGGGCCGCCACGACGCGCAGACCCCCGGCGCGCGCTCCACGGCGAGACGCGCGTCCACGTCGCAGGGCTGCCAGGCCACGGAGAGGAAGTCGCCGTTGCCGCGGATGCAGTCGACCTCGCAGTCGAACCGCACGATCGGAAAGCAGCGGCTGGGCGCGCCACCACAGCGAAACCCGGCCTCGATCTCACACGACGACGAGCAACCGTCGCCGGAGTCCGAGTTGCCGTCGTCGCAGGCCTCGGGCAGCTCGACCGCCCCGTCGCCGCAGCTCCCGCACGCCGCAGGGTGCGCTGGCTCGCAGAACGCGAACGCGTTCACGACGGCGTCGCTGCGCCACGCCGCGCACTGCGCGCCTGCGTTCTCCTCCGCGAGCCGTGCGTCGAGCACGCACTCCTGCCAGGCCACGTCGTGCGTGTCGCCGTTGGGGCGGACGCACGAGGCCACGCAGTCGAAGCGCGACGGGGCCGCGATCGCCGCGATCGAAGCGGGAGCGTCTCGATCGCAGCCAGGCACGAGCAAGACGAGAGCGATCACGAGCAGCGCGATGCGATGGAGGGTCATGCCTCGAAACGTGGCCGTGGCCCTTCGCGCGCGACATGGCCAGATGGGGCCATCGAGACGTGACGCTGCCGCGCGCATCGTCAGCCCCGCGACGCGCACGTGCGTGTCGATGGAGGTCTCATGCGAGCTCGGCTCCTCGGCGTATGGATGTTGCTGTCGCTCCTCGGAGGAGCGTGCAGCGCAGAGGTGACGGTGACGGACGATGCCGCCGGCGGCGATGCCACGAGCATCGCGGACGCGGCGAGCGTCGATGCGCGCGGAAGCTCTGACGCGCGCGGCATGCTCGACGCGCGCGGCATGCTCGACGCGCATGGCGACGACGGCGGCTCCGTGCCGCGCTCGTCGGCGAGCGTCTCGGGCCTCGCGGCCGCGGGCGGCCGCTCGAGCTCGGCGCACTTCGTCCTCTTCTCGGTCACGGGGCAGCTCACGCCCGGCGGCGAGAGCGCCTCGAGCGGCGCGTACTCGCACCGCTCGGGGATCGTCGGCGGGGTGACGCCATGAGCGCCGCACGCTGCATCCTCGCCGCGACGTGGCTCGGCCTCGTGCTCGTCGCCGCACCTGCCGCGGCGCAGCGCGTGCCGCACACCCTGAGCCACCAGGGCCGACTCTTCGACGCGTCGATGGCGCCGGTCGACGGCACCCACGACATGCAGTTCGCGCTCTACGCAGAGCCGAGCGGAGGGACGCCGCTCTGGAGCGAGTCGCAGTCCATCGCCTTCGCCGACGGCTACTACGCCACGACGCTCGGCGTCGTCGTGGAGCTGCCGAGCGCCCTCTTCGATGGTCGCACGCTCCACCTGGGCATCACCGTGGACGCCGACGGTGAGATGAGCCCGCGCGAGGTCGTGGGCTCGGTGCCCTATGCGATCACCTGCGAGAACGCGATCGGCGCGATCACGCCTGCGAGCGTGAGCGTCGGCGGCGCGACCGTGATCGACGCAGACGGTCACTGGGTGGGAGATCCGACCGGGCTCGCCGGGCCGCAAGGACCGCCGGGTGACACGGGTGCCACCGGTGCCACGGGCGCCACGGGCGCCACGGGGGCCACGGGCGCGACGGGTGCCACGGGCGCGACGGGCCCCGCCGGCCCTCCCGGCGTGCCGTGTGCGGGCTGTGTCGACGCGACCTCGGTCGCGACCGGCGCCGTGGGCAGCCGCGCCATCGGAGACGACTCGATCACCACGCTCGATGTCCTCGATCACACGCTCACGTCGAACGATCTCGCCGTGGGCTCGGTCGGCACGCTCGAGCTCGCCGACGCGAGCGTGGCGCTCGGTGACCTCAACCCAGGCGCCGTCGCTTCGGCGTGGGGCGGCTTCATCCCGATCCTCACGGGCACGCGTCCTGACGCGCGCGGCGCGCTCGACGACGTCTCGTTCACCGCGCCGGCCGACGGCATCGTCGTCGTCACCGCGAGCTGGACCACGTCGGCGCGCAACTCGAGCGGCGCCAACTGCTCGCACAGCGAGCAGATCTTCGTGTCCGCCGCGCCCGCGCTGCCGATGCCCGGCCCGGGCTTCACCACCGAGACGGTGCGGCCCAACGCCGCGTACGAGAACGCGTCCGGGAGCGTGACGCTCGTCGAGGCCGTGGGGGCCGGTCCGCGGGTCATCTACCTCGACGCGGCCTCGACCTGCACCGACACGGTGTGGTTCTACACGACCCTCCACGCGGTCTTCGTGCCGCGTGGCTCCGCGAGCGCGCTCACCGTCCCGTGACGTGGACGCCCACGCTCGAGCGTCGGCCTCCGCGAGGACGGCCGACGCTCGGCGGCGGTAGGGTCCACCCGACCACCCACCACCCGGCGACCGCGAATCGCCTTGTTTTCCTAGGACATTCGGGCGGCATGCGCGTTGCGATGAAGCCCACCCATGAGCAACATCGTCCACCTGGTCCAGCCCCTGTCCACCCGTGAGCGCGAGGTCGTCGAGTACGTGGTGCTCGGCTACACGAACCGCGAGATCGGCCTGGCGTGCGGGACGTCGCCCAACACGGTGAAGAACCAGCTCCAGTCGGTCTTCCGCAAGGTCGGCGCCGCGAGCCGCGCGGAGCTCGTGCGCATCGCGTTCGAGCTCTCGCTCGTGCGCGCCAACGCGGCCTGAGCCCGCGCCCGACGCGAGCGTCGGCGCGGCGGCTCAGGCGGCGAGGGCGAGGGCCAGCGCGCGGATCGTGCGGTGATCGGGCACCGCGTCGAGGTACGCGGCGCGCCGCGCGGGATCGCTCGCGAGCGCCGCGCGCTCGTCGAGGGCGCTCGCGGTCTGTCGCGCGAGCTCGAGCGCCTCGGCGCGGAGCCCGCTCGCCTCGAGACTGCGCACGAGCTCGAGCGC
>JAIBCE010000396.1 GCA_019694315.1 Sandaracinaceae bacterium
GCTCCGCTCCACGCTCGCGCTCTGTCACGCGAGCCACGACGCGCCCCTCGACGCCGCGGCGCGCGAGCGCGTGCGCCGCGTGCTCCATCGGGTCGTTCAGCGCGTGATCCAGCGCTGACGGCCGGCGGGCGCTCGCCGGAGAATTCTCACACGACCCATCCGGGGCGCGAACCCTTCGTCGGCGGCGCGGCTCTCACGACGAAACGGAGGTGTTCGTGTCCTCGTCCATCGAAGTCTCGTTCCCCGGCGGTCTGCGCGTCGACGCGCAGCTCGGAAACCACGTCATCCGCACCGATCAGCCGGCGAGCGGCGGAGGCGAGGACAGCGCTCCGGCGCCGTTCGATCTCTTCCTCGCGTCGATCGCCACGTGCGCAGGCATCTACGCCCTCGGCTACTGCCGCGCCCGCAACCTCTCGACCGAGGGGCTCAAGCTCACGCAAGAGGTCGTCGAGACCGACCCGGCGACGAAGCTGCCCAAGCGCGTGGCGCTCACCCTCACGCTGCCCCCGGGCTTCCCCGAGCACCATCGCCCTGCGATCCTCCGCGCCATCAACGGCTGCAAGGTGAAGAAGACCATCGCCCAGGGCCTCGACTTCGACGTGATCGATGCGAGCGCTCCGATCGAGGGACGCGCCGAAGGAGAGACGGCTCATGTGTAGGCGCATCACCTGTCCGACGTGCGGAAAGCCCAGCTACGCGGGCTGCGGCATGCACATCGAGGCCGTCCTCGGCGACGTGCCCAAGGAGGAGCGCTGCAAGTGCCGTGAGGCCGCCTCGCAAGGGCTGCCCGGCCTCGGTGGCGACGCGAAGAAGCCGCCGCCTCGCTGGTAGCTCCGCTCGAGGGTCCCCCTGCTCGCGGCACGGAGGCGCCGGCGTCCGTGCCGCGCCTTTTTCCGTCACCCCCAGTCGTCAGCCACCGAGCGGATCGGCGTGCATCAGCACCTTCGTGGACGGGCCCACGATCTCGCGCACCTTCGCCTGCAGCTCGAGGAAGAGATCGTGGACCGCCTTGGTGGTCATCTCCGGCCGCACGACCACGTGGAAGTCGACGTGCGGGATCTTGCCCTTGCGCGACTTGAAGTCGTGGAACGACTCGATGCCGGGCGTGGCGCGCAGCGCGGCCTGCACCTTGTCCACCACGTCCTTGTCGAGGCTCTCGTCCATCACGATGGCGAGGCCCTCGCGCACGATGTGCAGCGACGAGTAGAGCATGTAGAGCGCGATGAGCATCGAGATCACGGGATCGATGATCGGCAGGCCCGTGAGGCGCACGAGCACGAGCGAGACGAGCACGCCGACGTTCACCCACACGTCCGTGAGGTAGTGGAGCGCGTCCGACTTCACGACGAGGCTGCCCGTCTCACGCGCGACCTTGCGCAGGTAGAGCACGGTCGCAATCGTCATCGCGAGCACGGGCAGCATGACCACGATGCCGAGCGTGCTGTCGTGGCTCTCCTCGCCGATCCAGATCTTGTGGCCGGCCTCGTAGAGGATGAACACGCCGGCCGCGAAGATGAAGCCACCCTCGAACATCGCGCCGAGGCCCTCGATCTTGGCGTGGCCGTAGTTGTGGTCGTCGTCGGGCGGCGCGTCCGACACGCGGACCACGACGAGGTTGACCATCGAGACGAGCAGATCGCCGAGCGAGTCCACGGCCGACGAGATCATCGACATGCTGCCCGTGAGGATCCCGACCACGAGCTTGGTGCTCGCGCCGATCACCGAGCAGGCGATGGCGACCTGGATGGCCCGCACCTCTCGCGGCGCGGTGGACTCGGACTCGTCGCGCTCCTTCATCCTCGAGCGCTAGTCCCCCGGATCCGTGAAGTCGATCGGAAATCTTCACCGAGACGCGGGACTCGATGGGGCGAATTCACCTCGGCCCCTGGCGGTCGATCACCTCCGTCGGCTTGATCTCACACGCGGCGCGCACGAACATCCGGCCCTTCGACACGGAGGACCGAGGTGCTGCAAGCGGAGCTGGGTGGAAACGTCGCGCTCGACAACGTCGAGCACGCCAGACAGGCCCTGGCCAAGAGCGATCTCGCGGGCGCGCTCTTCCACGTGAGCTCGGCGCTCGCGACCGAGCCACAGAACGCGCAGTGGCGCGCCATCCTCGACGAAGCCATCCGCAAGGCGCCCGATCCGATGGTCTTCGTCCGCAAGGACGAGGCGAAGGCCGACTACATCACCGCCGCCACGCGCGGCTACGTGCACGCCTTCAAGAACGAGTGGGTCGAGGCGTTCACCACCGTCGCCGAGGTCTGCGCGGTGCGCCCCGACGCCCCGTTCCTGCTCTGGGCGACCGAGTGGGTGGCGCGCCCCGAGGCCGTCGCGGCCGTGATCGCCGAGGACCTCGAGAAGCGCCTCATCCCCGCCATCCTGCGCATGGTCACGAGCTGCCCGACGCCGACCAAGCCCGAGGACGAGCGCCGCAAGAACATCGACGCGGCCTCGACCGTGCTCGGAGCCTTCTACCAGAAGCACCCGCAGCATGCGTTCCTCGTGTTCGCGATCGCGACGACGCTGCGGAGGCAGGGTCAGTTCGACTCGGCGATCCAGTTCGCGAGCTTCGCCTACCAGCTCAAGCAGGACTGGAACACGACCATCGGCGTGGCGTGCGCGTACCGCGACGCCAAGAAGGTCGACGAGGCCGTGCAGTGGTTCCGCCACGCGCAGAGCCAGCAGCCGAACGACGTGGCGGCGCTGCTCGACGTGGGCGACACGTACCTCGACGCCGATCGCTTCGACGAGGCGATCGGTGCGTACCGCGAGGTGCTGGCGAAGGACGCGAAGGACGACTGGGCCGAGACCTCGATCCTCTATGCGACCTACAAGAAGTCGCAGAGCGAGGCCGACCTCATGGCGCTCTTCGAGGCGAGCGGCCGGAGCCAGCGCGCCAAGGAGCTCTACTTCCGCGTCGTCGGCGATCACCCGTACTTCACGTGGCTGCCGAACCCGGGAGACTCCACGTACTTCGCGGCGCGACAGGTCGTGGCCGACCTCACGCGGCGCCCGCCCGCCTCGCCGACCCTCGGCATCGACGTGCACCTCCAGCACATGGAGGCGCCGAGCGCCCTCCGCGCGTTCAAGCTGTGGACCGACGCGCGCGGCTGGAACGGCGTGGGCATGCGCGCGAAGGTGGAGGGCGTGCAGGAGCCCGACACGCGCTTCGCGAAGGGCCAGGTGGACTTCACGCTCTGGGCCTTCGACGACAAGGTGCCGCGCCCCAACTGCCCGCAGCCCGACCCGCGCGTGGCGCAGGCGATCGCGGCGATCGCGGTGAAGCCGTACTCGCTCGCGGTGTGGGAGAAGGACGCCAAGGCCCTGGCCGCGCAGATGGGCCCCGCGTGGCTCAACCAGCTGCTCTTCACGATGGTGCAGCCGCCCAACCTGCCGCAGCTGAACTACGACCCGTTCTTCTGGGTGCAGAAGTGTCAGGTGGCGATCGCGCTCGTCATCGCGAACCTCGATCAGGGCTGGGAGGGCAGCGCCCGCAAGCGCGCCCTCGAGTCGCTCGCGCGCGGCCCCGTCGACTGGACGGTCGACGCGGCGGTGATCGCGATGGGCTGGCTCGCCAAGCACGACCCCTCGATCCGCCCGAGCGTGGAGCAGTTCTTCGGGTGGCTCGAGACGCAGATCCCGAAGACCGGCTTCACTTGCTACGAGTACGCGCTCTGCAACGTGTGGCGCAACCTCGGGGAGCACTCGCCCGAGCAGCAGAAGAAGCTCGATCTCTGGAAGCTTCGCTGCGAGTCGCAGAAGATCGAGTTCGCGGAGGAGAAGCACGCGGGCCTCACGCTCGAGGACTACGCGAAGCTCTCGGCGGAGCGCGATCAGATCATGCTGCGCGCGGCGAGCGGCCCAGGCGGCGGCATGGGCATGGCCGCGCAGGCGGCGGGCGGCGCGCTGCTCGGAGGCCTCGCGAAGGGCTTCCTCGGCGGCATGGCGGGCAACGTGGCCGGAAACGCGCTCCAGGGCGCGGGCAATTCGATGGGCTACATGGGCGAGCTCCAGCAGCTCTGCGTGAAGTACAAGATCCCGCAGCTCCAGGGCGGCCTGCTCGGCCGGGTGCCGCAGTGGGATCAGCGCATCCAAGGCGACGCGCAGGTGCAGAAGCGCTTCCTCGCGCTCCAGCAGAAGGCGGCGCTCGCGGCGGCCGGCGTGTCCGACCAGGAGCAGCGCGCGATGCAGCAGGTGATGAGCGGCGCCGGCGACATCGAGTCGATGAAGCAGAACCACCAGGTGGCCGTGGCGCAGATCGAGGCCGGTCAGGGCGGCGATCCGGATCCGGTGGTGTTCCCGGGCAGCAAGGTCGCGAAGCTCAGCGACTACGTGGGCCTGCTCAAGGGCATGCAGGGCGGCGACTTCAACGGCGCGCTCCGCAAGTACGGCCTCGACATGGGCAGCTACACGCAGGTCGCGCAGGTGTGGGGCGCCAAGCTCGCGAGCGATCCCGTGCTCAACGCGAAGTTCGGCAAGATGATGGCCGGCTGATCCTGGATCATGCCGCGGGCCGCGAAGAACCGGCTCCACGTCGCGCTCACGACCCTGCGGCAACTCGGCCTCGGCGCCGCGCTTCGCTCGGTCGATCACGCCTACGCCCTCGACGCGGAGATCGTCCGCGTCGTTGGCTGAGCGCGCGTCGCGCGCCAGAACCCTGCAGCCAGATGCGGCGGAGCGACGATCAACCCGCGTGATGCAATCGAGACGTGGGCGAGCGCTCGGTCAGTCGCGCACGTCGACCCGGCGCACCCAGAGCTCGCTGCCGTCGTACCAGCCGACGAGGAAGCCACGCTGGTCCGTGGCGACGGTGCAGCCCGTCGCGCTGCGGAAGCTCGAGGTCACGATCGTCACGGGCGCGCCGCGGAGGAGGCCATCGGGGCCGACGAGGCCGAGCTCGAGGCGCGCGTCGTTGCCGCCACGCGGACCGCTCGGATCCGGCACGCCCCAGCACACGCCTGCGACACCGAACTTCGAGGAGCCGGCCACGTCCACGGAGCGTTCGACGGCGGAATCGTCGGCGGGCCCCGGCTCTGCGACGACGCTCGGACCGCTGAGCCGGCGCAGCGCGAACGGATCGAGCACCTCGACCTCGATGCGCCCTTCGTTCCTCACGGCGACGACCGCGAGATCTCGCAGCGCAGCCAGCCCGCCCGCAGCAACCCAGTGACCTTCACGCGACACGCGGCCGAGCTCCGAGCCGCTCGGGTCGGCCACCACGAGCTCGGGCTCCGACTCCGCGGAGATCGGCACGACGGCCGCGCGGCTCGCGAAGGTGGCGGCGCGAAGGAGCTGCGCCCACTGGGCGGGCGTCTCGATCGATGTGCCCGCGCCGGACCGCTCGTCGAACGGGGCCGTGCGCAGTCCGCTGTCGAACGACGTGAAGGCCAGCCAGCGGTCGCCCCGCGCGAGGTACGCGACGTCCACGGCCGTGCCCTCACCGAGGGGCTGCCAATCGCTCGCGGGTGTGAGCTCGCGATCGAAGAGGCGCACGTGCATCTCGCGGCTGACACCCGAGACGGGATCGCCGCTCGCGGCGAACGCCCAGCGGCCACCGCCCCAGCGCAGTGCCCTCGCGACGGGCGTGCGATGCACATCGATCATCGGTGGCGCATCGAGCACGCGTGGGGCGCCGATGGGCGTTCCGTCCTCCTCGAGCTCGTAGACCACGAGACGAAACACGGCATCGGGGCCGCTCGTGATCTGCTCCGTGACGGCGATCGCCCAGCGGCCCGGTCGCCACGCGATCAGCGGAGGATCCGACGAGAGCGAGGTCGCGGGACGCGACGCGAGGCGAATGGGCTCACCGAGCGTGCAGCACGGATCCTCTGCACCGAACTCCGGCGGGTCGACCCAGCCGTCGGGGTCGTCGCTCGGGCGACCGTCGGGGCCCGGATCGGGCTCGGGCTCGGGCGGAAGCGGGGGCCCGGAGTCGGGATAGGAGACGTCGAGCGACGTGAGCACGGCCGCGTCGCGCAGCGAGGCGAGCGGCGCATCGAGCACGCCCGCCGAGCCCACGTCGAGGCGTGTGGCACCGGCATCCGCGGACGATCCACTGGGCTCGTCGCGGGTGTGGAGGAGATAGCAACCGGGGAGCGCCACCAGGGCGATCACGCCGCACACGAAGGGTCGGTTCCGCATCTCGAAGCTCCCTCGGCACCCGGCTCGAGCGACTGACTCGGTCAGTCGTCCCGGCGCGTGCCGGCTTCCAGCCACGAGCGCATCTTCGCCGATCCATCGCGCGGCCGCTCGACGATGAGGCTCGCCCGCGTCGGCCCGCTCACGTTCGCGCTCATGCCGAATCTCTCGCTCGTGCCCGCCCTCCTCTTCCCTTCGATCGCCGCGCTCGGCGCCTGTGCGCCGGCCGATCCACCGTGGACCCGCATCGAGACGCCCGCGGAGATCTCGCCGCGCCTCTGGTCGCTCGCGCTCGCGGTGCGCGAAGGCACGTGATCGTGAGCCGGAGAGGACGCCGCGAAGTCGCTTGACGGGTCGTCCTCCTACGCCCCAGCGTTGGGACATGGCGAGGGTGCTCTATACGAGTGCGCGGGGATGGTTCGGAGAGGACGCCGGGTTCGTCGACGCCGCCACGCTGAGCGAGGCCCTCGCCACGGTTCGCGCGCTCGGCCACCGGAGGATTCGGTTCTGGTCCAGCCCTGCGCTCGCCGACCCGCTCGATGCCTCACCTCAGGCTGCGCTCGCAGCTGCGGCCCGCCCGCCGTGGTGGAAGCCCCTCGCGCTCGGGCTCGCGCTGTGTCTTCTCTTGCCGCTCGTCTGGGCGAGCTACCTCGAGATGCTGGGGCTCCCGATCCACGCAGGTGTGCTCGGAACCACGGCGCTGACCGTCGCCCTGTTCCTCCTCGCGCCGACCTTCGGCCAGCTGCGGACACAGATCGA
>JAIBCE010000397.1 GCA_019694315.1 Sandaracinaceae bacterium
GCGCATTGGTCTCGGGCTCGTTCCGGGAGAAGCCCACGAGGCTCATCCGCGCGAGGATCCGCAGCGCGCGCCGCTCGCCCAGCGCCGCGGCAGCGCGCTCGAGCAGCGCGCGCAGCGCCCGCAACTTCGCCACCTCCACGAAGGTCTCGGTGCCCACCGCGACCGCGACGTGCGCCTCGCCTCCACGACGGATCGCATCGAGCGCCCGTGCCACGGAGACCGCGAGCTCGAGCGGGATCGAGCCGCCCTGGTCGTGCACGTCGAGCGCATGCGCGAGCGGACGTTCTCCCTCGCACACGTGCGTCACGGCCTCGGCCGACCACTCGTGCACATGCGTCGGATCACCCTGTTTCGTGGTCGATCCGACGATCCACCGGCCCTCGCCGGGATCGACCGACGGCGGCTCCTGGCCGGCATGGCACATCGCGGCGAGGCGCAGCGCGCCGCTCCTCGCGAGGCGTAGCGCAGAGGCGTCCTCGTAGAGCGGCTCGATGCGCAGCCCACCGGCGAGCACCGTGACGAGCGCGCGCTCGAAGGCGACGCCGCCCAAGTCCTTCTCGACCTTCTCGCGCCACGCTTGCAGCATCGTTCACCTGTGGGGTCGTGTGGACGATCTCGCGCGACGTTCCTCGCGCGACGGCGGACCGGCGACGCCTCGCGACGTCGCGCCGGTCCATCGACGATGGGAGGCTCACTCCTCGTCGTCGGAGGGCGTCGCGTCGCCGTCGGCGTCGTCGGGGCTGGCCTCGCCCCCCTCGTCGTCGCCGAGCTCCTCGCGATCGTGCAGCTCCGAGCGCTCGACCAAGGCCTCGTCGTCGATGGCGTCGTCGTCGGCCGGCGTGGCGCTCGGCGCCTCTGCGGAGGGCTCGGGCTGGGACTCGCCCTCGCCCTCGGCGTCGCCGAGCTCCTCGTCGTCCGCGCCCTCGGCCGCGCCCTCGCTTGTAGCCCCAGCGTCGCCAGGCCCGCGTTCCTGTCCGCCACGACGACGACGACGACGACGGCGGCGGCGACCACCGCCTTCGTCGCGCACGGCGTCGGGGCGCGCCTCGCGGACCTCGCTCTTGTCGCCCTTGTCGCCAGCATCGGCCTCGGCGCCCTCGGCCGCCGTGCCGCCGGGTGCCGCCTCGGTACTGACGTCGGCCTCTCCCGAGGCCTCGGCCTTGTCCTCGCGACGCTCCTCACGTCGCTCGTCGCGCGGACGCTCCTCACGTCGCTCGTCGCGCGGTCGGTCCTCACGACGCTCGTCTCGGCGCTCGTCGCGTCGTCCCTCGCCGCTGCCCTCGCGCAGCGGCGCCTCGGGCGAGCCGCGGAGCGCGTCGAGCGTGTCGAGGTCGATCACGCTCAGCGGCACCGTCGTGCGGCGCATGCCCACCCCGCGCGCCTCCATCGCCTCCGCGAGCGCGAGGCCGTCGTAGATCGCGATCGGGGTCGCGCCCTGCGCCGACGCCTCTTCGCGCGTCGGACGCGGCACGGCGGCCGTGCTCACGATCCAGCCGAGCGTCGCGTTGCCGTAGTGGTGGAGCGAGCCGCGGAGCTCGACCACGCGCTCGCGCGTGAGCTCCTGACCCGAGCGCAGCACCACGATCGCGAGGCGCAGCTCCTCGAAGCCGCGGCGCAGCGTGCCCGCGAAGTGCATCTCCTGCGGCGAGCTCGTGG
Organism: Sandaracinaceae bacterium; assembly: GCA_019694315.1. Lineage (GTDB taxonomy): Bacteria > Myxococcota_A > Polyangia > Polyangiales > Sandaracinaceae > JAFLCL01. The sequence continues at coordinate 1,657 of JAIBCE010000397.1, forward strand.
GACGACGCACGCCGCGGAGGCCCGCGACGCCCTCGGCGTTGAGCCAGGTCGCCACGAGCTCCGCGAAGCCCGCCGACGGGAGGTCGGTGATCTTGCGGAGGAAGCTGCGGCGCACCGTCTCCTGGTGGCGCTCGGCGGCGCGCACCACGTCGCGCTCGCGGTACATCGCATCGCGCGGAAGGAACCAGTCGTAGATCGCGAGCCCGTCGGCGGTGTGCCGGAAGCGCGCCCGCGACGAGCGCCCGACGTCCGCGCGCACCGCGGCGGCGATCGTCGGCACGAGCGTCGCGGGCTCGCCGACGAGACGCCCTCGACGCACGAGCTCGGCCGCGATCCCCGCATACGACAGCGCGCGGCTCTCGCTCACGAGCACGGCGAAGACCGCGTCGGCGAGGTCGCGACCGAGGAGGTCGTTGTCCTGCGGCTCACGCGACAGATCCGCGTTCGGCAGGCGCGGTGCGTCGCGATGGCCCTGCGGCCCACCGTCGCGACGGATGCGATCGCGATCCCGATCACGGTCTCGATCGCGATCCCGATCGCGGTCTCGATCGCGATCCCGGTGTCGGTCTCGATCGCGATCCCGGTCGCGCTGCCCCTCGTTTCGAGGCCGCTCTTCGCTGCTCGACTCGCCTTCGCTCTTGCTCTCGGCGCCCTCGGCGACCTCGGCCGTCTCGGCCTCGGCCTCGCCGCGACCGCGGCGGCGACGGCGACGGCGACCGCGTCGATCGCCCCCCGCCTCGCTCTCCTCGTCGTCCTCGTCGTCGATCCCGGCGAGGATCGGCTTGTCGTCGTCCTCTTCCGCAGGGAACACGTCCGAGCCCGGGAGCGCGGGGCGCGGGGCGGCGTCGGTGGCCGCAGCCTCGCCCTCCGCGGCCGCAGCCGGCGCGGTCTCGGGGATCTGGGAGAGATCGATGTCGTCGTCGCCCGCGTCGGCGAGCGCCATCATCTGCGGCGTGAAGTCGCGGAGCGCGAACACGCCCGGCTTGACCTTGATGATGGGCTCCTCGCCGCGGTCTTTCTTCACCATCGTCGCGAGGCGCGAGCTCATGGTGAGCTCGGGCGCCTTGCCCACGTGGGAGAGGAGGTTTCGCTCGATCGCGAGCTCGGTGATCTTCTTGTAGTGGAGAGGTCGTCCGACGAGGCGGAGGATCTCCACGGCAGCTTCGGTGAACGTCATGCGGAAGGCATCCGTGGCAGGGGCGCGTTCCCGGTCGGGAGCGCCGTCGTGATGGTGTGAACCATCGTGAAGTGGCCGCGGCGAGGGGGCAGTAGGCGTCCCCGGCGCGATCGGGAGGGCACGCTATCATCGGCCTCCCGGCCTGGCAACGCATGCACCACGCTCACCCTCTCGCTCTCGCTCCTCGATCGCGCGTCCTCATCTCCGTGGTGCTGAGCATCACGGTGAGCGCGTGCTGCGTGAACCCGTTCATCGACACCGACACGCAGCGCCCCGAGGAGGTGCCCGGCTCGCCCGCGCGCGAGACGCGAGGCTCGCTCGTCGACGACGAGCCGGCCGCGCAGGCCGCCGAGGAGGACTCGTCCCTCGACGGCTTCGACATGCGCCTCGTCCGCGTGCAGCCAGGCGTCCACCTCGACACCGAGCAGGTCTGCCTCGTGTCGGCCGCGGGTCGCGTGGAGGCGATCGCCGAGGCTGACGCGGAGCGCTACGGCGAGCGAGGCACGCAGCGCATGTCGGTGCGCTGCGCCGCGGCCACCGGCGAGGGGTGGGCCGACCTCGTCTTCAGCGCGACGAGCGCGGCGCTCGCGCCCGAGGTGACCATCGGCGCGCGCGTTCGCGTCCGCCACCGCCGCGCCGATGGCGGCTTCTTCGACTACCCGATCGTGGAGTTCGTCGAGACCGAGGCCCTCGGGGATCCGAGCCTCGCCGCACCGGGAAGCGAAGGGACGCCGAGCGTGGTGGGCGCCCTCCCGACCGGCTTCGATCTCCGTCGCGCGCAGACGGATCCAGCGGCCGTCGGCAGCGTTCAGACCTGCGCCGTCTCGCACGCCGGCGACATCGAGATGCTCGACGCCGAGGACGCGCGGTCGCGCGCGTATCCAGCCGGCGCGCAGAACCGCATGACCATCCGCTGCCGCCACGCGCAGGGCGAGGAGTGGGCGGATCTCGTCTTCATGCCCGCGCAGGCGCTGACCGCGCTGCACATCGGTCGTGGCGATGTGATCCGCGTCGCGATCGTGTCGCGCACGGGCGGCTTCTTCGACTACCCGGTGCTCCAGCTCGTCGCGGAGTGATCGCTCGGCGTCTCGGGCGACCCCGACGTCACTCCGCCGGCGGAACGGCCTCGGCGCGCGCGCCCTTCTTCTTGGCGGGCTCCTGGCGGGGCTCGGCGCTCAGCTCGGGCGTGCGTGGCATGGTGCACGTCGCGCGCGCGAGGATCTGCTCGCACAGATCACCGAAGTCGTAGCCCGCGCCCTGCGCGATCTTCGGCAGGAGGGAGAGCGGCGTCATGCCGGGCAGCGTGTTGACCTCGAGCACGTACTCGTTCTCGCCCTCGGTCACGAGGAGATCGACGCGCGTGAAGCCGCGACAACCGAGCGCCTTGTGCGCGCGCTCCGCCAGGTTCATCACGCCCTTGTAGCGAGTGGGGGCGAGACGGGCGGGCAGGTGATAGTCGCTCTGGCCCTTCTGGTACTTCGACTTGTAGTCGTAGAACTCGCCGCGCGGCACGATCTCGAGCGCGCCGAGGGCGCGGCCATCGAGCACGCCGACGGTCACCTCGCGGCCCACGACGAAGCGCTCCACGAGCACGGAGCTGTCGAACTTCGCGGCCTCCTCACAGCGCTGCGCGAGCTCGGCCATGTTCGTCGCGCGACCGGCGCCCACGCTCGAGCCAGAGCGGCGCGGCTTCACGAAGACCGGGAAGCCGAAGCTCCCGTGCATCTCCTCGAGCTTGCCGAGATCGTCCTTGTCGACGACGTAGTACGGCGGCGTCGGCACGTTGTAGAGGCGGAACAGCTCCTTGGCCTTGAGCTTGTCCATCGCGAGGGCGCTCGCGAGCACGCCCGAGCCCGTGTACGGGATGCCCATCGTCTCGAGCATGCCCTGCACGCAGCCGTCCTCGCCGTAGGTGCCGTGGAGCGCGAGGAACGCGACGTCGATCGGGGTCTTGCGCAGCGTCTCGTCGAGGCGCCGATCCACGTCGATGCGGACCACACGGTGACCGCGGGCCTCGAGCGCCGTCGCGATCGCATCACCGGTCTTCAGCGAGATCTCTCGCTCGGGCCCGATGCCGCCCATGAGCACGCCGACCCTCGGCTTCGTCGCAGCGACGTCGGAGCCCGAAACGTGGGAGTGCTGGGTCTGCTTCTTCATTGCTTCCTCCGCGGGACGCCGTCCCGTCGCACGCCGATCTCCCAAGAACCGATCCACGGGGCGATCTGCGTGCTTTCGTGGGCTCCGAGCTCTCGTCGACGACGCCGCGTGTCAGTCCGAACACGCGGGCGACGGCGAACACCCACGGGGGTAAGGGCTCGTGCGTCTGCGGTCAAAAAAAAGGAGCGGCGCACCTACCGCGAAGCTCCAGTCGACGCCAGTCAGGGGGGCCCCTCCATCACCTGCACGCGGACGCTGCCGGCACCGCGGTAGGCGCGCGCCTCCCACACGATCACGAAGGGCTCGGCCTGCGCGACCGGCGCGCACCAGCCCGAGGTCGCGTGCGGCGCGGGCCCCGAGTCCGACGCGAGCACACGACCCTCGACGTTGCGGAGCTCGAGATCGACGTCGGTGAGCTCTCCACGACCTGCCACGGCCACCACCACGCAGCGACCCGGGGCGATCTCGGTCTGCCCTCCGGCGCGGCCCGACTCCTCGAGCTCGCGCGTCTCGTCCACGCGCACCTCGTAGCCGCGGGCGCGAGGCTCGGCGGTGAGCTCTACGAGGCGCAGGCTCGGCACGTCGATGATCGCGCGGGGCGCCCGCACTACGCCGAGCGCGTAGGTGCCATCGTGTCCGTACACCTTCACGGCGGCGCGCATGACGCTCGCGGTCGGCGCGCACGCCCGCACCACCGCGTGTGAGCGCGTGTCGGTGTCGACGTCGATCTCGCGACCGTTCGGATCGGCGAGGTAGAGGTCGAGATCCATCGCGGCGTTCGAGCCCACGGCCACGACGAGGCCGCAGCCGGGCCCGATCGCCACGTCGTGCGTCAACACCTCGCCCGGGGTGATCACGGCCGAGCGCGCGATGACGACGGGCTCGTCGAAGCCCTGCTCCACGAGGCTCGCCACAGACACCGAGAGCTCCACGACCGGATCGTCGCGCTCCGGTCCGACGCCGATCGCCTCGCCGATCGCGCGACTCTCGGGCGACTCCGCAGGCGCCGCGCCGCGCGTCCCTTCGAACGACGCGAGGCCCACCGCACCGCTGCCTCGATACGCGCGCACCTCGACCGCGTAGGTGGCCGACTCCGTCGCGCAGTGCTCGATCGAGGCCTCGGCCCCGCGGCTCAGATCGCGCGCGACCTCCACGCCATCGGCGTCGAAGAGGAAGAGATCGAGATCCTCCACACCTTCTCCGCCGCGGGCGACGCTCACGTAGCAGCGCCCCTCTTCCACCGGCAGATCGGCGCGCGCCGCGCCGCGCTCGAAGAGCGTACGCACCTCGGGCTCTCCCACCGGGCTCAGACCGCGCGCACGCAGCGCAGTGCGGCTCCGCGTGAGCGCTTGCTCCACGTCGCGGAACGGCACGCTCGGCGCGAGGATCTCGTCGAAGATCCCCTCGAAGCCCTCGCCCGTTCCCGGCAGGCTCTCGGCCTCCGTCACGGCGACCGATCCAGTGCCCGCGCTCGCGAAGAGCACCAAGTGGTGCGGCATCGTGACGGCCCCCGCGAGAGGCTGCGGGCACGTATGCACGAGCGCGCCCTCGCGGGGGATCGCGTCGGCCGCGACCTCGACGCCCTCGCCGTCGTAGAGGATCGCGTGCAGCTCACGCAGCCCCGAGGAGCCGAGCGCGGCGAACGTGTGGCAGCGCGACACGTCGAGATCGACGGGGATCGCCACGCCGTGCGACTCGAGCACGAACACGCGGGCCTGTCGCTCCATGAGCTCGTAGCCCCTCAGCGCGAGCCGCTCGCGGAGCCGGCCGTTGCGACGCGCGAGCGCATCGAGCGGCGCGTCGGCCTCGGGCAGCGCGCCGAGCCGCTGCGCGACCGTCGTCGCCGCCGGCTCGCCACAGCCGCTCGCCATGATCGCGCTCGGCAGGGCCAGCCGCGCGACC
>JAIBCE010000398.1 GCA_019694315.1 Sandaracinaceae bacterium
CGCCAGCGCGCTCGCGGCGCTCCGACCGCTGACGCCGGGCCGTCTGATCGCGGTCTTCGGCTGCGGCGGTGATCGCGACAGGCTCAAGCGCCCGCTCATGGGCCGTATCGCCGGAGAGAACGCCGACGTGGTCGTGATCACGAGCGACAACCCCCGCACCGAGGTGCCGAGCGCGATCCTCGACGAGATCGTCCCTGGCACGGTGTCGAGCGGGATGCAGCCCCTCGACCGACAGCGGCTGGCGTCGGCCACGCGCGGCTTCGTCGCCGAGGTCGATCGCCGTGAGGCCATCGGCCTCGCGATCCGTGCGGCGCGCCCCGGCGACACGGTCCTCATCGCAGGAAAGGGCCACGAGGACTACCAGATCCTCGGCACCCAGAAGGTGCACTTCGACGACCGCGAAGAGGCGCGCCTGGCCATCGCGGGCCTCGCGCGAGGCGCGAGCGCGCAGGGAGGTCTGTGATGGCCACCCCGCCTCCGATCAACGCTGCGCCGTTCACGCTCGAGGACCTCGCCTCCATCACGGGCGCACGCGTGATCCGCATGGGATCGCGCCCGATTCGAGGTGTCTCCACCGACACCCGCACGATCGTCAACGACAACCTGTTCGTCGCGCTGCGTGGTGAGCGCTTCGACGGCCACACCTTCCTCGCCCGCGCGATCGAGCTCGGCGCCTCGGCGCTCCTCGTGTCGGACGCGAGCGCGATCGACACCCTGCCAGCCGCCGATGTCTCGATCGTGATCGCGGACGACACGCTCGTGGCCCTCGGTGCACTGGGACGGTCTCACCGCGAGCGCATGGAGCGCGAGGGCGCGCTCCGCCTCGTCGTCGCGATCACGGGCTCGGTCGGCAAGACGACCACCAAGGAGATGTGCGCGGCGGTGCTCGAGGCGATGGGCCACCGCACGCTCCGCACCGCAGGCAACCTGAACAACCGCATCGGCGTGCCCCTCACGCTGCTCACGCTCGATCCGTCGCACACCGCTGCGGTGGTCGAGGTCGGCATGAACGTGCCGGGGGAGATCGCGATGCTCGCGGCGATCGCGCGGCCCCACGTGGGCATCGTGACGAGCGTCGCGGCCGTGCACACCGAGGGCATGAAGACGATCGAGGCCGTGGCCGAGGAGAAGGCGTCGCTGCTCGCGGGCCTCGCCGCGAGCCCAGGCCGTGGCCAGCTCTCGGTGGCGATCTACAGCGTCGACGATCGCGTCCTCGTCCCGCACGCGCAGCGCTCCCCGGCGCCGCTCCAGCTCGGCGTGGGCCGCCACGAAGAGGCGGACGTGCGGCTGTTCGCGCGCCGGGGCCTCGCCGACGGCGGCTCCGAGTGTCGCTACGCGATCCGCCCGCCGGGCGGCGCGACGAGCACCTCGGTCGAGCTGACCCTGCACCTCTTCGGTGAGGGCGCCGCTCGGAACGCGGCCTGCGCGCTGGCGCTCGCCGTCGCCGTGGGCGACACGCGCGCGCTCGCGGTCGCCGCCAAGGCGCTCGAGGGCCTGCGCGCAGGCGAGGGCCGCGGCGCAATGCTCGCGGGCCTCGACGGCACCCTCGTCATCGACGACGCCTACAACGCCAGCCGCCGCAGCGTGATCAACGCGCTCGAGGCCGCCTCGGAGCTGGCAAAGACGCGACAGGGCCGCGTGATCGCGGTGCTCGGCGACATGCTGGAGCTCGGCCCCTACGAAGAAGAAGAGCACCTCCGCGTCGGCGAGGCGGTCGCGCGCGTGGGGGCCTCGCTCTTCGTCGCGTGCGGACGCCGCATGCGCATCGCGGCCGAGGAAGCGCGCGAGCTCGGCGCCGATCTCGTCGTCGAGGAAGACGATCCCATGGCCGCGATCGTGCACGTGCGCGACTTCGTGCGCCCCGACGACGTGATCGTCGTCAAGGGCTCGCGATCGATGGGCATGGAGCGCGTGGTCGCGGCCCTGCGTCAGCAGCCCGAGGCGAGGCCCGACGACGAGCGCGCCAAGGACGAGGGAGGTGACGTGTGATCTACGCCCTCCTCTACCCGTACGCGCCGCACCTGCACTTCCTCAACGTCCTCCGGTACGTGCCGTTCCGCGTGCTCGTCGCGACGATGACCGCGATGGTGCTCACGTTCGGCCTCTACCCGTGGTTCATCCGCCGCCTCCAGAGCAAGCAGATCGGCCAGGTGGTGCGCAAGGAAGGCCCCGAGAGCCACCTCTCGAAGGCGGGCACGCCCACGATGGGCGGCGCGCTCATCCTGCTGGCAGTGATCGTCTCCACGGTGCTCTGGGCCGATCCGACGAGCGCGAGCGTCTGGCTCACCACGCTGGTCACCGCAGCGTACGGCGTCATCGGCTACATCGACGACGCGCGCAAGATCACCAAGAAGGACACGGGCGGCCTCGCGGGGCGCTGGAAGCTGGTGCTCCAGTTCGCGGTGGCGCTCGTGGTCTGCGGCTACCTGTGGTTCGGCCAGGAGGGCCTCTCGGCCGACTGGCAAGAGCTGCGCAACCACCTCGCGCTGCCCTTCGTCGCGTTCCACGACGAGGGCTACGCGTTCGTGCTGCCGCCCGCGCTCTACATGGTGTTCGCGGCCTTCGTGATCGTCGCCACCTCGAACTGCGTGAACCTCACCGACGGCCTCGATGGCCTCGCGATCGGCCCGGTGATGATCAACGCAGGCACGTACGCGATCCTCGCGTACGTCTCGGGCCTCTTGCTCTTCGGAGAGTCCATCGCGGACTACCTCCGCATCCCGCAGCTCGAGAGCGCGTCCGAGCTCGCCGTGTTCGGCGGCGCGATGATCGGCGCGGGCTTCGGCTTCCTCTGGTTCAACACCTACCCGGCCCAGGTCTTCATGGGCGACGTGGGCTCGCTCGCGCTCGGCGGCGGCCTCGGCATGATGGCGGTGCTCACCAAGAACGAGCTCCTCTCGATCCTCCTCGGCGGCATCTTCGTGATCGAGGGCGTGAGCGTCATCGGTCAGGTGCTGAGCTTCCGCCTCTTCAAGAAGCGCATCTTCTTGATGGCACCGATCCACCACCACTTCGAGAAGCAGGGCTGGCCCGAGCCGCGGGTCATCGTCCGCTTCTGGATCATCTCGGTGATGCTCGCGATCGCGAGCCTCGCCACGCTCAAGCTTCGGTGAACGCCATGGAGCTCCGCGGAAAAACTGCCGTCGTGGTGGGCCTCGGGCGCTCGGGCCTGGCGGCGATCCATCTGCTCGGCGCCGCGGGCTGTCGCGTGCGCGCAAACGACAAGAAGGGCGCGGGCGAGCTCGGATCGCTCGCCGCCGACGCGCAGGCGCACGGCGCCGAGCTCTTCCTCGGCGGCCACCCCGACGAGGCCTTCGAGGGCGCCGACCTGGTGGTCCTGTCGCCCGGCGTGCCTCACCTCGAGGCCGTGCGTCACGCGCGCGAGCACGGCGCGCGGGTGGTGTCGGAGGTGGAGCTCGCGAGCTGGTTCCTCGCGAGCCCGGTGATCGGCATCACGGGCACCAACGGCAAGAGCACCGTCACCACGCTCGTGGGCGAGATGCTCACGCGCACGGGGAAGCCCACGTTCGTGGGCGGAAACCTCGGCGACGCGCTGACGCTCGCCGTGGGCACGCCTGCCGCACAGGAAGGCGGCCAGATCGTGGCCGAGCTCTCGTCGTTCCAGCTCGAGGACATCGACACGCTGCGCTGCCGCGTCGCGGTGCTCCTCAACGTCACCGACGATCACCTCGATCGACACGGCACCTTCGCCAGCTACGCCGCCGCCAAGGGCCGCATCTTCCTCACGCAGACCGAAGAGGACCACGCGATCGTGCCCGCAGGTGACGCGCTCTGCCTCTCTCTCGCGCACCTCGGCCGCGGACGCGTGCACACCTACGGCGGACGCGACGGAGAGGTCCGGATCGAGAGCGGCGAGCTCCGCGACATGGTGAGCGGCCTCCGCTTCCCCACGCGCGAGCTCGGGATCCGCGGCCTCCACAACCAGGCCAACGCGTGCGCGGCATCGCTCGCGGCGCGCCTCGCGGGGGCGTCGATCGACGACGTCGCGCACGTGCTCCGCACCTTCCAGGGCCTGCCCCACCGCATGGTCCTCGTGCGCGAGCTCGACGGCGTCTCGTACTTCGACGACTCCAAGGCGACGAACGTCGGCGCGACCGTGGCGGCGATCGACGGCCTCGCCGATCACGTCGGCCAGCTCGGCCTGATCGCGGGCGGCGTCGACAAGGGCGGCAGCTACGAGCCGGTGCGCCAGCGCATGGATCGGCGGGGGCGGGCGGTCGTCCTGCTGGGGGCGGCGGCGCCGCTCCTCCGCGGCGCCTTCACCGCCTCGCCCGTGCCCCTGCACGACGCGAGCACGATCGACGACGCCGTGGCCAAGGCGCGCGCGCTCGCCAAGCCCGGCGACGCCGTGCTCCTCGCGCCGGCGTGCGCGAGCTTCGACATGTTCAAGAGCTACGCGCACCGGGGCGACGAGTTCGCGCGCGCGGTGCGCGCCCTGCCCGAGGGAGGTGCCTCGTGACCAGCGCGAGCCTGCCCCTCACGCCCGCCACGCCCAAGCGGCGCACGACGTTTCCGTCGTTCGCGTGGCGAAAGCACGTCACGCCTCGCATCGGCGCGGCGGATCCCGTGCTCCTCGCGCTCGTCGTCGCGCTCATCGCGTTCGGCGTCGTGATGGTCTTCTCCGCGAGCGCGGTCTTCGCGTCGCAGTCGCGGTTCACGGGCCACGACGGCCACTTCTTCCTCCTCCGCCAGGCGGCGTACGCGCTCGTCGCGGTGCCCGTGATGCTGCTCGTCTCGCGCATCGAGCCGAGGCGCTGGCAGACGCTCACTTACCCGGCGCTCGGGGTCACGACGATCCTGATGATCCTGACGCTCTTCATCGGCCACCGGGTCGGCGGCGCGACGCGCTGGATCCAGGTGGGCCCGGTGAACATCCAGGCCGCCGAGCTCGCGAAGGTCACGATCGTCCTCTACCTCGCGCACTCGCTCGGCAAGAAGAGCAGCGATCAGATCCGCAGCTTCAAGGTCGGCATCCTGCCGCACCTCCTCGTGCTCGGCGTGCTCGCGTTCCTCTGCTGGCAGCAGAACGACCTCGGCTCCGCGATGATGCTGGGCCTGCTCACGCTCGTGATGCTCTTCGCTGCCGGCGCGAAGATCGGCCCCATCGCCGTGATCGTGCTCGGCACGAGCTCCCTCGTGGCCCTCGCGATCGCGCTCTCACCGTGGCGCCTCGCGCGCATCCGCGCGTTCTTCGATCCGTTCGCGCACCGTCAGACGTCTGGCTACCAGATCGTCGAGTCGATCCTGAGCTTCGGCTCCGGCGGCTGGACGGGCGTGGGCCTGGGCGACAGCCGACAGAAGCTCTTCTTCCTCCCCGAGGCGCACACCGACTTCATCGGCGCGATCATCGGCGAGGAGCTCGGCTTCGTGGGCATCACGGTGCTCGTGCTCGCCTTCTGTCTCCTCGTGGTGCGCGGCTACCGCGCCGCCTTCCGCGCCAAGGACGAGCACGCCTCGCTCCTCGCGGTGGGCATCACCACCTTCATCGGCGCTTCGGCCTTCGCGAACCTCGCGGTCGCGATGGGCCTTCTCCCCACCAAGGGGCTGGTTCTTCCTTTCATCTCTTATGGCGGCTCGTCGCTCCTCGTCTGTGCGGGAGCGATGGGCATCGTGCTGTCGGTCTCGCGCGAATGGGCACGCGCAGAGGGCGACGACACGAAGGCAGGCACGAAGGCAGCGAGCGAGGTGCCGACCGTCGCGCGGGCGAGCGCGTAGGTCGGTCACCGAGGAGTTGGGTCATGATCCAGCGCGTGATCGTCGCGGGCGGTGGCACGGGAGGCCACCTGTTCCCTGGCATCGCAGTGGTCGAAGAGCTCCGACGTCGGAACAAGGATCTCGAGGTGCGCTTCGTGGGCACCGAGCGCGGCATCGAGTCGCGCGTGATCCCGAGCATGGGCGAGACGCTCGAGACCCTGGACGTGACGCCCCTCAAGGGGCGCACGTTCGCGCAGCTCCTCGGTAGCCTCGCGAAGCTGCCCTCGGCCTGGGGACGAGCAGTGTCGATCCTCCGCCAGCATCGGCCGGAGCTGGTCCTCGGTGTCGGGGGCTACGCATCCGGTCCGATGCTGGTGGCGGCCGCGACGCTGGGCATCAAGACCGCCCTCCTCGAGCAGAACGCGCACGTCGGCCTCACGAACCGCGCGCTCGCGAGGCTCGTGGGCCGCGCGTACCTCTCGTTCGACGAGACCGCGCCCCTCTTCGGCGGGGCGGCGCGCGTCGTCGGCAACCCCGTGCGCCGCGCGTTCGTCGAGGCCTCGCGCCGCGCGATGCTCGATCCGCGAGGCTCCGATGCGCGCGCGCGCCGCATCCTCGTGATCGGCGGCAGCCAGGGCGCCAAGCGCCTCAACGAGGTCGTGCCCGAGGCGCTCGCCAAGCTCGGTCTGGCCGAGCGCGGCATCGAGATCGTGCACCAGACCGGCGCAGCGATGCGCGAGCAGGTCGCGGCGCGCTACGCAGCGCTCGGTGTGCAGGCGGAGGTCGTGCCCTTCATCGACGACGTCGCGCGCGCCTACGCCAGCGCCTCGTTCGTGATCTGTCGCGCGGGGGCCTCCACGCTCGCCGAGCTCGCGGCGATCGGTCGCCCCGCGATCCTCGTGCCCTTCCCGTTCGCGGCCGACGATCACCAGGCCAAGAACGCCGAGAGCTTCGAGCGTGCAGGCGCCGCGATCTGCCTGCGCGAGAGCGCCCTCGACGTGGATCGCCTCGCCGCCGAGGCGCAGAAGCTCCTCGACGGCGCCGAGCTCCGGCGCACGATGGCGAGCGCCATGCGCGAGCGCGGCCGGCCCGACGCCGCGGCCACGATCGTCGAC
>JAIBCE010000047.1 GCA_019694315.1 Sandaracinaceae bacterium
CCCCGCTGCCCCCCGATCACGTGGACGTGCCGACGCTCGCGCGCGAGCTCTCGCGCCTCGGCGGTCAGTCGATCGGCAAAGAGGCCCGCGCGCAGCTCGCGATGGCCGCGTGACGAGGCCGAGGGCGCGAGAACGGCGCGCGCTCAGACCGACGGATCGGCCTCGCGGGCGGCGCGCTGACGCGCCTGGAAGGTGGCGATCGCGGGGATCGCGTCGAAGCGCTCGACGAACGCGCCGAGCGCGGGGCTCGCCTCGAGCAGGCCCTTGGCGACCTCGTTCTTGCGCACGCACCACGCGATCGCCTCGCGCGCGATGCAGTCGGCGAAGCTGGGCGTGGTGCCCGCCGCGAAGGGTCGCTCGGCGTAGTAGGTGGCGAGCGCGCCGAAGTACTGGGGCGCGCGGCGCTCCTCGAACTTCTTCTTCGCGACGAGGTCGTCGGCCGCGAAGCCACCGAAGGCCTGGTAGAGGTCGTAGGCGCCCTGCGCGACCGAGAGCGCGTGCGTGAGCGCGCGCGTGCCGGTCGGCCACACGTCGGTGCCGTGCGCTGCGTGGCACATGATCGCCATGCTCTGCGGGATGACCTCGCCCGTGCTCGTGACGAGGTAGGGGAACTGCTTGTAAGGGTTCCGCTCGCCCGCGCTGGCGAATTCCTCACGCGCGTGCAGCACGTCCTTCCACGGCTTGTGCGCGAGGGTGAAGCAGTAGCGAACCATCTCGGCGCGCCCGCCGAAGGCGTTCGGGAGGCGGACGTAGTGGAGCTCGTCGGTCATGCCGAGACGGTAATCGCGATCGGGTGCGCCAGGCCACGGCTCCGAGGCGGCGCGAGGCGCACCAGCCGCCAGGCATGCGCGCGGAACGGGTTGAGCCTCGGGAGGCCTCGTCTATGCTCCGCGGCCCATGTCGTCCGAATCCTCCGCCGCCACCGCGCTCGACACCGAGGTGCTCGTCATCGGTGCGGGCCCCGCGGGCCTCACCGCCGCGCTGCGCCTGACCGATCACGGCATCCGCCCGATCGTGATCGAGGCCGACCCTCGCTACGTCGGCGGCATCTCGCGCACGGCCGAGCACAACGGCTACCACTTCGACATCGGCGGCCATCGCTTCTTCAGCAAGGCCAAGGAGGTCGAGGAATTCTGGTCGCGTGTCCTGCCCGACGACATGCTCCTTCGCCCCCGCAAGTCGCGCATCTTCTACCAGGGCAAGTTCTACAGCTATCCGCTCAAGCCCATCGAGGCGCTGATCAAGCTCGGCGCGTTCGAGTCGACGCGCTGCATGCTGAGCTTCGCCAAGGCGCGCGCGCTGCCGACGAAGAACCCGACGAACCTCGAGGACTGGGTCACGAACCAGTTCGGGCGTCGCCTCTACACGATCTTCTTCAAGCACTACACGGAGAAGGTCTGGGGCATGGACTGCCGCGACCTCTCGGCGGACTGGGCCGCGCAGCGCATCAAGAGCCTCAACCTCGGCGCTGCGGTGATCGAGGCGATCAAGCCCAAGGGCCTGCGCCGCAAGGGCAAGCAGCAGATCCACACCACGCTCATCGACGAGTTCCGCTACCCGCGCAAGGGCCCGGGCATGCTGTGGGAGGAGTGCGCGCGACTCGTGGTCGCCGGTGGCGGCGAGGTGCGCATGGGCGCGCGCATGAAGGGCCTCGAGAAGCGCGAAGACGCCAAGGGCAGCTACTACGTCGTCACCTACACGACCAAGGACGGCGAGGAGCAGGTCAAGGCGCGTCAGGTGATCAGCTCGGCGCCGATCCGCGAGACGGTCGCGGCGATCTCGCCCGCGCCGCCGGAGGCGATGGCGCTCGCGGCGCGCTCGCTCAAGTACCGCGACTTCCTCACGGTCGCGCTCATGGCGCGCACGCCGACCGACGCGTTCGACGACAACTGGATCTACATCCAGGACGGCAGCGTGAAGGTCGGTCGCATCCAGAACTTCAAGGCGTGGTCGCCGGAGATGATCCCGGATCCGAAGACCTCGTGTTACGGCCTCGAGTACTTCTGCTTCGAGGGCGACGGGCTCTGGTCGAGCAAGGACGAGGATCTCGTCGCGCTCGCCAAGAAGGAGCTCGAGCAGCTCGGCCTCTGCAAGCAGAGCGACGTGTTCGACGGCTGCGTGGTGCGCCAGCCCAAGGCCTATCCCGTGTACGACGACGTCTACCAGAAGCACGTCGACGCGGTCGCGAAGGGGCTCGGTGACAGCTACCCAGGCCTGCACTTCGTCGGCCGCAACGGCATGCACCGCTACAACAACCAGGATCACTCGATGATGACCGCGATGCTCGTCGTGGAGAACATCGCGAGCGGCACGAAGAAGTTCGACCCCTGGCGCGTGAACCAGGACGCCGAGTACATCGAGGCGGGCAGGAGCGGCGAAGAGCGCCTCATCCAGAGCGGCGGCCGCAGCGTGCCCCGCAAGGTCGAGGACGCGCAGAAGAGCAGCTGAGCGGCCTGCGCGACGATCGCGCCCCGCCGGTCTTCGTCGCGAGATCGTCCTCAGACGCGCACGAGCGTGATCGCCTTCTCGGGGCACGCGACGACGCAGAGGCCGCAGCTCCTGCAGTCGGCCTCGCCGGGCGTGTAGGCGGTGATGCGGCCGTGCACCATCGACTTGAGCTTGGCGAGGGGGCCGAGGGCGGCGAAGTCCGCGTCGTCGATGCGACGGATCTCGAAGACGTCGTAGGGGCAGACCTCGGCGCAGTCCTTCTTGCCCTCGCAGCGTCCACGATCGACGCGCGGCACCCACGTGCCCGGCGCGGCCTTGCACTGCTCGCCTGGTCGCTTCGGGTGACTCGCGGCGCGCTTGGCCTTGTCGGGGTCGCGCGCGATCTCGGGGTTGCGACGGGTCATGCGAGGATGCTCGCGCACGCGGGTTGCGCGAGGGCGCCGATCACGGTGAAGAACGATGAACGGCGGCGCGCGCCGAGAGGAGGACCCCATGAGCGACGAGCCGACTCCCACGATCCCGGGCGCCTTCGGGCTGCGTCACGTCCTCGGTGCGATCACCAGCGCGCTCTTCCTGCCGCTCTTCTTCCTGATCTTCGGGAGCGCACCGAGCTGCATGGGCTTCGACGAGCCCACGCTCCGGGCGATCGAGGCCTGCCCTCAGGCCACCGCGATCCTCGGCTCTCCCGTGAGCGAGGGATGGATGGGCCTGAGCTGCGGCAACGCCAAGACCGTGAACGATCACGGGCGCGCGAGCTGGACGTTCCCGGTGACCGGCCCGCGCGGCAGCGGCTCCGTCGACGTGCAGGCACGCCGGCGCAACGGCGTGTGGACGCTCCAGCGCGGCATCCTCACGACCGACCAGGGCACCGTGGACATCGTGAATTGCACCGCGGCCGGGGCCGGCGGCACGATCTCCGCGGTCACGCGCACGGGCAGCGTGACGTCGGTGATCGGACAGGCCGGCGTCGCGGTGGGCGACGCGTGCACCGTGTCCGTGATCCCCACGGGAGAGAGCCAGAACTGCCGCGTGGAGGTTCGCTGCGGCTCCGCGGCCCTCTACGGCGCGACACAGAGCACGGGCTGGCTGAATTGCGGCCTCGACGCGACGGGCGCCGTCGTCGCGCACGACACCGATCCCACGCCGAACGGGGGCGATCCCACGCTCGATCTCCGCCTCGGTGAGCACACCGTCGTGATCACCGACCAGACGCAGGCGGGCTCGTGGGCCGTGCAGCTCAGCACGCAGTGAGAGGCGACGCGGCGCGCGACGCCCCTGCGCGGTACCCTCGCCGACGACGATGAGCGCCGCTCACCCTCACGGTCACGGCCATGGCGAGGCGCACGAACACCCCGCGCACGACGCGCACGACGATCACGACGATCACGACGATCACGGGGCGCACGATCACGGGGCGCACGATCACGGTCACGGCCACGGTCACGCTCTGCCCGAGAAGATCGGGCGTGCGTTCGCGGTGGGGATCGCGCTCAACCTCGCGTTCGTGATCGCCGAGTCCGTGTCCGGCTTCTTCGCACACTCGACGGCCCTCCTGGCCGACGCGGCGCACAACCTGAGCGACGTGCTCGGCCTGGTGTTCGCGTGGGGTGCCACCGCGCTCGCGCAGCGGAGGCCGACGACGCGGCTCACGTACGGGATGCGACGCTCCACGCAGCTCTCGGCCCTCGCGAGCTCGCTCCTGCTCCTCATCGCGGTGGGCGGCGTGAGCTGGGAGGCGATCGAGCGCCTCTCGGCGCCGCCGGAGGTGGAGCCGCGCACGATGATGATCGTGGCGGCCGCAGGCGTGCTCGTGAACGGCCTCTCGGCGGCGCTCTTCCTCCGCGATCGCGAGCGCGACGTGAACGTGCGTGCGGCGTTTCTCCACCTCGTGGCCGATGCGCTCGTGTCGGTGGGCGTGGTGCTCGCGGGGCTCGTGCTCTGGGCCACGGGCTGGCGCTTCGTCGATCCGGCGGTGAGCCTCGTGATCTCCGCCGTGATCCTGTGGAGCGCGTGGGGCGTGCTGCGCGAGGCGCTGCACCTCTCGCTCGACGGCGTGCCTCCGCACATCGATCTCGAGGCGGTGCGCACCTACCTCGCCTCGCTCGAGGGGGTGCGCGGCGTGCACGATCTCCACGTGTGGGCGATGAGCACGACCGAGATCGCGCTCACCGCGCACCTCGTGCTCGAGTGGCCCGCGCGCGAGCCGGCGTTCCTCGCCACCCTCGAGCACGAGCTCGAGCAGCGCTTCGGCATCGGCCACTCGACGGTGCAGCTCGAGACGTGCGAGGGCGGCCCCTGCGGTCGCGCGCAGCCCGGTGCGGTGTGAGCGCGAGCCGACTCGCGAAGACCCCCCTCTCGCGTGCGATGCTCGCGACATGACCGCGCGCTGCGCCTCTCGCCTCGCCGCTCTCGGCACGCTGCTCGTCGCCGGCGTGGCGCACGCCGACAGCACGGTGTTGCTCGAGGGCGAGGTGCCCGACGACGGCGTCGCCTACTTCGAGATCCCCTTCGAGGTGCCCACGGGCACGGCGGAGATCGAGATCCGTCACGACGATCTCTCGGAGGCGAACATCCTCGACTGGGGTCTCCTCTCGCCGGAGGGGTTTCGCGGCTACGGTGGCGGCAACACGGAGCCTGCGATCACCGGCCTGCAGTCGGCCTCGCGCAGCTACCTGCCCGGGCCGATCACCGCGGGCACGTGGCGGATCTACGTCGGCGAGGCGCAGATCGTGGAGCGACCCGCGCGCTATCGCGTCGAGGTGATCCTCCGTGACGTGGCCGCGCTCGCGCCCGAGCCGGAGCGCGCGCCGTACGCACCGGTCGCCGCGCTCGACACCGACGCGCGCTGGTACGCGGGCGACTTCCACGTGCACTCGCGCGAGAGCGGCGACGCCTCGCCCACGCTCGACGAGGTGCTCGACTTCGCGGAGAGCCGCGGCCTCGAGTTCGTGATGCTCAGTGAGCACAACACCACGAGCCAGCTCGAGCGCTACGCCGACGTGCAGGCGCGGCACCCCGGCGTGCTCCTCGTGCCCGGGATCGAGGTCACGACCTACGAGGGGCATGCGATGTCGATGGGCGGCACGCGCTGGATCGATCACCGCCTCGGCTTCTCGGGTCGCACGATCGACCAGGTCGCGGCCGACGTGCACGCCGAGGGCGCGCTCTTCTCCATCAACCACCCCGCGCTCGACATCGGCGATCTGTGCATCGGCTGCGGGTGGCGCGCGATGGCGTCTGCGGAGGGCATCGACGCGTTCGAGGTGCAGACGGGGGCGTACTCGGTGACGGGGCGGCTCTTCTTCCGGAGCGCGACGTCGATGTGGGAAGACCTCGTCCTCGCGGGCCACCACGTCGCCGCGGTGGGGGGCTCGGACGATCATCGCGCCGGCACGGGAACCGGCCGCTTCGACAGCCCCATCGGGAGCCCGACCACGATGGTCTTCGCCTCGGAGCTGAGCGTCGCTGCGCTCCTCGAGGGCGTGCGGCTCGGCCGCACGGTGGTGAAGCTCGAGGGCCCCGACGATCCGATGATCGAGCTGCGCGCGGCCGAGCTCCCCGAGGGCTCCGACACGATCGTCGCGGACGAGACCTCGATCGTCGTCCGCGTCACGGGCGCCACCGAGGGCGCCACGCTGCGCATCGTCCGCGACGGTGTCCAGGGCGCGCCCATCGACATCGTCGGGGCGATGTTCGAGCACGAGGAGCGCGTCATCGCAGGCCCGGGCGAGAGCGCGCTTCGTGCGCAGCTCGTCATCGGTGGACAGCCTCGCGTCGTGACCAGCCACGTCTTCGTCCGACCGCGCACGCCGGGGGGCCCGGATGCGGGCCTGTCGCCCGACGCGAGCGCGGCCGAGCTCGACGACGCAGGCGCGAGCGATGCGGGGCCGATCGTCGCTCCGAGCGCGTGCGGCTGTCGTGCCCACGCGCACCCTCGCCCGAGCGGCTGGCTCGTCTGCGTGCTCGTCGCGCTCGCTGGGGCTCAACGCGCGCGCAGGCGCCGCACCGGTGCCGCGTGACCTCGCCGCCTCCGCTCGCGCCCGGCGTGGTCGTGGGCGGCCGCTATCGTGTGACGGGCGTGCTCGCGTCGGGGGGGATGGGCGCCGTCTACGACGCGATCGACGAGCGCCTCGATCGCGCCGTCGCGCTCAAGGTGATCTTGCGCGACCTCGTCGAGGACCCCGCGATCGTCGCGCGATTCGAGCGTGAGGCGCGTGCAGCCGCGCGCCTGTCTCATCCGGGCATCGTGCAGGTGACCGACCTCGGTCGCACCGACGACGGGCTCGGCTACCTCGTCATGGAGCGCGTCGCGGGCGAGACGCTCCACGCGATCGTGAGCCGCGGACCGCTCGCGCCGCGTCGCGCCGCCGATCTCGTGGAGCAAGCGCTCGGCGCGATCGCGGCCGCGCACGCCGCGGGCATCGTGCATCGCGATCTCAAGCCCGGGAACCTGATGGTCGTCCCGCTCGGCGCGGAGCGCGAGGCCGTGAAGCTCCTCGACTTCGGCATCGCGCGGCTCTCGGAGAGCGAGGGATACGCGCGGCTCACACGCACCGGCGTGATCCTCGGGACGCCCTCGTACATGGCGCCCGAGCAGGCGCGCGGCGCGCGCGTCGATGCGCGCACCGACGTCTACGCGATGGGCGTGATCCTCTGGTACCTGCTCACCGGCAAGCGTCCGTTCGGTGGCGCCGACATGGCTGCGGTCGTCGAGGCGCTCTTGTCCGAGACTCCGCCGCGCGCCGATGCGCTGCGGCCGGAGGTGCCGCGCGCGCTCGCGACCGTCGCGGAGCGAGCGATGCGCAAGGATCCCGACGCGCGGTTCGCCTCGGCCGACGAGATGGGCCGTGCGCTCGCCGCGCTGCGCGAGCCCGGAGCGAGCGCGGCGTCGAGCGCCGCGCCGTCGAGCCCCGAGGCACCGACGGCAGGCACGGTTCCCGCGCGTCCGCGCGCGGCCGGCCTCGCGAGCACACCCCTTCCCGCGCACGAGACGTCGACGATGGCAGCGCCCCTCGTGGTGGCCGCGGTGCCGAGAGAGGTCGCGCCGCCGTCTGCGCCCTCGCGTCGCGGCGTGTGGATCGGCCTCGGTCTCGCCGCGCTCCTCGTCGGTGCGTGCGTCGCGGGCATGGCCCTCGTCTCGGGCGCGATCTTCGTGACGCAGCACGAAGAGGCGCTTCCCCTACCGCTCGCGGGATCGTCGGGCCCCGCGCTCGCGCCACCGCTCACCACCACACCACCCTCGACGTTCCCACCCGACACCGCGACGCCCCAAGAGCGAGCGATCGCGTGTGGTCGCGCGCTCCGCTGCTGCGAGTCGCTCATGACGCAGATGAGCGGCGGCCCCGAGGGCTGCGAGCTCTTTCGCGACCCACCGCCGTATGTGCGCACCACGCGCTGCGTCGAGCTGGTGGCGACGTATCGCTCGATGATCGAGACCCGTGGTGGCGACACGTCCGCATGCGACTGATGGCCTCTGCGCCGTCGTCTCCCCGCCCGTCCCGCGCGTGCGGATCCTCGAACGCCCAGCGGGGCTGCGCGGCGCCGGCGGTGCGGGGCGCGCTCCGCTGCCCGAGACCTCGCCGGACACCAGGCGCGACGCGACGCTACGGCATCGATGGCCGCACGCGACACGTCGAGGAGCTCGCGTCGCAGAAGGCCTCGTTGCCCGTGCACGGCGCGACCACGCAAGGGTGCGGGCAGCCGGGCCCGGCCGGGCTCGACGCGAGCACCGAGATGCACGCGCAGCCCGACGCGCTCTCGAGCCGACAGTCCGCGTCGCTGTGGCAAGGCGCGCTCGGTGCAGGCGTCGACACCGGGGCGGGGCTGGTCGTCGCGGCGGCCTCCTCGCCGCCACACGCGGTGCAGAAGAGGGCGAGCGCGAGGGCGATCGAGAGGCGCATGCCCCGGAGCATGAACAGTTTCGGGCCGCGCGTCGTGGGGGCTCGTCGTCGGAGTGGGGGCTCGTGTCGAGGTGCGGCCTCGTCGCCGAGGGCGCGCCTCGTGGCGGGGCTCCCGCCAGCTACGCTCACCTGATGGGCCACGACGAGCTCGTCTTCGCGATCGTGAACTACTCCGTGCTCCCCGCGTGGCTCGGCCTGGTGCTCGCGCCACGCTCGCGCTTCACCGAGCTCGTCGTGCACTCGGGGGCTCTGCTGGCTCTCCTGGCGATCGCGTACGCGTGGCTCCTCTTCGGCGACTCGCCGGGGCCACAGGGCGCGCACTTCTTCTCGCTCGAGGGTGTCACGCGGATCTTCACGACGCCGCGCACCATCACCGCGTGCTGGGTGCACTACCTCGTCTTCGATCTCTTCGTGGGCGCCTGGGAGGCGCGCGACGCGGAGCGCCTCGGCGTGCGGCACCTCTACGTGGTGCCCTCGCTCGTGCTCACGCTGCTCTTCGGTCCCGTGGGCCTGCTGTCGTGGCTGGCCCTGCGCGCGATGCTCCGAGGGGCGCGCACGCTGCGCGAGCCAGGTCCGGCGGGGCTTGCCATCCCGGCGGATCGGCCCGAGCCTCTTCGCTGATGCGCGCGCGCACCGCCCTCTCGCCGCTCTCGGTCGCCTTCTCGGCGTCGCTCCTCGCGCTGGTCGCGTTGCCGGCGGCGTCGCAGGACGCGAGCGGCTCGCGCATCGTCGTCAGGGGCACCGAGCTGCGCGACGACGAGGGGCGCCTGAGCTGTCTCCTCTTCGCGGCCGCCGACGCCGAGGCCTTTCCCCGCACGCGGGCGCGTGCGTATGCGGCGTCGGGCGGACGGATCTCGGGACATCAGGGGCAGTGCGTCTTCAGCGACGTCCCTGCCGGTCGCTACGCCCTCTCGGTGCACCACGACGCCGACGCCGACGGCCGCGTCGACACGGGCCTCTTCGGCATCCCGACCGAGGGCCTCGGCGCCTCGAACGACGCGCGCGGGAGCTTCGGGCCGCCGAGCTTCTCCGACGCCGCGTTCGACTACGCCGGCGGCGAGCTCTCGCTGCGCGTGCGCGTGGGCTACGTGTTCTGACGCCGGGGCGCGCTCCGGCGTCAGGTGCGCCGATCTTCGGCGTGGTGCGCACACATCGACAGGCTCGATGAGTGAGGGGCGATTCATCGTCGGAGGCTTCACGGGCGCCGACGTCACTCTCCGACGGCCGTCGCAGCGAGCCACGCGGCCTGGGCGATCGCGAGGTCGGCGTCGGCGTCGATCGCGGCCTGGGCAGCCGCCGCGGCCGCGCTCTCGCGGAGGTTCACGACGAGGAGCGAGCTCGCGCCCGCGTCGAAGCGCACGCGCTCGGCGTCGGCCACGAGGCGCGCGACCTCGGCGCTCTGGCGGGTGATCGCCACGTTCTCCTCTGCGGCCCGGATCGCGCTGCGCGCGTCGCGGACCTCGACGCCGATCTGATCGCGCGCGAGCTCGAGCTCGGCGTCGAGCACGGCGAGCTCGGCGCGGGACTGCTCGATGCGCCCGCGGGCGTCGCGGAACTGGAGCGGCACCTGGATCGTGAGCGAGGCCTCGAGCTGCGGGCGCTCGAGCGTGCGCTGGATCTCGTAGGCGCGCTCCGGGTCCGACACGCCCGGGCCACCCACGTCGACCGAGCCCAGCACCGACACGTCCACGCGAGGCGAGAGCTGGTTCTCCGCGAGCTCGACGCTCACCTCCGCAGCACGCCGCTGCGCCGCGAAGCGACGCAGCTCGGGGCGCTCCTCGAGGGCGCGCGCCACATCCTCCGCCTCGGCACCGAGAGGCGCGCCCGGCGTCTCGAGCGCACCTGGCAGACGCTCGGGCGAGACCACGAGCGGGTTCCCGTCGTCGTCGCGGAGGTAGATCGAGAGCGCGAGCGCGCGCTGCTCGACGAGTCGTCGCGCCGAGACGAGGGCCTGTCTCCGCTCGAGGATCGCGCGTCGGTTCTCGAGGTGCTCGATGGCGGGGATCGCGCCCGCCCGCACGCGCGTGGCGATCTGCGCGTCGCGCTCCTCGGCGATGGAGAGGAGCGCGAGCGCGACGCGGTAGCGCTGGCCGGCCGCGACCCAGCGCGCGTAGGACTCGGTCGCTGCGAAGCGCACGCGGAGCTGCCGCGCGTCGCGGTCCTCTCGCGTGGCGTTCACGTTGTGCTCCGCGCGCCACAGCGTCGCGCGCCGCGCGTCGATCGGGCCGTCGCGCCAGAGCGGCACCTGCACGCCGAGGCGCAGCTCCCCCGCGTCGAAGGTCTCGTCGTAGCGGTAGTAGTCGGGGATCCCGCCGCGGGCGAAGCCGCGACCGATGCGCCAGCCGCCCACGAACGTGGCGCCCCAGAACGGGGTGGGCTGCGAGAGGCTCACGTCGAGGCGACCGTACTCGTAGTAGCCGAGCACGTTGGTGGAGCCGCGCGTGCCGAGCGTCAGATCGAACGCGCCCTCGGCCGAGAGGCGCGCTCCGTCGGCGGCGCGCACGCGCTCCTCGGCGGCCTCGAGCGGCGGGTGATGTCGCTCGACGCTCGCGATCACCTCGTCGAGCGCGAGCGGCGCGCCCGCGCCCACCGCGAGCGTGTCCATCGGCGCGAGCGGCGGCATCGTCGAGAGCGCGGTGGGGATGGGCGCATCCGTCGGGGGCGAGACGAGCGTGGCCTCGGCGGTGGGCGCCTCGCGCTGCGCGCGCGTGGGAGAGGTCGCGAGGAGCGCGACGAGGATCACGCCGAGCGCGCGCTCGATCGTGGCGAGCCGGAGGCCCATCAGTACCCGCCCTCCTCGCCGCCACCGTAGCTGCCGCTACTGCTGCCGTAGCTGCTGCCGCCGCCGCCGTAGCCGCCGGTGCCGGCGCCGTACGACGAACCCGGCGGCCCGCGCGTGCCGCGATAGCCCGAGCTGGACGTGGGCGCGGACGAGGGCTGCGGGGTGACCGTGGGCGGAAAGCCGTTGAGCTGACGCCAGAGCTCGAAGCCGAGTGAGACCGTGTCGAGCAGCACCCAGCCGTTGGCGCGCACGCCCTGGCGCAGGTAGCGCGGCTCGGGCCACGGATCGTCCTCCGGATCGGGGACGATCACGACGCGGAAGTTGCCGCGCCCGTCGTCGGTCGCGTCGAGGAACGCCACGCGACCACCGAACGTGCCGACCGCGACCGACGGCCAGCCCGCGAACTGCACCGCGGGCCAGCCCTCGAACTGGAGGCGCACGCGGCGCCCCTCGTGGACGAGCGCGGAGTCGTTGCCGTCGACCCACAGCTCCACCGCGCGATCGGCGGTGTCGGGCACGAGCGTGAGCAGCGGATCACCCACCTTCACCTGCTCACCCATGAGGTTGGCCTGGATGCGGAACACCGAGCCGGCGCGCGGCGCGCGGATCGCCTGCGTTCCTTGGCGCGCGACGCGGGAGTCGAGGCGCAGGAGGGACGCCTGCGCGGCCTGCTGATCGGTACGCGCGGACGCGAGCGAGGCCTCGGCGTTCTGGATCTCGGCGAGCATGCTCGCCTGTGCCTGGAGCAGCGCCGCCTGCGCCGCGTCGCGATCTCCGCGCGCGGCATCGCGGGTGGCCGCGGCCGCGTCGCGGCTCGTGCGTGCGCGAGCGTCCGCCAGGATCGCGAGCTCGAGATCGCGCTGCGAGACGAGGCCCTGATCCGCGAGTGAGCGCGTGCGGGTGAGGTTGATCGACTGCGCGTCGACGTCGGCCGCAGCCGCGGCCACGCCCTGCTCGGCCGCGAGGAGCCGATCGCGTGCCATGCGCACGCGCGCGTCGGCGGCGGCCACCGCGCTCTCTTGCGCGCCCCGCACGGACGCGAGGCGCTCCTCGAGCGCGCGCACCCGCAGGGCATAGGCCTCCACGCGATCGGCGGTGATCGTGCGCTCGGCCTCGAGGCGCTCGAAGAGCTGCGGGTCGTTGTCGGCGAGCTCCACGAGGAGCTGTCCCTCCTCGACGCGATCGCCCTCCTGCACGTGCCACGCGACGACCCGACCGTCGACGGACGCCTCGATCGTCTGCTGCCGCTCGAGCGGCGCGAAGGCGATCACGCGGCCGGTGCCCGTGGCGCTCTGCTGCCATGGCGAGACGAGCGCGAACGCGAGGGCCACGACGAACGCGCCGAAGAGCCAGCGCGCGACGCGCCGTGCGCGCACGGGCGGAGGCACGAGGCGCAGCAGCGGCAGCTCTGCGACGGTGCGGTAGGGGCCGAGGGAGTCGAGCGGGGCGTGCGATGGGTGCGTCATGGTCGTCTCGTCAGCGCGGGCCGGTGTCGTGGGTGAGGAGGCCGTCGTGGAGGCCGAGGACGCGCTCGCAGCGCGCGAGCACGGAGGGGTCGGTGCTCGTGACGAGCAGGGTCCAGGGGCGGGCGGGGGCGAAGAGCGCATCGAGCATCGGCTCGCGCACGCGCGGATCGAGGCCGTCGAGGGCGTCGTCGAGCACGAGCAGCACCGGCTCTCCGGCGATCGCGCGCGCGATCGCCAGGCGACACTTCTGGCTCGAGCTGAGCGGCTCGCCGCTCGCGGTGAGCTCGGTGCGCAGGCCCTCGGGCATCGCGTCCACGTCCTCGAGCAGGCCCACCTGCGCGAGCGCGCGACGCACGGCGGGCGCATCGACCCGCGCGCGCCCGAGCCGGACGTTCTCCAGGATCGAGCCGGAGATGATCTCGCTGCGGACGACCGCGATCTTCTCGCGGAGCGCTGCGAGATCGAGGTCGCGCAGATCCAGCTCGTCGACGAGCACGCGGCCCGCCGTCGGCTCGCGGAGCGCCGCGACGAGCTCGACCAGCAAGCTCTTGCCCGCGCCCGTGGGCCCCGTGATGCCCACGCGCTCGCCCGCGCGGATCGTGAGGCTCACGCCCCGGAGGATCTCGGGGCCGTCCGAGTAGCCCGCGCGCACGGCGTCGAGTCGGAGCGAGGCCGCGCCGCTCGCGCCCACGCTGGCGCAGCTCGCGCCGCCCGCGCGCTCCACGGGGAGGTCGGTGAGGTGGCCCACCTTGTCGATCGCGGCGAGGAGGTCGTAGTAGGTCTCGAGGTACTTGCCGATCTTCGCGAGCGAGCCGACGACGACCGTCACGATGAGCTCGGCCGCCACGAGCTGACCGAGGCTGAGCTGTCGGCCGATCACGAGCACACCGCCGATGCCGAGCACCGCGGCGTTCGCGAGGGCCTGGAGCGCGAGCACCGCGAGCGTCTGGCGGAAGACCACGCCGAAGTGCTTCTCGCGCCAGGCGAGGTAGTCGCGCGCGAGCGCCTCGGCGCGGAGCTCGGCGTACTCGAGGCCACCGCCGAGCTTGAAGAGCGAGTCGTGCCGCGCGATCTCCTCGAGCCACGCCGCGGTGGCGTACTTTCGCTGCGACTCGGCGATCGCCGTCTCGGTGCCGCGTCGCCCGAGGCCCACCACGATCGCGCCGATCACGACCACGAGCACCACGTCGAACGCGAGCAGGACGGGGTGGTAGAAGGCGAGCACCAGCATGCCGAACGAGATCGTCAGCGTGATCTCGAGGCCATCGAGCAGGAGTGTCGCGGCCGTCTTCTGCATCATGAAGGTGTCGAAGAAGCGATTGAGCAGCTCGGGCGCGTGCGTGCGATCGAGGGCGGCGCGCGCGACGCGCGGCAGGCGGTGCGAGAGGTCGGCGACGATGCGCACGAAGATCCGTCGCTGGAGGATCTCCACGAGGTAGCTCTGCGCGGCGCGCAGCGTGGCCGCGAACACGAGGGCGCCGAGGAGCAGGGCCGTGAGCACGACGAGCGGCTGGAGCAGCGTGCCGAGCGCGACCGTGCTCACGAGCGCCTGCACGGCGATCGGCAGCGTGAGCGTGAAGACCCCGATGAACATCGCGTAGAGCACGATCGCCACGAGGTCGTGCCGCTCCGCCGAGATCCACGCGAGCAAGCGCTGACGCGGGGTGGGGTGCCCGTGGTGGGCTGCGTCGGGTGGGCTGGCGGTGCCGAGCGGCATCGCGGGGTCGAGGAAGAGCCACCCGTCCGCGACCGCGCTCGCGAGGACCTCCTCGACGCCGACCCAGCGGGCCTCGGCGCCCATGGGCTCGACGCACACGCGGCCGCCCTCGCGCCCGGTGACGAGCACGAGCGAGCCGTCCTTGGTCTCGAGGACGAGCGGCCGCGTCTCGCCCACCGTGCCCAGGGCCTCGGCCAGCGCGCCGCTCGTTCGCGCGCGCACCCCGAGCGTGCCGAGCGCGGCCTCGAGGACGCCGAGCCTCCGCTCGTGGAGGGCGAGCGCCTGCACCACGGCGTCATGGATCGCGCCGCTGGGCCGCGACACTGCGGTCAACGAGAGGATCCGGTCGACGAGCAGCTCGGTGGCGCGCGGGGAGGTGCTGCTCTCGGCGGGGAGGGGAGGGGCCATCGACATCATCGCGACGGCAGGGATGTGGCGGCGCCTCCTCGGATCCAACCGATGGGTTCGATGTGACTCATCGACTGTTTCGATGAGTCCTGCTCCATCGAGTGAGTCGTGGGGATCCATCGACCACGGCGGTGGCGAGAGCCCCGGTGCCGGCCCCAGCGTGATGCGCATGTCCAGCCTCGCCGACGTCCTCACCCAACCCCACCGTGCTCTCCCCATCGTCCGGGTCGCCGCCCACATGGCCTGGGTCGATCGCCGCCTCGTGGCCGACGAGGTGTCGGCGGCCCGCAGCGTCGCCGCCGTCCTCGGCGTCGAGCGCGCAGGCGCCGGCGTGCTCTCGTGCGGGCCGCTCGAGCCCGTGGCCTTCGAGAGCGCCGCGCTCGAGGCCGGCGCGCGAGACGTCGTGTACGCCACGGCGCTCTGGATCGCGCTCGCCGACGGTGTGCTCGATCGGGTGGAGCGCGCGGCCCTCGACGCGCTCGCGCGCTGCCTGCGCCTGGACGCGTACCAGCGCGAGTGGATCGAGTCGCTCGTGTGGCCGTGGTCGGGCAGCAGCGGCGAGTGGGAGCGGCGCTACGCCGGCGTGCTGCTCCAGCTGGAGGGAGGCGCGACGTGAGCGTCTCCGATGGCGCAGAGCCACGGGGCGCGTCGAGCCCGACGCTCTCGCCGGAGGCCGACGTGGCGCGCCTCGCGAGCCGCCTGGGCGTTCGCCTTGGCGCGGGCCGCTGGCGGGTGCGACGCTCGGTGCCGAACCCAGGAGCGCCTTCGATGGAGTGGCTCAACTACCACCACCTCCTCTACTTCTACGTGGTCGCGCGCGAGGGCTCGATCGCCAAGGCCTGCGAGGTCCTTCGCCTCACGCAGCCCACGATCTCGGCGCAGCTCAAGGCGCTCGAGGACGCGCTCGGCGAGAAGCTCTTCGAGCGCGCGGGGCGCGGTCTCGCGCTGACCGAGACGGGCCACGTGGTCTTCGCCTACGCCGAGGAGATCTTCGGTCTCGGCAAGGAGCTGCAGGAGCTGCTCAAGGGGCGGCCCACGGGCAAGGCGCTCAAGCTGCGCGTCGGCGTGTCGGACGTGGTGCCCAAGCTCATCGCGTACCGGCTGATCGAGCCTGCGCTCCGTGTCTCGGGGCACGTGCAGCTCGTGTGCACCGAGGCGCACACCGAGCGGCTCGTCGAGCAGCTCTCGAGCCACGCGCTCGATCTCGTCGTGACCGACTCGCCCGTGGTGCATGGCGCGCGGAGCAAGGTGTTCAACCACCTCCTCGGCGAGTGCTCGGTGAGCTTCTTCGCGCGCTCCTCGCTCGCGTCTCGCATGCGCGGCGAGTTCCCCGGGTGCCTCGACGGTCAGCCGCTGCTCGTGCCCACCGAGAACGCGGTGCTGCGGCGACAGATCGATCGCTGGCTCGACGCCGAGGGGGTCGAGCCGCGGATCGTGGGCGAGTTCGCCGACAGCGCGCTCATGAAGGTCTTCGGCGAGCGCGGCGAGGGGATCTTCCCCGGCCCGAGCGTCATCGAGAAGGAGATCCGCGACCACTACGGCGTCGTGGTGCTCGGTCGCGCGAGCGGCCTGCGCGAGCGCTACTACGCGGTGAGCGCGGAGCGACGCATCAAGCACCCCGCCGTGCAGGCGATCAGCGAGGCCGCCAAGGCGACCGTCTTCAGCGAGTGAGTCGCGCCTCGGCCTCATCGCGCCTCAGCCTCGTCGCGCCCTCGTCGACCCGGCGCGCGCGGCGGCCCGCTTGATCACGCTCCGGAGCCACGCGTGGGCGGGGTCGTTCTGCACGCGCGCATGCCACGCCATGTGCACGCCGAAGCCGCGCAAGGGGAGCGGCGGAGGCAGGACGCGCAGGCCCTGGTTCTTCGCGAGCGGCTCGAGCACGCGGGCCGGGCCCGTGAGCACGAGGTCCGAGCTCGCCACCACGTGCGGCGCCGAGAAGAACGTGTGGGTGCGGATCGCGACGTGGCGAGAGAGGCCCTTCTTCGCGAGCGCGTCGTCGACCGGGCTGCCGGGCTCGCCGCGTGGCGAGATGAGCACGTGGGAGAGGCGACAGAAGGTGGCGAGGTCGAGTGCGCGCCGCACGCTCGGGTGCCCACGACGCACCACGCAGACGAAGTCATCGTCGAAGAGGTGCGTGGTCATCGCGTCGGTCGGGAGCGTGGAGGGCACGCCGATCGCGAGGTCGTAGCGCCCGCTCGTGAGGCCCTCGGTCGCGTCGGGGCCGAGCGGGCGCGAGGTGATCGACACGCGCGGGGCCTCGCGCTCGAGCAGCGCGGACAGCCGCGGCAGGAGATCGCCCTCGAGGAAGTCGACGCTCGCGAACACGAACGTGCGCTCGAGCTGCGCAGGGTCGAGCTCGCTCGGCTGCGTGA
Source organism: Sandaracinaceae bacterium (assembly GCA_019694315.1). Classification (GTDB taxonomy): domain Bacteria; phylum Myxococcota_A; class Polyangia; order Polyangiales; family Sandaracinaceae; genus JAFLCL01. The sequence continues at coordinate 17,094 of JAIBCE010000047.1, forward strand.
GCGCGGCGGTGCGTCGGAGGATCTCGCGGACCTCGGGCGCGAGGGCGTCGGCGCGCGGCGTGGGCACCACCCCGCGAGGCCCTCGCACGAAGAGCGGATCCCCGAGCGCGTCTCGGAGACGCACGAGGGCCCGGCTCACGGCGGGCTGGCTCAGTCCGAGCAGGCGCCCCGCACGCGTGAGGTGCTTCTCGCGGTGGAGGTGGTCGAAGACCCGGAGGAGATCGAGGTCGAGGCTGCTCGCGCCCATCCCGGCATCGTAGTCCACGACATGCGTCGGACGCATGATGAACATGAGCAGCATGCATGGGAATCATGATGCGTCGTCGTGCACGATGGGGCTCGAGACGGCTGCCGTCGCAGCGGTCGAGCAGAGGAGCCAGAGCATGTACGTCGTCTTCGGAGCGAACGGGAACACGGGCAAGGTCGTCGCGAGCACGCTGCTCGCTCGAGGCAAGAAGGTGCGCGTGGTGGCACGCGACGCGGCGAAGGTGGCCGACCTCGCCGCGCGCGGCGCGGAGGTCGTCACCGCGGACGTGCTCGACGTGAAGGGTGTGGCGCGCGCTCTCTCGGGCGCCGAGGGCGCCTACCTCCTCGTGCCGCCCGACGCGGCGAGCACGGATCTGGTCGGTCGCGGCCGGAAGATCGTCGACACCTACGTCGCGGCGCTGGCCGAGAGCCCCGTGCGTCACGCCGTGGTGCTCTCGTCGGTCGGCGCGCAGCACGCGGCGGGCACTGGTCCGATCGTGATCACGCACTACGCGGAGACGACGCTCCCGAAGGCGAAGGGGACGACCTTCACCTTCGTGCGCGCCGCGTACTTCATGGAGAACATCCTCGGCAACGTGCCCGCCATGAAGGGCGATGGCGTCCTGCCGGTCTTCGGCGGCGGAGAGTCGTATCCGTTCCCGATGATCGCCACCAAGGACATCGGCGAGGTCGCGGCCGAGGCGCTCCTCGCGCCGCCGAGCGAGCACGCGTGGATCGAGCTCTCGGGCCCCGAGGAGTACGCGCTCGCCGATGCGGCGCGCTTCGCGAGCAAGACGCTCGGCCGCGAGGTGAAGCCGCTCGTCCTGCCGCTCGACGCGATGGTCCCGACGCTCGCGCAGTTCGGCTTCTCGGCCAACGTGGCGGGCCTCTACCGCGAGATGACCGAGGGCCTCGGCAAGGGCCTCATGGCCTTCGAGGGCAAGGGCAAGGCCGTGCGCGGCAAGGTGAGGCTCGAGGAGGTGCTCGGACCGGCCCTGCGCTGACACGAGAAGGGGGTCGCTCGATTGCGCGGCGTCAAGGCACGCCGTCGGGCGTGAGGGACGGTCGGGGCTCGCTCCGCATGCGCGTCCACATCGTCTACCCGCGCTTCGAGCGCTTCCTCGAGGCCTACCCCGAGCTCGGCGAGATCCCGCCCGTCGTGGGGCTCTGGAAGTACCGGATGCCCCCGGCGCTCGGGCCCCAGATCCTCGCGACGATGATGCCGCCCGAGATCGAGTGGAAGATCGTCGACGAGAACGTCGCGCCGATCGACTACGACGAGCCCGTCGATCTCGTGGCGCTCAGCTACTTCACGCCGCAGGCAGGCTCGGCGTACGCGATCGGCGACGCGTACCTCGCGCGCGGCGTGAAGGTGATCGCGGGTGGGATGCACCCGTCGATGCTCCCCGACGACGCGGCAAGGCATGCGAGCTCCGTCTGCGTGGGCGAGGCCGAGGGGCTCTGGCCGACGATCCTCGAGGACGCGCGTCACGGCCGCCTCGCCGCGCGCTACGGGCCCGGACGGCCCCCGCCCGAGACGTGGGTCCAGCCGCGCACCGATCTCTTCGACGTGCACCGGGACTACGACTGGTACCCGGCGCTCGTGCAGGCCGCGCGCGGCTGCCCGCGTGCGTGCGCGTACTGCAACATCCCCGGCATCTACGGGCAGGACATCCGCGTGCGCGATCCGCAGCGCGTGGCCGACGAGGTGATGGCCCTCGGGGGGCGCGAGCTCTACATCACCGAGGACGTCGTCATGCTGACGTCCAAGGCGATGAGCCGCTACGCAGGCGAGCTCTTCGGCGCCATCGCGGATCGGGGCGGCGCGCAGCTCTTTCTCACGAGCTCGCTCGTGATGAACATGCGCGAGCCCTTCCTCGATCTGCTCGCGCGCGCGGGCACGCGGAGCCTCTACGTCACGTTCGGCTTCGATCCGATCTCCCGCGGCGTCTACGAGGGTGATCCCGCGATGACCGAGACGGCGCGCGCGATCGTGAGGCGCGTCGAGGAGCGCGGCATCCGCTTCTACGCGGCGTTCGGGGTGGGCTTCGACGAGGACGATCCGGGCGTGTTCGATCGCATCCTCGCGTTCTGCGAGCGCGCCGGGATCATCACGGCGGAGTTCTTCATCGCGACGCCGTTCCCGAGCACCCCGATGTGGCACGAGCTGCGGGCCGCGGGGCGCCTCGAGCACACGCGCTTCGGTGAGTACAACGGCGCGCACGTGGTCTTTCGGCCGGCGAAGATGACGAAGGACGAGCTCGTCGCCGGCTTCCTCCACATGTGGCGCACGTTCTGGCAGGGGCGCGATCTCGATCGCTCGCTCGACTGCTTCCAGTACCGCGCTGGGCCGAGCCGCTTCTGACGGCCGCTTCCGAGGGCGAGCAAGACACGATGAAGATCCGCCTCATCTACCCGCGCTTCGAGCGCTTCCTCGAGGCCTACCCGCACCTCGCGTCGATCCCCACGATCGGCGGCCTCTGGAAGTACCGCATGCCGCCCGCGCTGGGCACCCAGATCCTCGCGGCGATGATGCCGGACGACGTCGAGTGGGGCATCACCGACCAGAACGTGACGGAGGTCGATCTCGACGAGGACGTCGACCTCGTCGGCATCAGCTTCTTCACGCCACAGGCGAGCGCGGCGTACGCGCTCGGCGATGCGTTCCGCAAGCGCGGCGTCCCGGTGATCATGGGCGGCATGCATCCGTCGATCGTCCCGCACGACGCGCGGCTGCACTGCGACTCGGTGTGCCTGGGCGAGGTCGAGGCGCTCTGGCCGGAGATCCTCGCGGATCTGCGCGCGGGACGGCTCGCGCGCACCTACGGACCGCGCACGCCCACGGCCGAGCAGTGGGTGCGTCCTCGGCGCGGCCTCTTTGACGATCGCGGCAACGGCTACGACTGGAAGCCGAGCCTCGTGCAGGTCGCGCGCGGCTGCCCGCGCCCGTGCCCGTTCTGCAACCTGCCGGAGCTCCAGGGGGATCTCCTGCGCTTTCGTCGCGTCGAGGACGTGGTCGAGGAGATCCGCACGCTCGAGGGCCGCGACATCTACCTCACCGAAGACGTCATCATGTTCCGAGCGAGCTCGATCGAGCAGTACACGATCGAGCTCTTCGAGCGCCTCGCGGATCTCGACGTGCACGTGTTCATCACGAGCGCCCTCGTGTTCAACGCGCGGCCGCGCTTCCTCGACGTGCTGGCGCGCGGTCACGTGCGCGCGAACTACGTGACCCTCGGCTTCGATCCGCTCTCGCGCGGCGTCTACGAGGGCGACGCGAAGCTGATCGAGGCGACGCGTCGTCAGGTCGACGCCATGCAGGAGCGAGGCATCCGCTTCCACGCAGCGTTCGCGGTGGGCTTCGACGACGACGATCCCGGCATCTTCGAGCGCATCCTCCGCTTCTGCGACGACGCGCACATCATCACCGCCGAGTTCTACGTGGCCACGCCGTTTCCCGGCACGCCGCTCCACCGGCAGCTCTCGGCCGAGGGGCGCCTCCACCACGAGGACTGGAGCCGCTACACCGGCGGCCACGTGGTCTATCGCCCCAAGCAGATGACCGAGCAGCAGCTCCTCGACGGCTTCCTCGGCTGCTGGACCGAGCACTATCGCAAGCAAGACGTGCAGCGCGTGCTCGCGCCCTTCGATCACGTGGCGCGCGCGCCCGGCCTCGCCCGCGACGCGATCTGACCGGCGAGCGCGTCAGTCGGCAGAGAGGACGATCGACGTGTTCACGCCGCCGAACGCGAAGTTGTTGCTCATCGCGAGGCGGGCGCGCGTGGGGCGCACCTCGCGTAGGAAGTCGAGCGGCGGCAGCTCCGGGTCGAGCGTCTCGAGGTTCAGGGTGGGCGCGAGGAAGCCCTCGCGCATCGTGCCGAGCGCGAAGATCACCTCGAGCGCGCCGCATGCGCCGAGCGTGTGTCCCACGTGGCCCTTCTGCGACGAGATCGGGATCGCGCGCGCGAACGTCTCCCACGTGGCGCGGGCCTCGGCGAGATCGCCCACGCCGGTGCCCGTGGCGTGCGCGTCGACGTACTCGATCTCCTCGGGCCTCCGCCGGGCCTGCGCGAGGGCGAGCTCCATCACCGTGCGCATGCGGCCGACGTCGGGCTGCGTCATGTGATGACCGCCGCAATTCGTCGCGTACGCGTGGATCTCCCCGAGGATGTGCGCGCCGCGCGCGAGCGCGTGCTCGCGCTCCTCGAGCACCAGCGTGGCCGCTGCCTCGCCCACGACGAGGCCGTCGCGTCGCGCGTCGAAGGGCCGCGGGCTCAGGCTCGGCCGATCGTTCCAGCCGTGAGAGGTGGCCATGAGGAGATCGAGCGTCGCCACCGAGGAGTAGTGCATCTCGTCGGCGCCCCCCACGATCATCACGTCGGCGGCGTCTTGCCGGATGAGATCGAAGCCCACACCCACGGCCTGCGAGCTGCTCGTGCACGCGGAGCACGTGGGCTGCACGCGGCCGTGCACCTCGAAGTGCGCGGCGAGGTTCGCGGCGCAGGTGTGGGTCATGATGCGCAGGTACGCGTTGGACTCGAGGCCCCGCAGCGTGTGCTCGACCATGAGCGGTCGCGAGAAGGCCTCGAGCTCCGAGGCCGAGCCGGTGGTGGAGCCATAGGAGATGCCGGTGCGACCGTTCGCGAGGATCGCTGGCGGGAGCGCAGCGGCGGCGATCGCCTCTTCGGTCGCGTGCAGCGACAGGAGCGCGATGCGGCCCATCGTGCGGCGCACGCGGCGCGGATAGACGCGCTCGAGATCGATGCCCTCGACCGTGGCCGCGATGCGGCTGTGGAGATCGCCCATGAACGACCACTCGGGCATCGCGCGCACACCGCTCCGACCGCTGCGGAGCGAGGCGAGCGAGTCCGGGACGGAGTGGCCGATGGGCGTGATCGCGCCCATGCCGGTGACGACGACGCGTCGCTGCATGGGCGACGTGTAGCGCGCGTCGATGCGGGGCCGATTGCACGGGATCAATGCCTTGCTCGATTCGGTGCGCTGTGGAGGGAGACGTGCGGATCGCATTCGTCGCAGGCAACCGCGAGCAGCTGCCCGATCCGGTGATCCCGCTGGGCGTGCTCTCCGTGATCGCAGCGACGCCCATCGCGCACGAGCGCACGTTCGTGGATCTGTGCTTCGAGGCCGAGCCCGAGCGGGTGCTCGCGGCACACCTCGAGGCGCACACGCCGGACGTCGTGGCGATCGGCATGCGCAACGTGCACGACAACGGCTACGGCGCGATCGACGCGAGCGTCGCGTACTACCAGGCTCTCGTCGCTGCGGTGCGGAGACACGCGCCGCGCGCGCTGGTGGTGCTCGGCGGCGGCGGCTTCAGCGTGCTCTCGGCCGAGCTCCTCGTCGCGCTCGATGGCGACGTGGGCATCGAGGGCGAGGGTGAGCGGGCCTTCGTCGAGCTGCTCTCTGCGCTGGAGGTCCGCGCGCCGCTCGGGACCGTGCGCGGCATCCTCTGGCGCGAGGGCGCACGTGTGGTGAAGAACGCGCCCGCGCCGCTCGTGGAGCTCGATGCCGTGCCGCCGATCGACCGGAGCCTCGTCGATCGTCGCCACTACGAGCGGTGCGGCACCGACTCGGTGCAGACCAAGCGGGGCTGTCCGCTCCACTGCGCGTACTGCACGTACCCGACGATCGAGGGGCGCACGCATCGCCTGCGCGATCCGGAGCGCGTGGCCGACGACTTCGAGAGAGCCCGCGCCGCGGGCGCACGACACGTGTTCGTGGTGGACGCCGTGTTCAACCTGCCCTCGCGTCACGCGCTCGAGGTGTGCGACGCCCTCGCGCGACGCGGCGCGCCCTTGCCGTGGACGGCCTACGTGAACCCGCTCGGCTTCGAGCCGCGCCTGGCGGAGGCGATGGTGCGCGCTGGCGCGGTCGGCATGGAGGTGGGCAGCGACTCCGGCGACGACGACGTGCTCGTGCGCCTCCAGAAGGGCTTCGACACCGAGGCGATCCGTCGTGCGAGCGCGATCGCGCGCGAGGCGGGCCTCAAGGACTGTCACACGTTCCTCCTCGGCACGCCGGGCGAGACGCTCGAGACCGTGCGCCGCACGCTCGACCTCGTGGTGGAGGTGAACCCGTCGGCGGCGATCCTGATGATCTGGAGCGACGAGCGCGAGGCGCTCGAGCCCGCGCTCGCCGCCGAGCGACGCGCTCTTCGTGCGGCGATCCTCGAGCTCGTCCGCGTGGAGCACACGCGCTATCCGCGCTGGGTCGTGCCGCAGCTCGGCATCAGCTTCCGCAAGCGCATGTTCGCGCTCCTTCGGCGTCGCGGTCTCGCGGGCCCGCTCTGGCAGCACCTCGATCGGCTGACGGCGCCCGCCGAGCCATCGATCGCGTGAATCGCCCAGAAACGTGGGCGATCGCGGCGCGAGCGCGCGCGTCCCAGCGGGCTCGTCCGGGACCGTCCTCGATCGAGTGAGGCCCGTGTGAGGACCATGGCGACACGCCTGCTCCATACTGCCGTCGTGTCTGATGCAGGCTGTCTCTCCGTCGTGCTCGTCTGGTCCGTGGCGCTCGGTGCGTGTGGAGGCGAAGGCTCGACCGCGCCGGGCTCGTCGGTGAACGGGGCCCCCGCGGTGACGAGCGTCGCGCCCGTCGTCGAGCCCCCGCCCGCTCCTCCGCTCGATCCGTCGCGCGCGGTCGCGGTCGCGCACGGGGCGGCCTTCGGGTGTGCGCTCCGCGCCAACGGTCGTGTGGTGTGTTGGGGGAGCAACACCCAAGGGACACTCGGTCAGGGACACACCGATCCCGTGGAGGGCGCACGCGAGGTGATCGGTCTCGAGGATGCGATCGCGATGGCGGCGGGGGACTCCTCTGCGTGTGCGGTGCGCGCGGGAGGCGCGGTGGTGTGCTGGGGCGAGGGGCGGAGCGGCGAGCTCGGGGGCGAAGGCGAGCAGCACTCGGGCGGGCACCTCGTACCGATCTCGGAAGTGTCGGGCGCCGAGGCGATCTGGGCCGGCCTCTCTCGGTACTGCGTGAGGGTCGCGGAAGGTGTCATGTGCTGGGGCCGCCGTGATGCAGCGCTCGACGGCTCGCTTCCGCTCTCGTCCGACGCGACTCCACCGCACGAAGTCGCGCTCGAGGGCGTCGAGCGCATGCTGCTCGGCTGGCACCAGAACCACGCGTTCCTCCGCGACGGACGCGTGCTCGTGTGGGGACCTGGGCCCGAGGCGCCCGTCGAGCTCGCGGGAGCACGCGCGGCGCTCTCGCGCTCCAGCGACGAATTCGTGGCTCGGATCGACGGCACGGTCGTGCGCTCCACGAGCGGCGCCGCGCCGGTCGAGATCGAAGCGCTCCGCGGTGCACGTGAGCTCGTCGAGTGCGCGTCGCGCGTCGTGGGCCTCACCGACGACGGCCGTCTGCTCTCGTTCTCGCCCTACGACGACACGCCCGCATCGTTCGAGCGCGGAGACGATCTCGCTGCGCTCGCTCGAGGAGAGGGAGGCCTCGTCGCGCTCACACGCGCGGGCGGTGTGCGCATGTGGAGCCAGGCGGGCTCGACGGGACGGAGCTTCGTCGCGCACGACCTCGTGATGCCACCGACGGGCGTGGCCCCTGCCGCTCCGGCTCCGCCTACGGGCCCGCTGCCGTCCTGGTGCACGCTCGAGGTGCGTGCGGTGATGCCGCGCTCGGCCTCGAGTGTCAGGGAGCTCTGGGAGGCCGTGGGACGAGACCCGCGCGCCGACGATCCCCCGCCCGCCGACGACGCGGAGGCCCGCGCGTGGCTCTGCGAGAGCCTGCGCGGAAGCCTCTCCGGTTGTGCGCGCGGCGGTCCGATCACGTTCGCGAGGCCCAACTACGAAGGCACCGGGCTGGCGTGGATCGATGCCGACGGAACCGCTCGCTGGGTGGATCAGCTCGGGACCGTGAGTGACGGAACCGAAGAGGCCTCGTTCCTCGAGCGCGTGGAGGTACGGAGCTCCGCGACGCTCGAGGTCTCGTTCGAGTACTCCGAAGCGGAGCAGAGCTGCTTCGGAGAAGAGGGCGACGAGACGTGCGGGCTTAGCGAGGTGAGGCGCCGCGTCTTCGTCGTGCTCGGGCGTGGTGCGAGCGCGCTGGTCGCGGAGCTCGAGCTCGACGTGGACACGATGCGCGAGGTCGGCACGGGCCCCCCGGGCGGACTGCCCTCACCACGCATGCGCGTGGAGGACGACACCGTGGTCGTCGAGGCCTGCGGAGGCATCGCGAGGCGTCCCTTGCCCGAGCCGCCCGCTCCCGCGCCCTCGAGCGGTGCGGCCGGTCCCATCCCTGCCGCCGCCGCCGCCGTGCCGGAGGCGCCTGCGCCGATCCCCGAGCCTGCGCTCCCGCCGCCCTCGAGCGCCGACGTGGAGGCTGCCGCGCAGCAGTGTGGCAGTGGATTCGCGCGCATCGGGGCCGGCGATCTCCCCGGTGCGCGTCGTGAGATCGAGACCGCGCTCCGCGTCCTCGAGCGTGCCGAGGGCGAGCGCGCGCATCGTGCGCTCGGCGCGTGTCTCTACAACCTCGGACGCGTGGACGAAGGGGAGGGCGACCTCGGAGGCGCGCGCGCCGCGTACCGACGCTCCCTCGAGGTGCGACCCAACGCGACGGTGCAGGAGCGCCTTCGAGGCCTCGAGCCCTGAGAGATGGAGAAAGAATCTCCGACTTCGAATCGGGCCGCGGGGGAGGGGGTCCGATGCTCAGACATACTCGGCCTTCGGCCTGCGTAACTCGCCCTGGACCCCCCGCCCCCGCGTCCCTTCGGCTCTCGAGTCGATTGTTTCTCGGTCTCTGAGAGCACGGCGCGCCGCGGCAATGCGCGCGATCAGCGGATGATCGCGTCGAAGCAGAAGTGATGGCGGCCGGGCGCGCCGCCGTCGATCTCGAGGCGCAGGGGGCCTTGGCCCGAGAGTGGGTACGACGCGCTCTCCCAGTGTCGGCCGTTGGGGATCTCGAGCGTGCCGAGGTCCGCCTCGCCGGCGAACGCGCGCACGGTGATCGGGGCTCCGTCGCCGCGCTGCCATGCGTCGTCGGAGACGCCTGCGCCGAGCTCGAGCGTGCCCGTGGTGGGCGCGTGCGGGAGCTCGACCACGAGCACGCCGTGCGAGGGCGGGCCCGACGAGATGCACGAGCGGAACCAGCCATCCACGCAGCTCGGCTCGGCCGCGAGGCTCACACCGGCCTCCACGCAGTGAGGCGCGCCGCCCGTGCACGGCTCGATCGGCGCGTCGGAGGAGGCGCGATGCGACATGGACACCTCGTCGAGGTGATAGGCCACGTGGTAGCCGCGGAGCGCGCGCGCGGTGAGCAGCGCGAAGCCGAGGACCGGCAGCACGAGCGCGAGGTGTGCCCAGTGCGTGCTCAGGAAGAGACGCGGCCGCTCCGGCACGCGTCGCCACGGCGACGCGATCGCGGTGACGAGGCGTGAACGCAGCGCCCGCACCCGCGGAGGCCAGCGATCCTCGAGCGCGTACGCGAGCACGATCGCGAGGCCGAGCAGCGTGCCGAGCCAGCCGAGCACACCGCGTGCGCCGAGGCCCTCGTATCGGACCTCTACGCGCTCGGTGCCGTCGGGGATCGCGAGCCGCATGAGGCGGAGGTGCGGGCTGTCGACGACGCGCTCGAGCGCGATCGGGATCTCGTGGCCGTCGGCGTACGCATGCATCGGTGGCGCGTAGGCGCGTCGCACGACGACCTCGCGCGCCCCGTTCGGACGGAACACGACGCGCGAGGTCTCGTAGTGCTCCACGACCGGGTGCGCGTCGCCGTCGAGATCCGACACCGTCTCGCTCGACCAACCCTGGAGCTCGTAGATCCTCGCCTGGCCGAGCGTCGTGATCAGCGTCGTCTCGGAGCGCAGCGGGAAGGGCAGGTCCGCGAAGCCGACCACGTAGCGCACGTTGATCGCGCGCAGCGCGTCGGGGTCCGTGCCGTCGGAGGTGTTGCGGAACGCCTCGCCCACGAGCACGCCCGTGATGTGCCCGGGCACGTGCGTGTAGGCAGGCGAGGCCTGCCCGAGGTGCGTGCCCTCGTGGAACCAGAACACGCGGTAGAAGCCCGCGTCGCGATCCTCGTTCACGCGCCGCTCACGCACCCAGCGCCACGCGTCCTGCCAGCTCGACCACTCCCCGAGCGTGTTCGTGGAGGTGTACTCGCGCTCGATCACGAGCGACGAGAAGGCCTCGGGGGCGCGCACCAGAAACGGCGCGAGCGCGGCGAGCGAGAGCGCGAGGCCGAGCTTGCCGCGCGTGGTGCCGAGCCATCGCTCCTGCGAGCGCCAGAGGCGCTGGGCGAGATCCCCGATCACCACGCCCGCGAGCGCGAACGCGATGGGCTTGGCGATCGTCATCATGCGCGGGAACACGATGCGCCCGAGCGACGGCATGATGCGCAGCATGTCGGGGCCGAGGAGCCAGCCCGGTGAGCCGAGGATCATGGCCACGAGCGCAGCGCCCGCGAGCGCGCGACGGCGGGGCTCTCCGGTGAAGAGGCCGTAGCCGAGGCCGAGCGCCGTGAGCACGCTCGTCCAGTGGCCGCCGCGGAGGATGCCCTCGCCGGTGAGGAAGCGGTGCCCGATGTCGGGCGTGCCTGCGTAGAGCTGGCCGTGGTCGTCGAGCCATGCCGTGAAGCCGAACATCGGCAGGAGCCACCACAGCGAGATCAGGCCTGCGACACCGAGGATGGGGACGAGCTTCCGGAGATCGGCGCGGAGATCGGTCTCGGTGCTCGTCATGCGCACGAGCACCAGCGCGGGGAGCACGCTGCCGATCGCGAGCAGCGTCGCCTGGTGCGAGAAGAGCGCGACGCCGATCCAGAGCATCGCCCAGCTCGCGTGCTTCTTCGCGCCACCATCGAGGAATTGGAGCAGATCCGCGATGCCCACGAAGAACGCCGCGATCGCGAGCGACATCGGCCACACGCCGTACTGCACCTCGTAGAACCAGCCGCCCTCGCTGTGATCGCCGAAGTCCGCGAGGTAGATCACGCCCGCGATCATCGAGCCCAGCACCCCGGAGCGGAGCACGCGCGCGAGCCGGTAGACCGAGAGCGCCACGAGCACGCGGAACACGACGATCGTGATCGCGTAGGTCTGCGTCCAGGCCAGGTGCTGCGTGAAGACGCGGACGACGAGGATCAGCAGCGTGCCGGTTGCGGTGTAGACCGTGTTGAGCGGGACGCCGTTCTCGACGAGATCGGTCCAGCCACGGAGCGACGGGAGCATCTCCCACGTGAGGATCGCCTTGCCCAGATGGCTGCCGTGGTCCCACGTGATCGGGGGCGACAGATCGTGCGAGAGGCCGGGCCAGAGCTGGGCGATCGCGATCGCCACGAGCACGAGCACCGACACGAGATCCCACACGCGGGAGCGGTCGTTCGAAGAGGGATCCATCGAAGCGGCGCGACCCTATCAGCGGGTCTCGGTCGCGTCACGGCGTGGGAGGTGACGCCCGTGAATTCGTCGGCGTCCTCGAGGAGCGCGGCCGCCGTCGCGACGGCCCTACGACCGCCGCGTATCCTCTCGCACTGCCATGGACCGCCGCCCCCGCTTCGATCTCGAGCGCCGCATCCCCCTGCCGACCTCGCCGCGTGATCGGAGCCGCGTCTCCTACGCGGTTCGTGACATCGTCCCGCTCGACGCGGTGGACCCGCGCGTGCTCGTGAGCGTCGGCAGCGGGCTCGTCGCGTTGCTCGACGTGGAGCGGTGCGAGGTGACGCAGGTGCTCCGCGAAGCGGAGAGGACGGGCGGTGCTGCGACGCGTGTCGGCGCGATCGCGGGTGGTCGCGTCGTGATGTGGGGCGACGAGCTCGTCGAGGCGCTGGATCTCGCGACTGGCGCCTCGCTCTGGACGGCGGCCGAGGGCGACCACAGCCTCGACCTCAGCGAGGGCGAGTGCTTCGTCCCCGTGGGCTCCGACGTCATTCGCCTGCCCAACGGCTACGTGCTCGATCTGCGCGACGGCGAGCTCGTCTCCGTCGAGCCTACCGACGGGCTGACCCGCGATGACCTCGAAGCGTGGTGGGTCGCGACGCCCGATCCGTTGCGCGGACTGCTGGTCGCGCTCAACGGTCACCTCTGGCGCTGGGACCCGTCCGACACGGTCCGTCCCTTCGAGCGCCGCGGCGTCGTGCCCGCCGACGCGCGAGCGCTGAAGCGCCACGGCGACGCGCTCTACCTCGTCGCGGGCGACGGGAGCCTCTGGCGCATGGAGCGGACCGACCGGCCCGCGAAGCGCCTGAGCGATGCCCTCTTCGACGCTGCCCACCGACGGGTCGTCGATGCGCGGCTCACGTTCATCCCCGAGGTTCCGTTCTTGAAGACGCAGGGGCCCGCCGTCGCGATGGCGCTCAGCACCGACGGAGTCGCAGACCGCTCGTGGCGCGAGCTCCTCGTGACATGGGAGGTCGGCGCGACCGAGGCCCCACGCGTTCGGTTCGACATGGAGTGGTGGTTCGGCGCGCGGCTCGGGCCCGTCGTGCTCGACCACGACACGCTCGTCTTCGACCTCGCTGGGGCGCTCTGCGTCGGCAACCCGCGCTCGTCGTTCCGCACGCCGCTCGTCGCATCGACGCACGACGCGTCGGCACTCGCGTTTCATCGCGACCGGCTCCTCGTGGGCGACCGCGACTGCCTCCGCGTCGTGCCGCTCGCCACGTAGCGGCGCTCACGACGGAGCGGGGCGACACGACCAACAAACCTGTCGCGCGTGCAGCCGTTCGAGGGAGGGGTCGTCGCCCTTGTCTCCGCGAGCGACGGTTCGAGGCGGAGCATCATCCGGATCGCGGCCGACGGGACCGTTGTTCATGCACCACGAGAGTTCGGGATGGGCACGCCGATCGATCTCGATGCCGAGCCTGCGTTCAGCACCGCACTCGCTGCCGACGAGCGGGGATTCACGGTTGCGCTTGCAGTCGGATCGGACGCTACTCCCATCCGCGTGACCCGTTACGACTGGACGGGATTCCAGCAGTACACGACCCTGTTCACGGATACACGTTCGACCGACGTGCTGCTCCTCGCTCGACCGGACACCGTGGGCGGCACCTACGTTCTGCTTCTCGGTACTCGACGCACGTCCTACCAGCACGTAGATGCGTTTGGACGTCTCGCGGGGTTTCGGAGAACGATGAGCTGTCCGTCTGGGCTGAACGTCGAGGAGAACGTCCTCTACGACCGCGAGTCTTTGGACGGTGGGATCGCACGTGGGAGTGGAGACGCTGGTCCGAGTTCGGACGCCGACGACACGGGAGAAATCGACGGTGGGGTTCGATGAATACTGTGCGCCGCACCTGGGGACCGCTTCGAGGCACGCCGATCGACAACATCGGACAAGAGGAGCAAGTCGCTTCCTGTTGTGAGCTGAGCGCTCGCCACGGATGCGTCAGCACCTTCGACTTCGTGATCCTCGACGACATCGGCTACGTGCAGCAGTCCGCCGACGAGGCCTGTAGTTGTCGTCGGCCGGCGGTTCTAGATTGGTTGACGTCCCGCATGAAGTACGTGGCGACCATCTTCGACAAGAAGGGCCTCGCCCGCCTGCTCCGCGCGAAGGGCCTACCCCACTGCATCGCGCCCAGCCGCCCCGCACGCGGGCCGCCGCAACGCGACTTCGACTTCGGACCCTGATCGCCGCCACGGTGCGAGGAGCGCGTGCCAGGGCATACGTGTGCCCGCAACACGGCTCCCGAGCCTCGAGCGAGCCCCCGACGACCGCGGCCTGCCCGATCCGCTCGACGCGAGCCCCCGCATGACCCGCCGTGACCGTTCCCTGACCCGCGAACGTGTGCTCGATCGCGATTGACATGCCCGTTCCAGGTTTCGGGGCGCCGTTTGTACCGACTACGCTCCCCCTGCTTCGACGGGAATGAGCGGATCGTTCGTACACTGCACGGACAGCGCGGGGATCGTGACCCGGGGCAGGAGGGGGCGGAGGTCGCTCCGGAGCACGAGCTCCGTGAGGCGATGCGTGAAGCTCGGGTCACTCGGCGCGGACGGCCTCGCTCTACAGCGTGCGCGGCCTCGGATCCGACGCGAGCGCGCGAAGCCTCATCACCAACGCTCGAGCGCCGCCGACAGGTGCTCGTGTGCTCGCGGATGGTGCTGGGCGAGCTCACCTCGAAGCCTGCGTGCTGGACGACGAGCCGCATGGCTCCTCGCGCTCGCGCCTCCGGCCTGGCGCCCTGCGCCGCCAGGCCGCCGCCACTTCGCCAGCCGAGGCCCGTTTTCCCCGTAGTTCGCGTGCCGTAGGACCGTACCGGGGCTTGCAGGGGCGCTCCGCGTGCCCCCTCGCCCCGAGAGAGCTCGCGGCCTCTCGAGCCTCGCTCGAGAGGACACCTCTCCGCACGACCCGCAAGACACGGCGCTGCATCGCCTCGTGCGCGAGCACCTCGAGGCGCGCGGGCCCCGCTCGGCGGTGCTCTGGGCCCCGCTCGGCGCCTCGAGGGCGCAGCTCACCGGCCCGGCGCGCTCGCGGCCGGTCAGAAGTCGTAGGCCTCGACCCGCATCGAACAGCGGCGCGTCTCGGCCTGCGTCCGGGAGGGAGAAGGCATCGGGCGGCACCGCCGCGTCGCGTGGCCAGGTCACGTCGCCGGGAAACCACGCGTCCAGGCGCGCTCGTGCGACAGCCAACAGCCGGCAAGCACCGGCGAGAACGTGGCAAAGAGGGTGAGCGCTCGGTTCATGACGACTTCGTCGTCACGAGTCTCGTCGATTTCCAATCTCGGAGTCGATGGAACATGCGGTTCGGCACCTCCTTCCGCGTCGTGCTCTCGAGATGAGCCCAACACGTGAGCGGGGTCGCGACGGGAGTTGCTGCTTGAGACTCTCCGTCTCGGAGATGAAGAGAGAGGCACGCGTCGCGATGCGTCGAGCGCAGTGTGGCCGTCTCGCGTCCTTCGCGTCCCCGAGTCGCCCCAACACTGATTCGAGAGTCACCGCGTCTCCCCCGGTCGAGACCGGGGGCAACAGGCTCGCGGCAGAGCCGCTCGGAAGCCCGTTCTGTCGGAACGGGCTGAGCATGGGGTGCGGGGACGATCGTCCGCGCGACTGGCGATGCTCACCAGTCGGCGCCTCGCCATCGTGGGTCGATCGGTGTGCCCCGCTCTGCGAGCGTCTCGACCATCAGGTCCAAGCGCTCGCCGAGGTAGGACTCGACATTCGGGTCGTCGCGGTTCGCGAGCCGCTGCTCGATCAGCGCGACCACGAACGGCGTGCCCTCGTCGCCCGCCGCGAGCTGCGCGTCGCGTAGCTGCTCGGGTGAGATGCGAGCCTTCGCGTTCTGCGTGAGGCGGTACGCGAACGAGGCGAGATCAACAGCGCGCGCATCCGGTCGACGTTCGACAGCCCCTCGAGCCCGCGCGCGAGCGCTTCGTCCCACGCCACCTTCTTGCGCGTGAGGTGATCGATCACGCGCCACCGCGGCGCGCCGCCTTCGCCGATCGACTCGAGGGGGCCCGGAGGCAACAGGCCTGCGAAGCGCTGGAGCTCGCGTGGGCGCCGCGGAACGCCCCATCCGACGGCGCCCGCGGCCTCGGGCACCTCCGCGACGATGCGCACGATCGCTTGCTGCTCGGGCGTGAGCTCCTTCCACTCCGCGAGGTCGTGCTTGCCCGGCCACTTCTCGAGGAAGCCTGCTCGTTCGAAGAGCGCCTCCATCCCGTCGAGCCGCGCGTCGTTGTCGAGCGCGAGGACGCGCTTCGCTTCGTCGATCAGGTTCGTCATGAAGACCTCGTTTTCCGCCCTGGGTTGCTCGACGCATGATGTTCGATCGCGCGCCACAATGGTGCGAAGTCGCGCAAGGGCAGGGGTCGTCTCCATCACGTCGGCCGCGCTCGTGTGCGGCATCGCGTAGCCGAGGCGACGGCTCAGCTCGAGGAGGATCTCGAGATCCGGGCGCGCGTTGCCGGGTGGCGCGACCGCGGGGCGAACCAGCTGCACGCGCCGCTCCCACCACTGCAGGTATCGGGGAGCGCAGCACCGATCTCGTGCGCTACGGCGAAGAGGCGGGCAACGGGGTCACGCCGTCGGCGCTTTGAGCCGCTCGGCCTCGGCTCGGCACTCGGCGTCGTGCTCACGGCGTTTCTGCTCGAGCTCAGCACCACGAAGTGGGCGGTGGCTCGCCCTCGATCGCGACCGAGCGCATGACCGCGC
>JAIBCE010000399.1 GCA_019694315.1 Sandaracinaceae bacterium
GGCCTTCCAGCCCTTCACGTCGACCTGCATCTTCATCGGCGAGCCGCCCTCGCCGCCGGCCTCGGCCGCGAGGGCCTTGGCCGCGTCGATGCCGGCGAGCGCGGGGCCCGGCTTGACCGCGGCCATGCCGGTCACCAGGGTGAAGGCGAACACCGCGCCCAGCGTGGTCACGCCCACCGTGCTGCCGATCTGGCGGAAGAACGTGGCCGAGGCGGTGGCGACGCCGATCTCGCGGGGCTCGACCGAGTTCTGGATGGCGAGCGTGTAGAGCGGGATCGAGGGGCCGAGCCCGACGCCGAGGACGATCATCTTGATCGTTACCTCACGCTGGGTCGACTCCGGCGTGAGGCTGAACGCCAGGATGGCGAACCCCGCGATGAGGATCATGTTCCCCGCCAGCATGATCGGCTTGTAGCGACCGAGCCGCGCGACGATCTGCCCCGAGCCCATGTTGCCCGCGACGATGCCGAAGGTGAGCGGGGTGAGCGTGAGGCCGGCGCTGGTGGCGGAGAGGCCGACCACGTTCACCATGAAGAGCGGCAGGAAGATGATCGCGCCGAGGAAGCTCGCGCCGAGGATGAAGCTCGCGAGGTTGCCGACCGCGAAGACGCGGTTCTGGAACAGGCGCAGATCGAGCAGCGGCTCGGCCACGCGGCGCTCGATGCCGATGAACGCGATCACGCCGATGACCGACAGCACGAGCAGCGCGCCGGGGATCCACCGCTGGCTCGGATCGGCGCCCACGCTCCGCGCGAGGCTGAGGGCCACGAGGAACGGCACCACGGCGACGAGCAGCGCGAACGCGCCGGCCCAGTCGATCTTCGGGCGCTCGGTGCGGACGCGCCGGAGCGTCGGCATCTTGGTCACGATGAAGGTGACCGCCACCGCGCCGAGCGGGAGGTTCACCAGGAACACCCAGTGCCACGACAGCGTGTCGGTGAGGAACCCGCCGAGCAGCGGGCCGATGATGCTCGAGAGCGCGAACGCCGAGCCGAAGATGCCCTGGTACTTGCCGCGCTCGGCCGGCGCGAAGATGTCGGCGATGACGGCGAACGCGCTGGTGAACAGCGCCGCGGAGCCGACGCCCTGGAGTGCGCGCGCCGCGATGAGGAACCCGGTCGACTGCGACACGCCCGCCGAGAGCGAGCCGAGCAGGAACAGTCCGATGCCGAGGAGCAGGATCGGCTTGCGGCCGAAGAGATCGGAGAGCTTGCCGTAGATCGGCACCATCACCGTCGAGGCCACCAGGTACGCGGTGGTGATCCAAGGGTAGAGGGCGGGCGAGATGTGCAGGTCGCGCTGCATCGCCGGGCCGGCGGTGCCGACGATGGTCTGGTCGAGCGCCGCGAGGAACAACCCGAGGAGGGTCCCCACGATCGTGAAGACCTTCTCCCGCGGGGTGAGCTCGAACTCCGCGTGCGCGTGGGCCTGGGCCGCCATCGGCGCTTCGATGCGCTCGGTCGGTGGGGAGGTGCGAGCGTCGGGGCGAGGGGCGGGCATGGGACCAAAAAGGAAGAAGCCCGAGATCCTACGGGACCTCGGGCTCTTCGTGCTGCGCGGCGGACGGGACTTGAACCCGCGGCCTCCGGCGTGACAGGCCGGCGTTATAACCAACTTAACTACCGCCGCAGAACTTCGGACTGCTCTTCTCTACTCGGGGCTCGGCTCTTCGTCTCGCCTTTTGTAGGCGGGACAGGATTCGAACCTGCGGCCACCAGCGTGTAAGGCTAGCGCTCTACCGCTGAGCTACCCGCCCGCTCGGCGACGAAGTCGTCGTCGAACAGGGCGCGTTTTCTAAAGGGTGCGCCGGGTTCTGTCAACACTCTTTGTGACGAGAAGGTTTTGGGCCCGTGCACGGGGGTTGCAGCGAGCCCGGGCATGGTCGTCCTCGACGTCGTCGTCCGCTGCCGCAACGAGATGCCCTACGCGCCGCGCGCGCTCGACGCGCTCCTCGATCAGCACGGCGTCGAGCCGCGCCTGATCGTCTTCGAGTGCGGCTCGACCGACGGCTCGCGCGAAGAGGTGGTCGCGCGCGGGCTCTCGTTCGTGCACGTCGACCCCATCTCGTACGTCCCGGGACGGGTGCTCAACGCCGGGATGGCCGCCACGACGAGCCCGCTCGTCGCCTTCGTCAACGCCGACGCCATCGCGCGCGACCGCCACGCGCTCGAGGCGCTGATCGAGCCGTTCCAGCGGCCCGAGGTGGCGGCGACGTTCGCGCGACAGGTGCCGCGCCCCGACGCCTCGCGCGCGACACGGGTGGAGCACGCACGCGCGTTCGGCGAGCGGGCGCCCACGCGGGTGCGGAACGGCGCGTTCTTCTCCATGGCGGCCTCGGCCGTGCGACGCGCCACGTGGGAGGCCCTGCCGTTCGACGAGGAGCTGCGCTACTCCGAGGACGTCGACTGGACCACGCGCGTGCGGGCGCTCGGCTGGGGCGTCGAGTACGTGCCCGGGGCGGTCTTCGAGCACTCGCACGAGTACGATCTGCGCGCGGCGTTTCGTCGTCGTCGCGGGGAGGGCCTGGCCGAGGCGTCCATCGCGCGGCTCGGCGCGCCCAGCGTGCTCGACGATCTCGTGCGCCCCCTCGGCGGCGCGCTCCTGCGTGACCTCGGCGCGGGGGTGTTGTCGATCCCTCGTCGCGTGGCCGAGGCGACCGGCTACTGGGCCGGTCGGCGCGCGGCGCTCCGCGCGTAGGCGTCGACCGTCCGTCGCGCGAGCGCGTCCCAGGAGTAGCGCGCGGCCACCCTCCGCGGGCCCTCCACGCGCTCGCGCTCGAGGAACGCCGCGTCGGCCAGCGCGGCGGCGAGCCTCGCGCTCCAGTCCTCGCCCGACGTCACGAGCGCGGCCTCGGCGCCGTTGCCGCGGCAGAGATCGGAGAGCCCGCCCACGTCGGCCACCAGCGCCGGCGTCCCCTCGGCCCACGCCTCGAGCAGCACGATGCCGAACGGCTCGGCGCGAGAGGGGATCAACGCGAGGTGCGCCTCGGCGAGGAGGGCGCGCGCGCGCGAAGGCGAGACCCCGCCGACGAAGTGGACGCGGGGCTCGTCGTTGGCGAGCGCCCGCAGCCGTCGTTCGTAGGCGCGATCGACGAAGGCGCCGACCAGCAGCAGGTGCATCTCGCGCGGGGCGGCCGCGAGGAACGCGGCGATGGCGGTCTCCTGCGACTTCATGGGATCGATGCGGGCGAGCACCACGGCGTACGGCGCCGCGCCCAGGCCCGCGATCGACTCGCGCGCCGCGGCCCGCGCGCTCGTGCTCGCGCGCGAGAGCTCGACGCCGTGGGCCACGTGGGCGAGGTGCCGATCGCCACGGACCGGCAGGAGCGCGCGGTGCTCCTCGCCGTTGAGCACGAAGACCAGATCGGCGTCGTCGATGACCCGCCGCGCGCCGACGAGCAGACCGAAGGGCGCGCCGAGGTCGCGGGCGCCGCGGGTGCGGGCCGCGGCGTCGCGCTCGATGCCCGGATCGGTGTGGACCGGCCCGTGGACGGTGACCGCGTAGGGACGCCCACGCAGCCGGGCTGCGCTGCGGACGACGCCGCCGAGCCGACGGAGCGTGTGCGTGTGCAGCACGTCTGCCTCGCTCCCGAGGAGGCTCGCGAGCTCGCCCGGCGCCACGAGGTTCCCGCCCGCGGCCACGAGATCGCGTCGCTGCTCCGGTCGCAGCGCGAGGTACGGGTAGAACGCACGGAACGTGCGGAAGCGCGCGCCCAGCGCCTCGAGCGGCGCGCCGTCGGTGCCGTCCTCGGCGGGCGCGTGCACCTCGCTCTCCCATCCGAGCCGCGACAAGGCGGGGACGAGGCCGGCGAGGTGGGTCTCGATGCCGCCCCACTCGCGCGGATCGAACTTGCGGAGGACGTGGATCACCCGAGGCATCAGCGGCTCCTCCGCAGCAAGAGCGCCGCGGCGAACGTGCCGAGCGCGGGATCGACGGGAAACCGGAAGCGCGGCTTCACCAGGGTGGGCGCGGCCGCGAGCATCACGCACGCGAGGGCCGCGGCCGAGAGCTGCGCCGCCACCGAGCGTCGGTAGACGAAGAGGCCCAGCACGCCGAGGAGCACGACGGGCAGCAGCGCGAGCCCCGCGAGGTGCGCCAGCCGATCGTCGTGCGCGCCCCGGGTGCGTGGCCGTCCGACCGAGTCGAGGACCATCGCCGCGCGCGCGGCCGAGAGGCCGAGCCAGCGCGTCGGATGGGCGCGGATCCACGCGTGTGCCTGGGCGCGGTACGCCTTGTCGCGCGTGAGCTCGTCGCGCGCGTCGGCCTCGGACAACGTCGGGGGCTCGATCCAGTTGCCCGAGCGGGGCGTGGCCTCGTCGTTGGCCCCGAGCACGAGGTTCAGGCCCGAGGTCGTCGAGACGGTGAAGGTCCCCAGCGTGTGGGCGTTGCGGACGGCGAAGGCGAGGAGCGGCAGGAGCGAGAGCAGCGACGCGAGGGCCGCCACCCGCGCGCGCCTCCGGAGCGCGAGGCCGGCGACCACGAGCGGCAGGGGTGCGAAATACGGCGTGCACGCGGCCGCGAGGCCGAGCAGCACGGCACCCTTGACGACGCGGCGAGGTCGCCCCCGGAGCAGCCCCTCGGCCGAGAGCACGAGGCCCCACGAGAGCGTCACCACGGTGAGCACCACCGGATAGAGCGACAGCGCGGCGTAGGAGAGCGCAGGGTGGAGCGCGGCGATCGCGGCCGCGGCGAGCGCGACGCCGGGCCTCCGCGAGACGAGCCGCGCGAGGCGCGCCGCGGCGAAGGGCACGGTCGTCAACAGGAGCGACTGCACGAGCTCGGCCGCGCGGATCGACGGCCCGAACACCGCGTACACAGCGGCGAGGAAGAACGGCTGACCCGGCGGGCGGAAGGCCGTGGGTCCGTGCACCGACGCGTACGAGAACTCACGCGAGAGCGCGACGCCGATCGCGTGGTAGTCGCGCTCGTCGAAGAACGAGAGCTCGCCGCGGCTCCGCGCGAGGAGCACGAGCCGTGCAAGCAGCGCGAGGCATGCCACCGTCGGAACGAGCCATCGTCCAGGAGTTCGTGTCCGCAGCGCTCCGCGAGATCGCGGAGGCGACGCGGCGAGCGATCGCGCCGAGAGCATTGCTGCTGGTGGGTAGCTACGCGCGTGCCGAGGGCGGGGTCGTGATCCGGGACGGCGCCCCCAGGCCCTACAACGACCTCGATCTGGTGGCGGTCGTCGACCGCGTCGAGCGCGGGACGCACGAGGCGCTGAAGGCCATCGCGCATCACTTCGAGCCGCGCGCCGGCGTGTCGGTGGATCTGTGGCCCATCGAGATCCACCGGCTCTCGCCGCCGCCGCGCACACTGTTCTGGCTCGACGTGTCGCTCGGCGGCGTGAAGCTCGTCGACGGCGACGCGACCGTGCTCAGCCGCGTCGCGCTGCGCCCCCGCGACGTCCCTCTCGAGGAGGCAGGGCGTCTCCTCGCGAACCGGGCCGTGGGGCTCGCCCTCTCGCAGCTGGACGACGAGGGCGCTCGTTCCGAGATGGACTCCGCGGTTCGGGACGACGACCGGACGAGGCACCTCCACAAGGCGGTGCTCGCGTGCGGCGACGCGCTCCTCCTCGCGGCGGGGGCGTACGTCGGCAGCGTGGAGGGGCGGCGAGAGGCGCTCGCGAAGCTCGCGGGCGCGCCGCACGTGACCGAGGAGCTGGTGGGCGCGTACGCCGCGGCTTGTCGCTTTCGCGCGCGTCCCGCGACGCCGAAGGATCGCGGATGGGAGGGCGCCACCCTGCGCACGATCGCGCGGGCGCACCTCGCGTTCGAAGCGCTGCGCGTGGGCGCGCCGGAGGACCCCGAGGCGTACGCGAGGACGAAGCTGGCTCTCTTCCCGGTGCTGCCCGACGTGCGTCCGCTCGGTCGGCTCGGCTCGGCGCTCCGCGCGCGCGCCGCCGGCGTGCCGCTCCTTCCGTGGGTGGGGCACCCGCGTGAGCGCCTCGCGCGCGTCGCCGTCGCGCTCGCCTATGGAGGAGCTCGCACGCGTCCCGTCGCGGAGCAGCTCCTGGGCACGCGAGGTGCTGATGCGAGGATCATTCGCGACCGGCTCCTCGTCCTGTCGCACCGTGGAGGATGACGTGCCGCGATTGCTGGTGGTGTTCGTCGATGCGCTCGGGCCCGAGCAACTCTCGAGGTTCGGTGACGGTCTCTCCTCGCTGCCCGAGCGGCGCTCGCTCCGCGGGATCGTCGGCTACTCGTCGGGCGCGCTGGCCACCGTCCTCACCGGAGGGGCGCCGCGCGCGCACGGTCGGATGTGCCTGTTCTCGCGGGCGCGCGCGCCGTCGATCCTCGCGCCGCTCGCGTGGCTCGGCCTGCTCCCTGCGATCGTGCACGAGCGCGCGTGGCTGCGCCGTCAGCTCTCTCGCGCGCTCGCCGCGGTCCACGGGCTCGAGGGGTACGTGGCCCTCCATCGCGTGCCCCCGCGGGCGTTCGCGGGGCTCGACCTCCCCGAGCGCGACGACCTCTTCACGACCGACGCGATCGGCGGACGACGCACGTTCCTCTCTCGAGCGCGCGAGGCCGGGCTCGACGTGGCGATCACGCCCTGGCAGCTGCCCGAGGAGGCGCGTTGGGAGCACCTCGACGCGCTCCTCGAAAGGCGCAGGCCGAGCCTCACGTTCGCCTACGCCGCCGCGCTCGACGGCGCGCTCCACGAGGAGGGCGAGGACGGCCCGCGCGCGCGCGCGGCGCGCGCGAGGATCGCCGAGGGCATCGCGCGCGCCCGCGATCGCCTGGGGGACTGCGTGACGCTGGTGGTCGGCGATCACGGGATGGCGCCCGTGGATCGCGTCGTCGATCCGCGCCCCTTCGTGAAG
>JAIBCE010000400.1 GCA_019694315.1 Sandaracinaceae bacterium
TCCCCTGGCCCCACCGCATCTCGTCCATCACCACGTCCGCGCTCTACGCCACCACGTTCGCGCTCACGTTCGTGATGCCCGACCCGAACCACGTGAACGATGCGCGGGGCGCGTTCGCCGATCGCCTCCGCGTCCACGAGGTGCTCCGCTGGGTGCACCTCGTGGGCATGGTCGCCCAGGCCGTGATCGGCATCGGCCTCACGTCGGGCTGGTTCGGTGACCGCGCCAACGACTACAGCACGCTCCAGACCGTCGCCGTGGTGCACCAGGTCGTGGGCTGGACGACGTGGGGTGCGATGACGGCCGCCGGCGCGATCATGCTGTTCTGATCTACGACTTCCGAGGACCTCGCGCGGCGCGAGGATTCGGAAGTTTGGGCTGCGGCTTCGCCCGCGCTGAGAGGCGGGGGCATGTGCCCCCACGTCGCTCCACGCATCGATCAGCTGCGGAGCGAGCGGACGCCGGCCTTGTGCACCTTGCCCGGGAGCTCGTGGCCGACGACCGCCTTGGCGACCTGGCCTGCGGCCCAGAGCTTGTCGAGATCCACGCCCGTGCGGACGCCCATTCCGTCGAGCATGTAGACGAGATCCTCCGTGGCCACGTTGCCGGCGGCGCCCGGCGCGTAGGGGCAGCCGCCGAGCCCGCCGACCGACGCGTCGAAGGTCGCGATGCCGAGCTCGAGGCCCACGACGATGTTCGCGAGCGCGGTGCCGCGCGTGTCGTGCATGTGCATCGCGAGGCTCTCGCGCGGGAACTCGGCGAGGTAGGCGCGAAGGATGCGCTCCGTCTGTCGCGGCGTGCCCACGCCGATCGTGTCGCTGAGCGAGATCTGGTAGCAGCCCTGACCGACGAGCTCGCGCGCGATGCGCAGGCCCGCCTCGAGCGCGATCTCGCCCTCGTACGGGCAACCCCAGAGCGTGGAGACGTAGCCGCGCACGCGGAGCCCGGCGCGCACCGCGGGGGCGATGAACTCGCGGAACCGCGCGAGCGTGTCGTCGACCGTCTTGTTCACGTTCTTGCGGTTGTGCGTCTCGCTCGCCGAGATGAAGACCGCGATCTCCGGCAGGCCCGAGGCGAGCGCGCGCTCGAGGCCGCGCGCGTTCGGACAGAGCGCGCTGTAGGTGAGCCCGTCGTGCCGCGGGAGCAGGCCGATCACCTCGTCGGCATCGGCGAGCTGCGGCACCCACTTGGGCGACACGAAGCTCGTGGCCTCGATGCGGCGCAGGCCGGCATCGACGAGCGCCTCGATCAGGCGCGCCTTGCGCGTCGTCGGCACGGTGACGGCCTCGTTCTGCAGGCCATCGCGCGGAGACACCTCGTAGACCGAGACCTCGGCGGGCGTGTGGTTGAACATCGTCTGCACCTCGTTCTCCAGCCCCTCTTCGTCAAGGGCGCACGCAGGAACGCGAACCACGGATCGCGTGGAGGACCACGTCGACGCTGGCCTTCAGGGGAGGTCGGTGCGAACCAGGCCGAGCTCGCGGCACTCGTAGCGCCGCAGCGCGACCTCTCCCTCGAGGGGCGCGGCCACGAGCAGCGAGGTCCCGGTCCAGACCGCACGCGAGCCCCGCGGGGCGATGCGCTCGGGCAAGAGGCCCTCGAGGCGCGAGACGGCCGCGAGCAACGGCACGCGCCGCGGTGTGGCTTCGCCCGCGACGACGATCGACGGTCGCCCCGCCTCGCAGCTGACCTCGAGGTGCGGTGCGTTCACGACCGAGGTCTCACGGCCCATCGCGTCGAGCACCGACATGCGCAGCGCCTCGCCGCAGCGACCGATCAGCGCGGCGCCCTCGGGCAGCGGGGCGATGGCCTCGGGCAGACACTCCGGGAGCATGTCGTTCGCAGAGGCCCACGAGATCGAGGGGCGGATCGCGTAGAGCGTCGTCGCCTGGGTGGGGGTCTGGTGGCAGACGCCGTAGAACCACGTGCCCGCCGTGGTGACCGCGCCCGCGAGCAGCGACGGGCACGGGCCCGGCACCTCCATCTCGATGCTCGGCTCCATCTGCGCGACGAGCGAGTCCACCTCGCTGCGAGCCACGCGCGCGCAGACCGCGCCCGCGGTGCCCACCTCGGCGGCGACGCCTGCGGAGCACGGGGCGTCGGTCACTCGATGCGTCACGACGAGCGCACCGTCCTCGCGGCTCGAGATCGCGATGCGCCCGCGCGCCGCACGCGTGCCGGGCACCAGGGCCACGGTCGGCGCGAGCGTGTGCGGCGGCGCGAAGCCCTCGACCTCTTGCGGAGAGAACGTGGCCTGCACCACGGGCGAGGGTGTGCTCACCACCCACGTGAGGCCCACGCGCGTGCCCGACGACGCGATCGTGAGCTCCTCGATCTGCGCGGGCGCCTCGTCGGCGCTGCCCGAGCGCGCCTCCCCCTGATGCACGACGTCGACCTCGGTGCCGCGGGGCGAGCCCAGCGGATCGACCGCGAGCGCGCGGATCCCACCGCCCTGCCGAGAGGGGCGACCCCACGCGAGCACCGCGCCGCCGGGCGTCGCGACGAGATCGAACGCGATCGAGCTCGCGACCGGACGCGGCGCCGCGACGGCCACGACGGGCTGCGGCACGACGGGCACGCGCGAGGCGGTGGACGGCGGCGGATCTCCGCAGCCCAGCGCCGTCGCGGCGAGCACCATCGAGACGCTCGCGATCCGGCGCGGCACCGCGCGCTCGCGATCCCTCGGCCGACCCACGAGATGCGCTGAACCGTCGTCGTTCCTCGGCTTCGTCACGGAGCCACTCTACACAGGTTCGCGGCTCGCACGCTCAAAACCCCACGGGCCCGGGGGCCGCGCGCGCTCGCTCGACACATCGGAGGCCAGCCCCACGCTCGTACTCGAGGACGCGTGCGCGCGCCTCGAGCGTGTCGCCGGCCGCCTCCGCGTAGCGAGCGAAGGCCACGCGCGCCTCCTCGCAGCGACCGAGCTCGTGAAGCACCAGCGCCCGCCCGACGTGCGCCGCAGCGAAGCGCGGATCGTGGCTCAGCACCTCGTCGTAGAGCCCGAGCGCCTCGGCGTAGCGGCGGGCACGGACGAGGATCGCGGCCTCTCCCACGGCGAGATCGCGCTCGAACGGAAGCCCGCGCGCGGCCCGCTCGCGCCGCGCGCGCTCGAACGTGTCGAGCGCGGCGCCACCATCGCCCGCGTGGAATTGCGCCACGGCGAGGGCGTTCCACGTGGCCGCGCTCGTGGGATCGAGCTCGGCGGCGCGGGCGAGGTGCGGCACGGCCTCGGGTGCGCGGCCCCAGCGGAGCAGGCGCACGCCGAGGACGCGCTCGGGGCGTGCCTCGGTCGGCGCGAGCGCGACGGCCTGCGTGTACGCGATCTCCGCCTCGTCGTAGCGACGCTCGAGCTCGTGGGTGTGGCCCACGAGGATGCGCGGCCCGCTCTCGTGCGGCAGCAGCACCGCCGCGCGCTCGAACGCCTCGCGCGCGGCCACGGGACGGTTCGCCGCCATGCGCGCGCGACCGAGCGCGAGCCACGCGCCGGGCTCCTCCGGATGATCGCGCGCGATGCCCTCGAGGAGCACCACGGCGCGATCGAGCTCGCCCTCGTCGAGCGCGATCCGCGCCTGCTCGATCGGGCTCGCGCACGCCGCGATCACGAGAGCGATCGCCACCGACGCGAGCACGCGAAGGGCCAGCGACGAGCGCAGTGAGCGCGGCCGTGGCTCGGCTTGACGATCGCGCGCACCGCGACGAGGATGCGCGCGATGACGCGCGACACGCTCGAGACGATCCTCGCCGAGGCTCCTGGCTCCAAGGCCGAGACCGGCAAGGCCGAGGCACCGGCCAAGGCCGAGAAGAACGGCGACAAGAAGACGAGCGCGCGGCCGCCGGCCGCCAGCGAGGAGCGCACGTTCTCGTTCGGGGAAGAGCACCGGGTGTCCTTGTACCTCTCCCTGGGCGACTCGGGCACGGTCGTGAGCGAGGTGGCGCGAGTGACGCTGGGGCCCGCCGTGGTGCGCATCGAGCAGAAGGACCGCACGGTCCTCTTCCTCGAGTACGCGGCGGTGCAGGGCTTGTCGGTCCGCCCGCCGCGCGCCGCGGGCGAAGCGCCCCGCACGGGCTTCTGAACGCACAGCGCCTCGCGACGCGACGATTCTGCTTTCCCGGTTCGTCGGGGCGCGCTCTGATCGGAGGCCATGTCCCCGCTCGAGCGAACCGTCCCAGCCCGCGTGCTCGTCTGCGACGACGAGGCGAGCCTGCGCGAGATGCTGGGCGTCTTGCTGCGGCGCGCGGGCTACGTGGTCGAGCTCGTCGGCACGGTGGAGACCGCGAAGGACAAGATCGTCTCGGGCGTGCCCTACGACGCGGTGATCACCGATCTGTCGCTGCCCGACGGCTCGGGCATGGACGTGCTCGCGACGGCGCGCACCAACGACGACTCGACGCAGGTCATCGTGATCACGGCGTACGGCACGACCGAGCACGCTGTGCAGGCCATGCGCCTCGGCGCCTACGACTACATCCAGAAGCCGTTCCGCAACCACGAGATCCTCGCGCTGCTCGAGAAGGCGCTCGAGAAGCGCGACATCGTCGGCGAGAACCGGATCCTCCGCGCGAAGGTGGAGGACAAGGAGCGCGCGACGAAGCTGCTCGGTCGCAGCGTCGCGATGCAGCGCGTGCTCGATCTCGTGCGACGCGTCGCAAGCTCGCCCACGAGCGTGCTCATCACGGGCGAGAGCGGCACGGGCAAGGAGATGGTCGCGCGCGCGCTCCACGACGAGTCCACACGCGCCAAGAAGCCGTTCGTGGTGGTCAATTGTGCGGCCATCCCCGAGCCGCTCATGGAGAGCGAGCTCTTCGGTCACGAGAAGGGCGCGTTCACGGGCGCGCACCAGCGCAAGGATGGTCTCTTCAAGATCGCCGACGGCGGCACGCTCTTCCTCGACGAGGTGGGCGAGCTGCCGCTCGGCCTGCAGGTGAAGCTCCTGCGCGTGCTCCAGGAGCGCGTCGTGCGCCCCGTGGGCGCCGGCCGCGACTTCGAGGTCGATGTGCGCGTGATCGCCGCGACCAACCGCCTGCTCGAGCAAGAGGTCACGGCGGGGCGCTTTCGCCAGGACCTCTTCTATCGCCTCAACGTGATCCGCGTTCATCTGCCGCCGCTGCGTGAGCGCACCGAGGACATCCCCGCGCTCGCGGAGCACTTCCTCCGCAAGCACGGCACGCTGCAGGGCAAGCGCCTCGGCTTCCACCCCGACGCGCTGCGGTGGATCGAGCGACAGCCCTACCCCGGCAACGTGCGCGAGCTCGAGAACGTGGTGGAGCGGGCGGTCGCGTTCGCGGCGGGGTCCGTGGTGACGGTGGACGATCTGCCCGCAGAGAGCGGCGCGCCGCGCGAGCTCCGAGGCGCGGCCGAGTTGCCCAAGCTCGGTGAGGGCGGCTTCGATCTCGATGGCTGGCTCTCGGAGCTCGAGCGCGCGATGGTCGTGAAGGCCCTCGAGCAGGCGGGCGGGCGACAGAAGGTCGCGGCGCAGCTGCTCCAGACCTCGTTCCACTCGTTCCGGTATCGCCTGCGCAAGTACGGGCTCGCCGACGACGAAGGCCCTCCGTGATCGAGCCCGGAAGCGAGGGCCGCGTCCTCTTCCTGGCGCTCGGCCTCATCGCCATCCTGCTCCTCACGCTCGCGATCGTCCGCGCCCCGAAGGCCTCGGACGACGCACCTCCCGCGCCTGCGTCGCGAGCCCATCGCATGGTCGGTGGGCTCCTCGTCGTGCTCGGCTGCGCACCGCTGCTCTGGGTCGCGCCGTGGGCGCATCCGGGCGTGGCGTTCGGCGACGCCGTCACCCACGCGCGTGTGGCCGCCGAGATCGCGCAGGGCGGCCTGCCCCACGGCTGGATCGCCTCGTACCTCGGGGGCTTTCCGTTCGGGGTGCACTACCCGCCGCTCGCGTGGCTCGGCGTCGCCGCCCTCATCCGCGCCTCGATCCCGCCCCTCGTCGCGATCCACGTGGTCGGCTGGCTCGGGCTCGTGGCCGCGCCGCTCTCGTTCTACGTGGCCGTCGTGCGCTGCGGCGCGCGCCCGGCCACCGCGCTCGTCGGCGCGTGCATGGTGTCGTGGATCGCACCGAGCACGGCCTTCGTCGGCGGCTACGAGGCGTTCCTCCGCATCGGCGTGATCTCGCAGGTGTGCGCCCTTCCCCTCGTCGTGCTCGGCGCCTCGTGCGTGGCGCGCGCCACGAGCGCATGGCCCGCGACGCTGTGGGCCTGCGCGGCGGTGCTCACGCATCCTCAGCTCGCGATCGTGGCGCTCGTCGCGCAGCTCGCAGGCGCTCTCGCGGCTCAGGATCGCGACGCCACCGAGCGCGCGCTGCGCGCGAGCCTCGCGGCCGCGGGCGTCGCGATCGCGGCGTACGGCCCGGGCATGGTGAGCCTCGGCGTGCCCTTCGGCTGGCCCGCGGATCTCGGCTGGCGCCAGCTCGGCTTCGAGCCTCGACACGTGGTGGCCTGGCTGCGCGACGGTGAGCTGCTCGACGTGCGGCGCACGATCGTCATCACCGATCTCACGCTGCTCGCGCTCTTCGCGGTCGGGCTCCAGCTGCGCGCGAAGGCGGCTCGCGCCGTGGCGGCCGCCACGCTCGTGACGCTCGCGATCGCGCTCGGCGGCCACATCCTCGACGCGATCGCGGTGCTGCGCGGCGCGCTCGCGGTGCTCCAGCCCTTGCGCGCGCTCGCGCTCGTCCCCCCGCTCGCGGCTCTCGCCGTGGTCGCCGCGCTCGAGCTCGCGCGGCCGCACCTCGCCCCGCTGCTCGCCACGCGTCCCGCGCTCGCTCCGCACGCGACCACGGC
>JAIBCE010000401.1 GCA_019694315.1 Sandaracinaceae bacterium
GAGGGCCGCTCGCGGCCGCGGGCGCGGGCGGTGGGGGCGCAGGCTCGACCGGCGCGGCGATGGCACCGCTCGACGAGCTCGGCTTGGGGGCCGCGGCGAGGCCCGGCGACGAGGGCGTCCCCTTGGGCTCGTCGTCGAGCACGATCTCGCGCGCCGAGAATTCCTTCGCGCCCTTGACCTCGTCCTCGTCGAAGAGACCGTCGCGCAGCGCGATGAACATCGCCTTGTGCTGCGCCTGCATCAGCTTCTTCACGATGCCCGGGTAGCGCTCGGTCCCGATGTGCTGCGCGTACGTCGTCTTCTTCGTCGCGATGATGCGGCCGCCATCCGCGAAGAGGTGCGTGAAGATGTGCCCGTGCGTCAGCCCCGAGTCCTCGGTCTGGATGTGGAACACCTTGCCGTGGTGCCGGACGTTCGTGTTGTAGCCGACGAGCGGGGAGGCCATGGGTCAACGGCGCCGAAGAGGCGACGACGGTACCACGGCGCCTCGATGCCGAGAAAGAACGCTCGCGCTCGTGCTCGTGCTCGCGCCCGCGCGGACCTGGGAGCCACGCCTCGGGATCGCTGTGCAGCACCTTGCGCGCCCCGGTCCTTGCCCGCCCCGGTCCTTGCGCGCCCCCGGTCCCCACGTCGAGGGGCCTCAGCGCGTGGCGCCGCTCGCGCGCAGCGCTGCGATCTCGGCGTCCTCGAGGCCGCCCTCCCGCAGGATCGCCTCGGAGTGCTCGCCTTGCTCCGGTGCGGGGCCGCGCGCCCAGGCCGTAGCCCCAGGCGTCTTGAGATAGGGCAGGGCCCCGTCCCGCGGGATCGCCGCCCTCGCTGCGTGCTGCGCATCGTCGAGCAGCTCGCGCGGCAGGAGCACCGGCTCGAGGCAGCAGTCCGTCGCCGATGCGATCGCGCACCACTCCGCGAACGTCTTGCTCGCGAAGATCTCTCGCAGTCGCACCTTGAGCGCGGGCTGGTGTGGCCCGGGAGCCATCGCGCTCATGTCGCCCTCGATGCCGACCGCTGCACAGAAGGCGAGCCAGAACTTCGGCTCGAGCGCACCGAGCGCCATCGCGCGGCCGTCCTTGGTCGCGTAGGTGCCGAAGGGCGCGATCGCGCCCGCGAGCGCAGAGAGGCCGCCCGCCACCTCTTCGCCGGCGAACGCGCTCATGAGGCCGAACATCGCGAAGGGCATCGCCGCCTCGCACATCGAGACGTCGACGAAGCGCCCCTTGCCCGTGCGCGCGCGGGCCACGAGCGCGGCGAGGATCCCCTGCACACCGAAGAGCGCGCCCGCGATGTCGGCCAGCTGCACGCCGAAGATCTGCGGCGGTCCGCCCTCGGGGCCGGTGAGCCCGAGCACGCCGGCGCGCGCGAGATAGTCGATGTCGTGACCCGCGCGATGGGCGAGCGGTCCGTCCTGCCCGTAGCCGGTGATCGCGCAGACCACGAGGCGCGGGTTCGTGGCGTGGAGCACGTCGAAGCCGAGCCCGAGCTTGTGCATGACGCCCGGTCGAAAGCTCTCGACGAGCACGTCGTAGCGCGTGACGAGCTGGAGCAGGGCCTTGCGCCCCTCGGGCCTCTTGAGATCGAGCACGAGGCTGCGCTTGCCGCGGTTGAGCGCGCGGAAGGGCGCGTTGAGGCCCTCGTGGTGCGGCGGCATGAAGCGCAGGTAGTCGCCTCCCTGCGGGTCCTCCACCTTGTCGACCTGCGCGCCGAGATCGGCGAGCACCATGGTCGCGCAGGGGCCGGGCAAGAGACGGGAGAGATCGAGGACGCGTAGGCCTTCGAGCGGTCGTTCCGACATGGCGTGACGTTACCGCCGCTCGCCCACGGGCGTCATGTGGCGCGCGAGCGGGTCGACCGCGCACCGTGTGCTCCAACGCAAACGAGGTGCGCCCCAGAAGGAGCACACCTCGTCCGCCGTCTCGTGACCGAAGACGGCTCGGCCCTCGGGCCTTCGCTCAGGCCAGGAGCTTCTGGAGCTTCGTGGCGAGCATCGCGTTGCCACTGACCTTGAGCTTGCCCGTGAAGTAGAGCTGCATCGCGGCGCCGGGGTTCGTGCTGATGGTCGCCCAGTCGGCCGCCGTGAGCTCGAGCGTCACGTCCGCCGGCTCCTCGCCCGCGCGCACACCCGGGTTGTTCTTGCAGTCGACGGTCCACGTGCCGCCACCGTCGCCGGTGATCTTGAAGAGGAATACCGCGCCGATGGCCTTGGCCTCGTCGGGGTTGCCCGAGATCTTCGTGGGAAGGCGCGTTCCGAAGTCACTCTGTGCGTCGGCCATGGCTCGATGTCTCCTCTGTGGCGGGGCGATCGCGACTGAATCGCGATTCAGTGCGGCGGGTGTAGTGCCCCGCGCGGCGGGGTGTCAAGCGCAGCGGGCGCTGCGACGCCGCGGATCCACCCGATCGACGGGGCTCGCGTCCTCGCTCGCGTTGACCCGCGCCGGCCACGGGCAGTAGCGTGAGCGCATGGATCTCAAGTCGCGCGTGATGAAGAAGGGCATGGAGCTCATCCAGGATCCCCGGGTGGCGAAGGTGGTTCAGGACGAGCGCGTGATGAAGGTCGCGATGCAGGCGTTCCAGCTGCGCGGCAAGGTGCAGGAAGAGATCGATCAGCGCGTCGAAGGGGTGGCCAAGTCGCTCGGCCTCGTCACGAAGAACGACGTCCGCGAGCTCAAGCGCACGATCAAGAAGCTCGAGACGCAGCTCAAGAAGCAAGAGGACGCGCAGGCCAAGGCGGCCAAGGCCGAGAAGGCCTGATGCGTGCGGCGCGACGCCTGAGCTGCGCGCTCGCGATCTCGATGATCGCGCCCGCGGCGACGTGGGGCTGCGGCGGAGGCGGCGAGACCGCCCCGACCGAGGAGACCACGACCACCACGGGAGGCGAGACCTCCTCGGTCGAGGCCAGCGAGACTCCGCAGGGCTCGACGACTCCGGTCGAGCCGGAGCCGGAGCAGGCCCGCGCCCCGGCGGATCCGAACGCGCCTCCACCCGAGGCCGCGCCTCCGCCCGACGGGCCGGAGATGACGCGCGCACGCGAGCTCTTCGCGGAGGGCATGCGGGCGTATCAGGCCAACGACTTCGGGCACGCGGTCACGCTCCTCGCGCAGGTCGACGCGATCGTCCCGAGCGCGGAGCTCGCCTACAACATCGCGTATTGCTACCAGCGCATGGCCGATCCCGATCACGCGGAGCAGTACTTCCGCCGCTACCTCGAGACGGGTCAGCCGACCGACGCCGAGCGCGCCGACGTCGAGGTGCGCATCGCGCAGATGCAGGCCCTGCGCGCGCGACAGCACGACATCACGATGACGCTGCCGCCGACGATGGACGCGATGACGGCGGATGCGGCCGCGCTCTTCGCGTCGGGGCAGGAGATGTTCCGAAGGCGGCGCTATCGCCCCGCGTTCCAGGCGTTCTCCGCGGCCGCCGCGGCCTTCCAGGCGGTGGACATCGAGGTGCCCGAGCTCGTGTACAACCTCGCGGTGACGGCCGAGCGCCTCGAGCAGCTCGACGACGCAGCCGACTACTACGCGGAGTATCTGCGACAGCGCCCCCACGATCCCGAGGCCGACGCGATGCGCGCGCACATCGAGCAGCTCCGCAACCGACGTCGTCGTTGAGCGGGCGCGGGCATCCTGAAATATCGCGTTCGACCGGGGCGTAGCTTCGCGCGAACATGCGCGCGATGACGCACGACGACGAGACGGGCTCGGCGCTGGTGAAGCGTGGCTCGACGGCCGCGGAGCTCGAGCCGCGGATCGACCGCAAGAAGGAGCTCGGCGACGTGCTCGTGGGGCACGCGGTCGATCGCGTGCTCGGCGACGACGTCTCGCCGGAGCTCAAGAAGGCGCTCAAGTCACAGATCGCGCCGTGGGCCGAGCGCCTCGTGCGCGTGACCGACGAGCTCATCCGCATCCCGGGCACCGACATCCACATCGGCATCGATCCGATCCTCGGTCTGCTCCTTCCTGGAGCGGGCGACGTGATCACGGGGGCGGGCTCGATCTCGCTCCTCTTCCTCGCGCTCGAGCATCGGCTGCCCACGGTCGCGATCGGGCGGATGGTCGCGAACATCGCGATCGACACGTTCGGTGGCGCGGTGCCGATCCTCGGCGACGCCTTCGACATCTACTGGCGCGCGAACCGGAAGAACCTCGACATCCTCGAGAAGTACCGGGACGACCCCAAGGCCGAGCCGACGACGACCGACAAGGTGCTCGTCTACGGCGGCGTGGGCCTCGTCCTGCTCGGCATCGCGATCCCGCTCGTGCTCGGGATGATCTTCGGCATCTCGCTCGGCGCGCTCTTGCACGGCTGAGCGTCCGCGACGCCCCCGTGTCAGCTCTCGAAGCCCGAGCCTCCGATGAACTCGCGGAGGATCGAGGCGCGCGGGATCTCGTCGGGCTGGATCGCGACGAAGCGCGAGAGCAGCGAGAGCAGGCGCCACGCGGTCTGGAACGAGGGGTGCTGCTGCGGCACCTCGAGCAGGTAGCGCTCCGCGTACACCTTGAGCACCGACGGCTCGTAGATGAGCGCGCTGTCGAACACGGCGTCGGCCTGATCGAAGAACGGGAAGATGTGCTTGCGCTCGCCGCTGCGCACCGAGGGCCAGCGCGCGATCGTGTCCGACGCGGTCGTCGCGCGGCCGTGTCGATCGCGCACGATCCGGCGGATCAGGCGCAGATCGGAGGCCGCCATGCGCGTGAGCGAGTCGAGCGAGAGCGTGGTGAGCGGGCAGACGAAGACGCGGAAGATCTCGTCGTGATCGAGCCGATCTCCGAGCAGGCGCGGGTTCAGGCCGTGGATGCCCTCGACGAGGAGCACGTCCTCGCTCCGCAGCCGCAGCTCACGCCCGCCGCCGGGCAGGCTCTTGCCGCTCTTGAAGTCGAAGCGCGCGACCTTCACCGCCTCGCCACGCAGGAGAGAAGTGAGCTCGTCCTGGAGCATCGACGCGTCGAGCGCCTCGAAGGCCTCGTAGTCGTAGGTGCCATCGGGCGCGAGCGGCGTCTTCTCGCGATCCACGTAGTAGTCGTCGAGCGAGAGACCGATCGGGTGGATGCCGAGCACCTGGAGCTGGACGCTCAGGCGCTGGATGAACGTGGTCTTGCCCGACGACGACGGGCCCGCGACCGAGATCACCTTCACGCGCCCGTTGCGTCCCGCGATCTCGTCGGCGATGCGTGAGATGCGCTTCTCCTGGAAGCCCTCCGACACGCGCAGCACCTGCGTGATGTCGCCTCGCACGCAGGCCCGCGCGAGCGTTCCCGCGTTCGCGATGCCGAGCTTTCGCAGCCACACCGCGTGCTCGGTCTGCATCGCGTCGGCCGCGGGACGGAGCTGACGCACGCGATCTTCGTGGTGTTCGCCGTGCACCACCACGAGGCGCCCGCGGTCGGCGATGAGCTGGAAGAAGCCGATCATCGCCGCGCGTGGAAGGAGCGGCCCGAGCGCGAGCACGCGGGTCTCGCCGCAGATCGCCACGGGCACCATCGCGTCGCGCCACGTCTCGAGGAGCGCGACGATGTCGCTCGCGCCCACCTCGGCGAAGTACGAGCTCGCCTCCTCGACGGTCCACCACTCGTTCGTGATGGGCACGTCCTTGGCCACGAGCTCGCGCATCGCGGCCTCGAGCTTGGCCGCCATCGCGCCGACGTCGGGCTCGCACGCCTCCGTGAGCTCCACCAGCTGCGTCGCGCCCTGCGAGGGCCCGAGGCGCAGCACCGCGCGAGGACAGGCGGTGCGGGCGGCCTCGAGCAGCACGAGGCCCACGCTCGCGCGGCGGATCCGCTCGCCCTCCCAGTGGGACGTGGTGAGCGGTGCGACGGTGGCGTCGGCCGAGAGGAGCGTCGCCAGGCTCGCGGGCTTGTGATCGATGAGCGCCGCCACGACCTGGCCGTCGTCGGCGTGCTTGGGGAGGATCTCGAGCACCGGCGTGCCGAGGGCCACACGCCGCTCGATGCCGTCGGTGCGCACCTCGATGCTCGTGCGCCGCGGAAGCGACCGCTCGCGCACGAGCACGCCCACGCGCTCGGTCATCTCCGAGAGCCGATCGCTGATGCCGCCCACGAGCTCGTGCACCAGGGCCACCGCGAGATCGGGCTCCTCGCGCACGAGGTCGCGGTAGCGACGCGCCTCGAGGCAGAGCAGCGACACGTCGGTGATCGCGATGACGCTCGCGCTGCGTGGACGCGCCGCGAGGAGCGCGAGCTCGCCGAAGTGATCGCCCTCGCCCACGCGCATGAGCTCGAGGTCGCCGCGCGTCACGCGCGCCTCGCCGCCCGTGACGAAGTACATGTCGTCGGTCTCGGCGCCCTCACGCACGATGATCGTCCCGCGCTCCACGCTGCGCGGGCCGAGGTAGGGCTCGAGGCGGGCGCGGAGCGGTGCGTCGAGGCCGGGGACGCAGCGAGCGAGGAGGTCGGCGACGTAGGTCATCCCGCGCATCCTACGCACCAAAGACGCCGGCCCGCATCGCGATCGATCGGCGCGGGGCAGGGCTCGGATCAGAGCGCGCAGGCATCGACGACGCGCGTCGCCGTTCCAGCCACCCCTGCCACACCGCTCGGAGCGGCCGCGCCTCCGAGGCCGGCCGTGCCCTCCGTGAGGGTCGCGAGGTCGAGGCCATTCACCGTGGCCCGACACGTGAGCACCGCGGCGCTCGATCCGCCCGGCCCGCCCGCGCCTGCGCCACCGTCACCGCCGCGCTGCCCTTGGCCGCCGGGTCCGCCCTCATAGCCGCCCGGGCCTCCAGGTCCGCCCATGCCTACGTCGGC
>JAIBCE010000402.1 GCA_019694315.1 Sandaracinaceae bacterium
GCTGGTGCGCCCCGGCGCGAGCGCGACCACGGGCGAGCCGGCGCTGCCGGCGCCGACGCCGGCGCCGACCGCTGGCTCGGCGGCGCCGCCGCCGCCTCCGGCCGAGAGCGCGGCGGAGTCGATCTGGGATCTCGCCTACGACGCCGCGCACCATCGCCTGTACGCAGCGACCGGGCCGTACGGACAGGTCTTCGCGATCGATGCGCAGGGTCGCGCGAGCCTCCTCTGGGACTCGCCCGCCGCGCACGTGATGAGCCTCGCGCTCGCGCCGGACGGCACGCTCTACGCGGGCACGAGCGACGACGCGGTGGTCGCGCGCATCACGGGCCCCGGTCGCGCCGAGATCGCGTGGGACTTTCCTGGCAACGAGATCACCGCGCTCGCGTTCCGCGACGGAGTGCTCGCGGTGGCCGCGAACGAGTTCGCCGATCCGCCGGCCGCCTCGGCGCCTCCGACCAAGCGCACCGCGACGAGCTCGCGCGCGGCGCGGCCGCGTCCAGGCAAGGGCCGCGTGTGGACGCTCTCGGCCGACGGTCGCGCCGAGCGTGTGTGGGCTCAGGAAGAAGGCCACGTCACGCGCCTCGAGCTGGGTGAGCACGGCGTGATCTACGCCGCGCTCGGTGCCGAGGGGCGCATCGTGCGCATCGAGCCCGATCACACGAGCAGCGTGTGGATCGACGTGGACGAGCGACAGGTGCTCGCGCTCGGCCTCGGCTCGGCCACGCCCTTCTTCGCCACGGGCGATGGCGCCGCGATCTACCGCGTGCGCGGCGAGCGCCCCGACGCGCCGAGCTGGACGAGCAAGGTGCTCGACGCGGAGCTGCTCTCGCGCTGGGGCCAGCTCGTGTGGCGCGGCTCGGGCGCGATCCGGATCGAGACGCGCTCGGGCAACACCGAGCGACCCGACGAGACCTGGAGCGCGTGGAGCGCGCCGATGACGAGCCCGGGGCCCGTGCGCTCTCCGGCGGCGAGATTCCTTCAAATTCGGGCGAATTTTGCCGATCCAACGGCCGTGCTCCGCGCGCTCTCGGTCTACTACCTGCCGCAGAACCAGCGGCCGGTGCTGACGGAGGTGGGCCTCAAGGCGCGCACCACCAAGCGCGCGCCCGACGTGGATCCCACCGCGCCGCCCGCGCCCTCGCCCAACCTCGGCCTCACCTGGAAGGTGGAGAACATCGACGGCGATCGGCTGCGCTACCGCCTCCGCTTCCGCGAGGAGACGCAGGCCGTGTGGCGCGAGATCCTGCGCGACTCCGAGACGCTCTCGGCCACCGAGTACACGTGGAACACCACGGCGGTGCCCGATGGCTGGTACGTGGTCGAGGTCGAGGCGAGCGACGAGCTCTCGAACCCCGACGCCTACGTGCTCGGCTCACGCGCGACGAGCGAGCCGATCCTCGTCGACAACACGCCACCCGAGGTCGTCGATCTCGCGGCGAGCGGCGTGCGCATCACGGGGCGCGCGCGCGACGGCATCGGTCCGATCTCGCGCATCGAGATCGCGATCGACGGCGGCGACTATCGGCCGATCTTCCCCGACGACGATCTCCTCGACACGCGCGAGGAGCGCTTCGCGATCGACGTCACCACGCTCTCGGGCCTCTTGCGTCCGCTCGGGCCCGGCTCCCACATCGCGTCGGTGCGGGCGTTCGACGCGGCCGGAAACCGCGGCGCGGCCGAGATCGGCTTCGACGTGCCGCAGGCCCCCGCGCCGGCGGGCGGCGCGCGTCGTCCTCGCTGAGGCGCCATGACCGAGGCGAGCGCCGAGCACGCGGGTGGCAGCACGGACGCACCTCGCGGTCCCTCGGTGGATCGCGATCCCGCGATCGACGCCATGCGCGGGCTCTGTCTCCTCGGCATCGCGATCGTGAACGTGCCGTGGATCGGCCTCTCTCCGCCCATCCCCGATCTGCTCTGGAACGACGCCCACCGCGCGGCGCTCTCGGTGCCGGATCTCGTCACGGCGCTCTTCGTCGAGGGCCTCTGCGAGGGCAAGTTCTACCCGCAATTCGCCGCGATGTTCGGACTGGGCGCGGGGATCCTCATGGCGCGAGGCCGGCTCGCCTACACGCGGCGGCTCCTCGTGCTCTTGGTCTTCGGGGTGCTGCACTCGGTCTTCGGGTGGTGGGGCGACATCCTCCTCAACTACGCGCTCCTCGGCTTCGTGCTCCTCGCGCTCGAGCGCCTGCCCCCGCGCGCCATCCTCGCGTTCTCCGCGATCATGCTGGTGGCCACCACGGCGATCTCCATCCGCTTCGACACGTGGTTCTCGCCCGAATTCGACGACGCCGAGGCCGCCCGCGAGCACGCCGCCTATCTCGGCCAGCAGCTGGCCATCTACCGTGATGGCGACTTCGTGGTGATCAGCCGCCATCGCTGGGACGAGATGATGGCGTTCTTCAGCCAGTACAACTGGAGCTATCGCCTCAACACCGTGGTGATGGGGAGCTTCGGTCTCTGGCTCGAGAAGAGCGGCAGTCTGCGGCGCCTGATCGCGTCTCCGCACCACGGCCGAGTGGCCGTGGCGCTCGTCGTGGCGGGTGTGCTCGCCAATGCCTCCCTGGCGCTCTGGGCGGGGCACTACATCGCCGCAGGCAACGTGCTCGCGATGGGCTACTCGGCCAGTGTCCTCTGGCTCGCGAAGAGGCCCTCTCTCGCATGGGTCCGCGACGCGCTCGTGCCCATCGGCCGCATGGCGATCAGCGCGTATCTCGGCCAGACCGCGGCCTTCACGCTCTTCTTCTATGGCTATGGCCTTGCCATGTACGGCCAGCTCGGGCCGCTCGGCGGACTGTGCCTCTCGGCGTCGGTGTGGACGCTCGAGGTGATCGGTGCGCGCCTCTGGCTCTCGCGCTTCGCCATCGGTCCCGTCGAGTGGGTGTGGCGCTCGCTCACCTACCTTCGCAGACTGCCACTCACCAAGGTGCCAGCCTGAGAGACTCCGTGCTTCGAACCGGGCCGCGCGG
Source organism: Sandaracinaceae bacterium (assembly GCA_019694315.1). Lineage (GTDB taxonomy): Bacteria > Myxococcota_A > Polyangia > Polyangiales > Sandaracinaceae > JAFLCL01. Next base: position 2,967 of record JAIBCE010000402.1, read on the forward strand.
GGGAGGGCCGTCAGCGTGTGCCGCGGCGTCCGCGGGTGAGCGGCAGATCGACCGCGTGAGGGCCGTCGGCCACGACCTCGACCTGACGCGTCGTGTAGCCACGGGCGCTCACCTCGAGGCGGTGCGTGTGGCCGTCGACCTCCACGCTGAACGAGGTGCCCTCCATCGTCTGGTCGTCCCAGCGGATGGTCGGATTCGGTGCGTTGGTCTGCACGGTGATCAGCGCCTCTTCGGCGCGGGGGCCGAGCAGCTCGGTGCTCGTGGTGGGCGGGGGCGTGCTCGGCGTGAGGTGGGCGCGCTCCTCGTCGAGGCGCATGCGATGCACCACGAGCAGGCCGGCCACGGCGAGCACGCAGATCACGAGGATCACGCCGCCGAAGATCGAGGGGCGCTTCTGCGTGCGTGGCGTGACCCAGTCGGCGCGGCCGGGCGCGGGCGACGGAGCCTTGAAGAGGATCGCCTCGGGGCTGAGCGTGGGCGCAGGCGGGCGCGCGCCCAGATCGACGGGGGGCGCCGGCGTGGGTGTGGGTGTAGGCAGCAGGCGCGGAGAGGGAACCGCGGCCGGCAAGAGCAGCGGTGACTCGTCCGGCAGGAGGTCGCTCGGCGAGATCGGTGGGAGCTGGGGCGCCTTGGTGGCGTCGCGCACGAGGCGACCGTGCCAGTCGAGGGCCGCGAGCCGGCTGCGCACCTCGCTCGCGCTCCGCGGGCGCTCCGTCGGGAGCTTCTTCAAGAGCTCGTCGACGAGCACCTCGAGCTCCACGGGCGCCTCGAGATCCGAGACCACCTCGCGGAGGCGCGGCGGCGCGTCGCGCAGGTGTTGGCCCATGAGGATCACGGGCTCCTTGTCGGTGAAGACGGGCCGCCCCGTGAGCATCTCGAAGAGGATGCAGCCGAGCGCGTAGAGATCTGCCGCGGGGCCCACGGGCATCCGCGCGACCGCCTCGGGGCTGATGTAGCGAGGCGTGCCGAGCACCTGCTGTGCGTCGGTGAGCTGCGCGCGATCCTCGCCGCTGCGATCGGCGCGATCGTTCTCGAGGATGCGGGCGATGCCGAAGTCGAGGACCTTGAGGCCGCCGCTCGCGAGCAGCGTGACGTTGTCGGGCTTGAGGTCGCGATGCACGACGCCCGCGGCGTGCGCGGCCTCGAGCGCGCTCGCGATCTCGATCGCGACGCGGACCGCCTCCTCGGGCGGCAGCGCGCCCGAGCCTCTCTCCTTGGCGCGGCGGCGGAGCCGCGTGAGCAGCGAGTCGCCGTGCAGGAGCTCCATCACGAGGAAGAGCGCCCCGTCGTCGCCGCGCCCGAACTCGTGCACCACGACGATGTTGGGGTGGTGCACGCTCGCGGCGGCGCGGGCCTCGCGCTGGAAGCGCGCCTCGATGAACGGGTCGTCCGCGACGTCGGGCCTCAGCACCTTGATCGCCACGCGGCGGCCGATCGCGAGCTGCGTGGCCTCGTACACCGAGCCCATGCCGCCCGAGCCGAGCAGGCGCTCCACGCGGTAGCGCCCCGCGATGGTGGTGCCCGTGGAGAGGCTCGTGTCGGCGATCTCCTTCTTGCTCATCCGCGGTCGCGTCGAGGACGCGGGGTCGCGGCCCCCGCTCGAGGTCGAGCCCACCGACGCCGCTGGCTTCGGCGCGTCAGGGCGCACCGTGATGCGCTCCTGCTTCTGGGGCTCGCTCGACATCCGGTCGCGATGCTACCACGGCGGCCAGGGCCGCGTTGCGACGGAACGCCCCGAAAACAGGGCGTTTGGCCACGTCTCACGCTCTGCGCGGCCGGGCCTGCGACCACGGGCCGCATGGCCGTCGCGTCGGCGGTGCCCTACACACGTTCGGCGAGACGTCGTTCATGCGTGGCTCTCGCGTCTGCCCCGCACCGCCGGCTCGGGACCCGCCTCCGCTCCGCGAACACGGAATCGCCTCGGTGCGGAGGATCCTTGTCTCCTCGATTCTGTTTAGGATCTCCATGGTGTCGCCCAAGGACTCGCCGATCGTGGAGTGGTACCGGCTCGACGCGAGTCGACGGATCCTCGGGACGCTCGTCCTCGGCTCGTCGATCATGCTGCTCGGCTCGATCGTCTCGGCGATGGGGCTCGTGCGCTCGCGTGGCTCGCTCCCGCATCCGTTCCTCGGCCATCGCGGCGCGGTGCTCGCGGCGGAGGCCGCGACGGAGCGCAGCCCGATGCTCGAGCTGACCACGGGCCTCGTCGCCCTCGGGTGCCTCCTGGGAGGTGGAGCGACCGCCATCATCGGCCTCAAGCGCGCGCTCTCCGAGGAGAGCTACCTCGCGCTGCGCCACGACGGTGCGCTCTTCGTGCACGGAGACACCGAGCGCTTCGTCGCGTGGGACGATCTCGAGGACGTGCGCTGGGACGCTCGCAGCGACGCCCTGCTCTTCGTGGGCCACGACGGCGTGCCGGTGCCGCTCGAGGCGCGCTTCGCCGACGTGACCAACCAGGAGCTCGCGCGTCGCGTGCTCGCGGTGCGGCGTCGCGCGGTGCACGGGCTCTTGCGCACGTCGCGCCCCACGGAGTCGAGCCCCGCGTGAGCACGGCGCTCTTGCCGCCCGTCTTGCTCGTGCACGGCATCTGGGACACCGGAGCCGAGCTCGCCACGCTGCGCCGCGTGATCGAGGCGCGCGGTCGCGAGGTCGACACGATCGATCTCGTGCCGAACGACGGGCGCGCGCCGATCCGCGCGCTCGCCGCACAGGTGGCCGAGCGTGTGGAGGTGCTCCGCGCGCGGAGCCGCAGCGCACGCGTGGATCTCGTGGGCTTCTCGATGGGCGCGCTCGTCTCGCGCACGTACATCCAGCGTCACGGAGGGCGCGAGACGGTGCGCCGCTTCGTGAGCATCTCGGGCCCGCACGCAGGCACGCTCGACGCGCACGTGCTGCCGTTCGAGGGCGCGCGCGACATGCGTCCCGGGAGCGAGCTCCTTCGCGACCTGGCGTCGGACGCGGACCCGTGGGGCGAGGTCGAGGTGCACGTCCTCTACACGCCGCTCGATCTGATGATCGTGCCGCCGCGATCGAGCGAGCTCGCGGGCGCGCGCAGCACCACGCGCCTCGCGCTGCCCCTGCATCGCCTCATGATCCTCGCGCCCCGCGCGACCCGCGTCGTGGCCGATCTGCTGTCTGCGGACGCGGCAGGAGCGGCGCGTTGAAGCCGGCGGCGCGCGAGCGGGCCAAGGCGGAGCTCACGGCCTGGTTTCGCGAGAGCGCGCGCGATCTCCCGTGGCGACGCACGAGCGATCCCTACGCGATCTGGGTCTCCGAGGTGATGCTGCAGCAGACCCGCGTCGAGACGGTGCTCCGCTACTACGCGCCCTTCCTCGCGCGCTTTCCCACCCCGGACGTGCTCGCCGCGGCGAGCGAGGACGACGTGCTCGCTCGCTGGAGCGGCCTCGGCTACTACCGCCGCGCGCGCCTGCTCCACGAGGGCGCCAAGGCCGTGGTCGCTCGACACGGAGGCCGCGTGCCGGAGGACGCCGATGCGCGCCGCGCGCTCCCCGGCGTGGGTCGCTACACCGCGGGCGCGATCGGCAGCATCGCCTTCGGCAGGCGCGAGCCCATCGTCGACGGCAACGTGGCGCGCGTGCTCTCGAGGCTCGACGCGATCGAGGCGCCGCTCGGCAGCGGCGAGAGCGAGGCGGCCCTCTGGGCCGAGGCGAGCGCGTGGGCCGAGCACGACGCGCCCGGCGTCGTGAACCAGGCGCTGATGGAGCTCGGCGCGACGCTCTGCACGCCGAGCGCGCCGCGCTGTGGCGACTG
>JAIBCE010000403.1 GCA_019694315.1 Sandaracinaceae bacterium
GGCTGGCACGCCGATCAGGCGCGCACCGCCGTCGCGGATGCGCTCGCCACGCAGTACGAGCTGGTGAGCGAGGCGCAGGCGATCAACGCCGCCGCGCAGATCGCCGTCGACGTGAGCACGCCCGAGGGCATGGCGTCGGTGGTGCAGCACCTCGGCATCGAGCTGGTGGTGGGCGGCTCGGTCGCGGGCACCGGACGCCGCTCGAGCACGACGATCTTCGTGCTCGATCGCAACGGCAACCAGATCGGCGACGCGACCGCGCCGGGTCCCACGGGCCGCGCGGCCGTGGGCCCGATCGGGCAGGCGGCCCTGCAGGCCTGCGCGACGGCGATGGTCACGCTCCACCCGCCGCAGCCGGTGGTTCTGGAGCCCGTGCAGACCGTGGAGGAGCCGGAGCAGCACGAAGAAGAGCCGCCGATGCGCTCGCTCGAGGAGATCGAGAACGAGCGCCCGGGCGACAGCCGCGGTCAGGGCGGCGGCGGGCGTCGTGACTTCGAGGAGCACCACGACGACGCCGGACCGACCGACGGTCGGTGGAACCAGCCGGTCTTCCGCGGCATGTTGCAGGCCGATCTGCGCAACCGCTCGGCCGTCGTCGTGCCGTTCGACTCGCGCATCGGTGAGGCGGACTTCCCACGCAACACGGCCGACTTCTACCCGCAGTGGGGCGTCGACTTCGAGCTGCGCCCGATGGCGAACAACGACGACGCGCTGCGGGGTCTCTACGCGCACCTCGGGATGTGGTTCTCCGCGGGCATCTCCTATTTCTCGGTGCTCGACATCGATCCGCTCAACCTCCAGGTCTTCGGCCTGCAGGTCGACGTGGGCTACGCCGCCACGCTCGCCGAGGCGGTGGAGCTCGTCGGCTCGATCGGCTTCGGCTACGACAGCTACTCGCTCCAGCTCGCGCAGAACATCCACTTCAGCGACTTCCCGTCCACGGGCTATCCGTACCTGCCGATCTCGGTGGGCGGTCGCATCCGGCTCCTTCCCTCGAGCGTGAGCGGCGTCGACCTCCACCTCGAGGTGATGGGCGGGCCGCGGATCCTCTTCGGCGGTGGGCAGCTCGCGGGCACCCGCGACTCCGACGATCCGGAGACGCGCGAGTACTTCAACACGCGCACGGGCGGTGGCTGTCCGATCGTCGGTCAGATGTGCGACGGCGACTTCGGCGGGGTCTCGGGCGCGGGCATCAACTTCTACGCGGGCCTGGGCCTCATGATCGACCCCGGCTTCACCGCGGCGCTCCGCTTCCAGTACACGAACTACTTCCTCGGCTTCTCGAACGGCGCGGGCGTTCGTGCCGCGACCTCCGGCAACGACGAGTCGATCCACATCCAGATCATGCTCGGCTGGAGCCTGCGCTGAGCCGCGCCTCCCACGGACGCCCCGAGCACCGACGCTCTCTGCCCTGGCGCCTTCTGCCCTGACGCCTTCTGCAGCGGGCCTCGCGCGCCGATCGGCGCCGGGGCCCGCGGCCATGGTGACGCCGCGCGATGCTCTTCAACTCCCTCGACTACGCGGTCTTCCTCGCGCTCGTCCTGGGTGTGTATTGGCTGCTCACGCGCCACGCGGGTCTTCGCAACCTGCGCCTGTCGATCGTGCTCCTGGCCTCGAGCGCGTTCTACATGGCGTGGAACCCTTGGTACATCGTCCTCATCGTCTTCTCGACGCTGACGGACTGGCTCGTCGCGCGGAACATCGCGCGGCACGAGGACGAGACCCAGAGGCGCCGCTGGCTCTACGTCAGCGTCGCGGTGAACCTGAGCCTGCTCGGCACGTTCAAGTACTTCGACTTCCTCGGCGGCGTGATCGCCGACGGGCTCGGCGCGATGGGCCTCTCCGTCAGCCCGCCCACGCTCGTGCGCATCGCCAACCACGCGCTCGACGTGCTGAGCCCGCCGACGCCCACGCCCACCGGCCCCGTCGCGCCGCGGCTCGCCAGCATCGCGCTCCCGGTCGGCATCTCGTTCTACACGTTCGAGTCGCTCAGCTACTGCATCGACGTCTACCGTCGCAAGTGCGAGCCCGCGAAGACGCCGCTCGAGCTGCTCTTCTTCATCACGTTCTTCCCGAAGCTCGTCGCCGGGCCGATCGCGCGGCCGGCCGATCTCCTTCCGCAGGTGCAGGACGAGCCGCGCCTCACGAAGGACAAGGTCGGCGAGGCGCTGTTCCTGATCGGCACGGGCCTCGTGAAGAAGGTGGTCTTCGCCGACTACGTCTCGGTGAACCTCGTCGATCGCGTCTTCGACGCGCCCGACAACTACACGGCGCCCGAGGTCCTGGTCGCGCTCTACGGCTTCACGCTGCAGATCTACATGGACTTCTCGGGCTACACGGACATCGCGCGTGGCTCCGCGAAGCTCTTCGGCATCGAGCTGCCCGAGAATTTCGATCGCCCCTACCAAGCGAAGAACCCCGCGGAATTCTGGCGTCGCTGGCACATGACGCTGTCCACGTGGCTGCGCGACTACCTCTACTTCCCGCTCGGCGGGAGCAAGCTCGGGCCGCGCCGCACCTACGTGAACCTCTGGATCACGATCTTCCTGATCGGTCTCTGGCACGGCGCGAGCTGGAACTTCGTGATCTACGGCTCGCTCCAGGCGACCGCGGTGGTGCTCCACCGCTTCGTCACGCGCTGGCAGAAGACGCCCTCGCCGGTGGTGCGCACCACGCGCGAAGGGGAGGGGCCCTACCGCGAGAAGGACCGTGAGGAGGCCGAGGAGGCGGTCGATCCGCCGTGGCTCACGGTGCTCAAGGTCGTGGGCACGATGCAGTTCGTGGTCTTCACGCGGATCCTCTTCCGCGCCTCGGATCTCGACAACGCGCGGGCGATCGTGGGCCGTCTCGGCTCCGGCACCTGGGGCCTCGTGAACGTCGCGCCCTGGGTGTGGGCGGCGCTCGTGGTGGGCTTCGCCGCGCACTACACGCCGCGCGTCTGGTACACGAGCCTCCGCCAGCGCTTCCTCCACCTGCCCGCCCTCGCACAAGGCCTCGTGCTCGCCGCGCTGATCGCGCTGCTGATGCAGATCGCGACGAGCGAGACGGTGCCGTACATCTACTTCCAGTTCTGACCGCGCGGGTGATTTGGCGCGCCCACGGATCGGCGTACTACGCTGCGCGCCGGCCATGAGTCAGCGCCCCTTCGGCATGGATGAGCCTGCGCACGTCGACGCGGTCACGCACGCACAGGGGCTGCGCGCGCTCGCGGGGGTGGGCGGCGCGCTCGTCGTGGCGGCGGTGCTGCCGTACCTCGTGCCCGGGCTCGAGCGCTTCCGGGTGTGGCTTCCGGACGAGCCGGTGCCGGTAGTGCGCCTGTTCGCGCCGAGCGAGGACGAGGTCGAGGTCGTCGAGGCGCCGATCGATGGCACCGACCCGCTGGCCGCGGCGCTCGAGGAGCCGGTGATCCCGCCGCCGCCGTCGACGAGCGCTGCGGCCGACGAGACGCCGCGCGTGCGCATCGATCCGAGCGAGCTCCAGGGCCTCGTCCGCGAGATCGAGGATCCGTCGGGCCACGCGATGGACGCGTTCTACGCGCAGCTCGAGCGCACGGCGCTCTCGTCGGTCGCGGGCTCGGGGCACGAGGGCGTGGTCACTCGCATCGCGCACTTCGGCGACAGCACGATCGCGCTCGACGGCATCACGATGACGACGCGCGAGTCGCTCCAGCTGCGGTTCGGTGATGCGGGCCACGGCTTCGTGCTCGCGGCGCGGGGCCTCTTGCCGTATCGGCACTTCCAGGTGCGCCACGAGACCGACGGCAACTGGCGCATGTTCGACCTCACGCATGCGGGCCTCTCGGACGGACACTACGGCCTGGGCGGCGTGCAGGTGCGCTCGGCGTCGGGGGGCACGTCGTGGTTCGCCAGCGACGACGACGAGGAGTCGCGGGTGGGGCGGACCGTGGGCTCGTTCCAGATCCTGTTCCAGCGTCATGCGCGCGGCGGCGAGCTCCAGTACCGCGTGGACGAGGGCGAGTGGGAGACGCTCGACACCGAGGGCGCGGAGCTCGAGGACGCCGTGCATCGCATCGACGTGCCCGACGCAGAGCATCGCCTCTCGCTGCGCACGGCCGGGCACGGCGAGACGCGCCTCTACGGCGTGGTGCTCGAGCGATCGGGGCCCGGCGTGGTCTACGACTCGCTCGGCATCGTCGGCGCACGCGCGAGCCGCATGCTCGGCTTCGATCCCGCGCACCTCCGCACCGAGCTCGCGCAGCGCGAGACGAACCTCGTGGTGATCGCGTTCGGCGGCAACGACGCCGACGACAACCGCAGCGAGGACGACTTCTTCGAGACCTTCCGGCAGGTCGCGCACCTGGTGCGCGAGGCGCGCCCCGAGGCGAGCTGTCTGCTCTTCGCGCCGCTCGATCAGGCCGAGCGCGACGAGCGTGGCCGCGTGGTGACGCTCGCGCCCGTGCCGCGCATCGTGAGCGCGTCGCGCCGTGCCGCCGAGGCGGAGGGCTGCGCGTTCTTCGACACGTGGACGGCCATGGGCGGCGAGGGCGCCATGGGGCGGTGGTTCCGTCGGAGCCCTCGCTTGTCGTCGGGCGACTTCCGCCACGCGACGCCGGCGGGCTATCGCGTGATCGGCAACCTGTTCTACCGCGCGCTCCTCGCCGGCTTCGCGCAGTACCTCGCGCGGGAGGATGCGAGCGCGGCGCCCGGGGACGGGGTGCCCGCCGACTGAGGGCAAGCCCGCCGAGAGACGGACGAGGTGGCCCACCGACTGAAGTCGGGGGCACACGATGGGAAGCCCCGCTCGGCGGGCTGTGTGAGCCGACAATGATGGGAAGCCCGCCGGTCGGTGCGCTACGCTCGGCGCGTGCGCTCGCCGTTCGTCGTGCCTCCGGCCTCGCTTCGCTCGTCCATCTCGTCGGGGCTCCCCTGCGCCGTGGGCGCGCTGCTCGCCGGGCTCGCGTGCGGCTGCGCTCGCAACGCCGACTTCGAGATCTCGCTCACGCTGCCCGCGCGGCCGATCTCGGGCCCGCAGATCTGGGCGGTGCCGGTGTTCCTCGGCGGCGACTTCGAGTTCACGAGCGTGGCGATCGACCCGCCGTTCCCGGGGCAGCTCCTGCAAGAGGCGCCGCAGCGTCTGGACATGAGCGTGCTGAGTGAGCGCCCCGATGGGCATGTGCGGATGATCGTGTTCTTCTGCCCGAACGAGAACTGCGCGGATCAGGATCCGGCCACGCTCCCGCAGGAGTGGTTCGACTTCGAGCGCGCGCACTACATCGGCCATCGCACGCACTGGACGGGCAGGATCATGGCCGTGCCCGCGGGGCGTCCTGCCGCGGCGCGCTGCGTGGATCGCTGCGAGGTGGAGGGGTGCATCGAGGGCCTGGGGTGGTTCTGTCGCGAGGACGGAAGCCACTACTGCCAAGAGCGCGGGGCCGATCCGGGACCGAACGTCTGCGACCCGTAGCGCGCTCGGGGGACCCTGGCTCCGAGGCCCCTGCTTCTGGCGGAGGGGTGTGGTGTTGGCTCAGGCGCTCGCGTAGTCTGATCTCGTGCACACGACGTTTGCTGCACCCCTCTTGCGAGGCTGCCTCGTGGCCTCGACCGCGCTGTCGCTCTTCGTGGCCTCGTGCGGAGGTGGCCCCGACGAGGGGCTCGTCGTCAGCGCGCAGACGGACTTCGTGCCCGTCGCGGAGTTCGGCTATGTCCACGTCGAGGTCGATGGGGACGACGGCTTCGATCTCGACGTGAGCCCGAACGACGACTTCACGCGGCCGCATCCGATCCACGCGTACCAAGGCGTGGAGCACGGTCGTCGCGTCGTCGAGGTGACGCTCGTGGACCGTGCGGGAGAGCCGCTCGTGAGCCGCCGGGTGCAGGTGGACTTCCACGGGAGCCAGCTCGTGAACGTGGTCCTCGCGCGGAGCTGCCTCGACGTGCGCTGCTCCGCCGAAGAGACCTGCTCGGGTGGCGTCTGTGTGCCGCCCACGTGCGTCCTCGGCACGGAGGACAGCTGCCCGCGGCCGCAGTGCACGAGCGCCGACACGTGCACGAGCGCGACCGCATGCGTGCGGCCGAGCTGCGTCGCCGGCATCTGCCTCGAGACGGGGGACGACGACGCGTGCGAGGCGAGCCAGGTGTGCGTGCCCGCGATCGGCTGCATCGCGCGGCCGAGCGACGACGACGGTGGCCTGCACCCGATGGACGCGGGCGCGGCCGACGCGTCGAGCCTGATCGATGCCCCGAGCTTCGATGCGCCGATGGGCTGCAGCGGGCCTTCGGACTGCGACGATGGTCGCAGCTGCACGGTCGACACGTGCAGCGTCGACCGGCTCTGCGTCCACACGCCCGACGACGCTCTGTGCCCCGAGAGCGCGTGCGTGCCGACCGACCCCAGCGCAGGCGCCAGCACGGGCTGCTTGCCTGCGTGCGACGCGTCCACGTGCGTGCCGAACCCATGCGAGACCGCGACGTGTGTGGCCGGTCGCTGCGAGCGCGCCACGACGTGCGCGGGTGGCGAGATGTGCTGCAGCGGCACCTGCGCGATCGACTGCGCGATGGTCGGCTGCGCCGGTCAGCCGAGCGGCACGGTGTGTCGCGCCTCGCGCGGTGACTGTGATCCTCCCGAGGTGTGCGACGGCACGAGCCCGACGTGTCCCGACGACGCTCTCCATGACGCGGCGCACGTGTGTCGTGCCGCGAGCGGGACGTGCGACGTGGCCGAGAGCTGCTC
>JAIBCE010000404.1 GCA_019694315.1 Sandaracinaceae bacterium
TGATCGCCGCCGCGGTGCAGAGCCCCAACGTCCACCTGTCGCACTGGGACGAGCTGGTCTGCGAGCTGAAGGGCCACGCCGACGTCATCACCTGCCTCGCGTGGAGCCCCGAGGGCCGACTGCTCCTCACGGGCAGCGAGGACTGCACGGCCCGCGTCTGGGACACCACGACCCGTGACTGCGTCGCCGTGGTGAACGACGTGTGCGCGCTCCGCGCCGTGGCCTTCCACCCGCACGGCCACGACTTCGTCACCATCAACGAGGACGGCACCCTCCGCGTCTACGAGATCGACTCCGAGTGGTTCGACCTCGACGACGCGGTCGAGCAGGCGCAGAAGGTCCTCGACGGCAAGCGCGTCCCGCTGTGGCCGACCACTGCGCCCGTCGACCTCGACTTCATCCTCGACGTGTGGAGCGACATCCGTCGCCGCGGCCGCCACCACCGCGTCTCCCACGAGCTCGCCACCCGCGGCGAGGCGCTTCGCCGCACGGTGATCGAGCTCCTCTCGCTGCTCTGCGAGGGCGCCCTCCCCGAGGTCCCGCCGGCCCGCATGGAGCGCTACAGGCACCCGCTCTTCCGCATCGCGCTCTGCGATCTGCGCCTCGCGATCGACATGTGCGTGCGCATGGGCGGCGGCGAGTACGCGCTCGCCACGCTCAACAAGATGCAGCGCGTGGCGACGATCGAGCTCGCCACCTCCGGCCTGTCGATCGCCCCGAAGCGATGAGTGCGTCGCCGTGACGTCAGCGCAGGATGGCCCAGAGGGCGGCGATCACGCCGGCGATGGCGCCGAGGATGCCGATCGCCAGCCCCGCCTTCGCGACCACGTCCGCCCTCCGCTCGGAGGACGGGTCGTCGCTCGAGTCGTCGACCACCTCCGCCCTCCGCTCGAAGGGGGCGTCGTCGCGCGAGTGGTCGACGCCCCCCGAGCGTCGAAGCTCTGGGGAAGGCCGGGTGGCCTGCGCCCACTCGGCCTCGCGCGCGAGCACCGTGTCGCGGAGGCGGCTCGTGCCCGAGAACACCAGCCACCACGGCTCCTGCTTCGTCGCGTCCTGCCCCAACGCACGGAGTCGACCGCGGGGAACCTGGGAGATGGTCTCGCAGTAGGTGCAGCGACACATCCGCTCGGCGTCGGGCATCGAGAGGGCGCCGCCGCAGCTCGGACAATGCAGCGCCGTCGGCCCCTCGGCCGAGACCACCGCTTGCTTGCGATCCAGCCGCTGCTGCAGGCCGATCGCGCCCACCAGGGGCTTGTAGTGCCGGACCTGCGTGGTGTCGTAGGTCAACGCGCCGTCGATGCTGTCGGCGCGTGCACAGCGCGGACAGCCCACGCGCAGCGCGCCGCCGTCCGCGGCGATCGCGAGCGGCCCGCGACAACGGGTGCACACCGGGTGTCCGGGGCTGATCCAGCCGCGGAGCTTCGCCGCCTTGGGATCGTCCTCGAACAGGTGGCTCGAGCGCGAGGTGCCGAGATCGCGATAGGGGTTGAACTTGCTCGCGTGGTGCGCGCTCCGCGCGAGATCGACGACCTCGTGGGCCGTGCGCACGAACGCGGTCCAGCGCTCGGCGCCGACCTTCTGGTGGAGATCGCAGTGCGCGCAGTCGACCGCGTCGTCGTCGGGGAGGCCGTCGATGGGGAAGAAGAAGCCGCACGCGCCGCAGCACATCTCCACGACGACGCGGGCGCAGGGGAGCGGATGCTCGGACGCGGAGACCATCAGCGGCGCCTGCAGCGAGCCCTCGCACTGCGAGCACGAAGCGCGCTCGGTGGGCGCGATCGTCCCGCACGCGGAGCACACGCGCAGCCCTTCGCCGGTCATGCGCTCAAGCTAACACCGTGCTTCAGAGCCCCGAGAAGAAATTGATCATGGAGTCGTAGTTGGAATACGGCGGTTTGTGACCGCCCGTGGTCGGCGCGCACCACACGAGCGGCTTCTTGGTGCAGGTGTACATCACGCAAGGGTCGGGCTCGTTGAACGGCTTGGTCGCGGTGCTGCACCCGTCGGTTGCGAGCCACTGATCACGCATCGAGACGCCCATCGAGTAGGGCACCGTGGTGTCGTCCTGGTTGTGGTTGATCCACATCGCGACGGGGGTCGAACAGCTCCCGGAGCCGAACCCTTCCCACACCGCCACGCCGCGGAACTGCGCGCCGAGCGAGCACGCCACCTGATCGGCGAGCCCGCCGCCGGCGCTGTAACCGGTGGCGTAGACGCGCGTCTCGTCGACGCACAGCTCGGCCTTCATCGCGTCGAGCAGCGCCTTCACGAAGGTGACGTCGCCGTTGGTGGGCGCGACCTTGATGCTCGGCTTGCCGGCGATCACGTCGTTGCCGCCGATGGCGCCGGCGCCGTTCGAGCCCGAGCCGTGGAACGAGAAGAACAGCGGATGGGCGACCTTCGGATCGTAGCCGGTGGGGATCTTCAGCACGTACTCCCGGTTGGTGCCTCCGACCGTCATGTTGCGCGTGAACTGTCCCGCGGTGGCGGCCTTGCCGCAGCCGCTGGTCGGGACGGGCGGCCCGGCCTCCTTCGGCAGCTCGACGCCCGTGTCGGTGACAACGCTCGCGTCGCCCGCCACGTCGGACGTCGCGTCGGGGCTCGGCGTCGCGTCGCCCGAAGGGCTCCCGTCGGCCATGGTGCCCGCGTCTTCGCCCTCCGCTCCGGCCGGGTCGTCGCTGCAGCCGAGGGCGAACGCGGACAACAGGAAGGGGAGCCAGAGCTTCATGTCGTTCCTCTACCGCGAGAACGTGCGCCGAGCGCTGTCACGGACTGTTCTCGTCCCAGTGGGCCTCGCGCGCGAGATCGGGTCACGAGAGGTGCGTTGTCGGGGAACGCGGACGCGTGCTAGCCCCTACCGGATGAAGAAATCGATCCTGGTGTGTGGTCACGGTCCCGGAATCTCCGACGCCGTCGCGCGCAGGTGGGGCCGCGAGGGGTACGCGGTGGGCATCGTCGCGCGGAGCGGCGACCGCCTCGCCACCGCGGCGAAGGCTCTGACGGACGCAGGCGTCGACGCCCACGCGTTCCCTTGTGATCTGGGCAACGCCGACGCCGTGAAGGGCCTCGTGCGCGAGGCGAAGGGCGTCCTCGGTCCGCTCCACGTGTTGCATTGGAACGCGTACGGCGGCGGCGCGGGCGATCTCCTGGCGAAGCCCGAGGAGCTGCGCAACGTGTTCGATCTGATGGTCCACGGCCTGCTCGCCGCAACGACCGAGGCCCTCCCCGATCTCGAGGCGAACAAGGGCTCGGTGCTGATCACCGGCGGAGGCTTCTGCCTCTACGATCCCCAGATCGACGCGATGGCCACCAACTACGACTCGATGGGCCTCGCGGTCGCCAAGGCCGCGCAGCACAAGCTCGCGGGGCTGTTGAGCCACAAGCTCGCGCCCAAGGGCGTGTACGTCGGCGAGCTGATCGTCACGGGCCTCGTGAAGGGCACCGCGTTCGACTCGGGCAACGCCACCCTCGAGCCCTCGGCCGTCGCCGATCGCTTCTGGGACATCGCCCAGAAGCGCGAGGCCGGCACGTTCATGATCTGATCACGTTCAACGCATGTAGGCCGTCATCAGGGCGACCATCGCGAGCGCGCTCGGGATCGTCGCCCCGAGGACGCCGAGCAGCAGCAGCTTGCCCACGCGCGCCGACTGAGCGCGGCCCGCGCGGTAGGCGACGAGCTCGGCGTCCGAGAGGTCGGGGCAGGCGTCCTGCACCCGCGCGGCGAGGCGCTGCGCGAGATCGAGCGCGAACCACAGCGACTGCGCGTCGGCCGGCCACCCGTTCACCCGGAGCAGGAGGCGGTCGTCGCGGATCTCGAGGGCCGAGAGGCGGCGGCCGAGCACGGTGATCGCCTCGAGCAGCGCGGGCTCGAAGATCCGCTCGATGCGCGTACGCGGACCGCCGCACACCAGGTGCTCGCCGGCGACGCGGATCGGGCGCTGGAACGAGCGACGCCGCAGCTCGGTGACCACGTCGACCTCGAGCCCCTGGGTGGGGAGCGCGATCGTGATCTCGGTCCACGGCACCCGCGGTCCGTGGTGCGCGTTGTTCGACTTCCCGAGCTCGAGGTGCAGCGCGCCCTGCGACGCGTGGAGCGAGCCGCCGAGGAAGCCAGAGCGTTCCAGGCACGCCGCGGGGAGCACCTGGCTGACGATGCGATCGAGGGGCAGCTGGTCCGGGTGTTCGCGACCGCCGAGGTAGGTGAGGTGCATGCCCTCCCGCAGTGCACGGCCCGCGCCAGGAAGAACCATCGAGGATTCTCGCGAGTCCTCCCTGTGCGGGGCCGTGCAGCACGGGAGCCGCACGTGCGCGCACACGCCGTCCTAGAGGAGCAGGGGCAACGCACGACGCCAGTCGGGCGCGGCGGACATGCCCGGTTCGGCGGTCGCCGCACCGAACAGCACGAGGCGCGGCACGAGGCCACGCATCGCGCGGAGCACGTCGGCGCGGTCGTCGACGAACCGATCGAGGCCGAGGTCGACCGCGATCGGCGCCTTGTCGCGGCGCTCGCGGCAGAACCGGAGGTTCCGCTCGCTCATCCCGGTGCGCTCGAAGAAGCGCTTGCCCACGAGCCACTTGCGGGTGCGCGCCTCGACGCGCGGGCCGCACTTGGAGACGAGCCACACGCGGCCGTCGAAGGCCTCGACCAGCCGGGTGATGGACTCGATGGCGCCGGGCATCTCGGGGGCGCGCATGGCGCGATCCTCGTCGTGCCCGAGGAACGACGTGTCCGCGCCGTCGCCGGCGATGAGCACGCGTCCGATGTCGATCCCGATGGCGCTCGGACGGAGCGGGTGCGGGACACGGGTGTTGGTTTTCATGACTCCTCCACGTCGAGGACCAGGGGTCCGATCAGGCCGCGTCGGCGCAGCTCCTCGAGGAACCACACGAGCGGCGGGTTCTCGCGATGACCGCCGGGACAATCCACGCGGTCGGCGACCATGAAGATCGCGAGCAGTGTCGGGTCGACGCGCGCGGCGAGCTTGCGCCACGCGCCGTCTCCCGGAGCGCCGCCCCGCCGGCTCGCGAGGAACCAGCTGAGGTTGGTGTCGTGGTACTTCACGAAGTCGAGCAGGCGCGTGTCGGTGACGCCGTGCTTCGAGAGCAGGGTGACCGAGTCGGCGGCGTGGGTGGTGCCGCCGATCTTGCCGAGGTCGTGCACGTGGCCGAGCAGCTCGAGGAGCGCGCACTCTTCTTCGGAGCGGTGATTGGCCCGCCCCAGGCTGCGCGCGCGCGAGGCGACGGCGACGGCGTGGGTGAGCCCGTTGTCGGAGGTGTGCCGCTTGGGGTCGAGGCTGACGCGGGCGAGCGCCTGGTAGTCCTCCGCGAACCCGGGGCGGGAGAGCAGGGATGCGAGTGTGTCCATGCCCGGGAGGATGCGTCTGGGAGGACTCATGCGGAATTCGCATGTTTGGAGCTATGCTCAGGATTCCTGATAGATGGATCTGACGCTCCTCCCCACCTTCGTCGCGTTCGCCGAGACGCTCAACTTCACCCGCACCGCCGAGCGCGTGCACCTCTCGCAGCCCGCCGTGCACCTGCACGTGAAGAAGCTCGAGGAGGAGCTGGGCGTGCCGCTCTATCGCCGCGTCGGCCGCGGCCTCGAGCTCACCGAGGACGGCGTGCGGCTGGCTCGCTTCGCGCGCGAGACCGGGTCGCGCACGCAGGCGTTCCTCGCCGAGCTGCGCGGCGAGGCGTCGGCTCCTGTGGTGCTCGCCGCCGGCGAGGGTGCGTACCTCTATCTCCTCGGCCCTGCCCTTCGCGCGCACCGCGCGCCGATGCGCCTGCTGACCCGCGATCGCGACGGGATGCTCGAAGCGGTCAGGAGCGGCGTGGCCGACCTCGGCGTTGCGGCGCTCGATCGCACGCCCGAGGGGCTCGTGAGCCACTCGTTGACGAGCGTCGAACCGATGCTCGTCGTGCCGCACACCCACCGGTTGGCTTCACGCAAGCGCGTGAAGTTCGAGGATCTCCGCGTCGAACGCCTCGTGCTCCCGCCCGAGGGCCGTCCGCACCGTGTCGCGGTCGAAGACGCGTTCCGCCGCGCGCGTGTGCCCCTGGAGATCGCCATCGAGGCCACCGGCTGGGAGCTGACGATCCACTTCGTCGCGCTCGGCATGGGCCTCGCGATCGTCAACGGCTGCGTCCGCCTTCCGCGCACGCTGCGCGGCAAGCCGATCGAGGGCCTCGCCGGCGTCGAATACCGCGTCGTCCACGCGAAGCACCCGCGCCCTCCCGTCCAGGCGCTCATCGAAGCCCTCCGCACGCACGCCGAGACGTGGCGCGACGCGGCCGACGTCGCCTGGTCCCGCCGCTGAACTTGACATGCCCAAGTCCCGCCGGCGGCGGATCCTTGGAATGCTAAATCAGCGAGCACAGCGAGCACGATTCTCGAACGCCGGAGCTGTGCGTCTCGTGCTCGTGCCCGTGCCCGTGCTCGTGCTCGTGAACGGGCTCGTACGCGGGCACGGGCTCGGGCACGGGCTCGTCCACGTCACCGGCACATTCGTGTGAGCATCGCGACGATTCGACCAAGCAAGTGCTTGGCACGATCCAGCTGATCGGGCGAGG
This sequence comes from Sandaracinaceae bacterium, assembly GCA_019694315.1. Lineage (GTDB taxonomy): Bacteria > Myxococcota_A > Polyangia > Polyangiales > Sandaracinaceae > JAFLCL01. Next base: position 6,571 of record JAIBCE010000404.1, read on the forward strand.
CGTGGCGAAGCAACCCGCAAACGTCGAGCGCCGCGCCGCATTCGAGGGCACTTCCGCGTGCGGTGGCGTAGTAGCGAGCTCGGTCGGGTGGCGAGGTCTTTCCGCTCCCTTCGGCGATGTTGAGAGGA
>JAIBCE010000048.1 GCA_019694315.1 Sandaracinaceae bacterium
GTGCCCGATGCGTTCTCCGCCGACGCGCACGCGTGCCTCGCGAACGATGACGTCTGTGACGGAGTGGACGCGGACTGCGATGGGATCGACGACACGAACGAGGCCACCGCGCACGAGGCCTGCGGGTGGCGTTGCTCTGCCAACCCCACGGCCGCCACGCCCGTGTGCGAGAGCATCGATCGCATCGCCGCAGGGGGACATCACACCTGCGTGGTGACCTCGGCGCTGCGCGATCTCTGGTGCTGGGGGACCGACGCGTCGGAGCAGCTCCCGGGCATCAGTGCGGCCTCGCCGATCGGGCCGACGCGCTCGACGCTGACCGACGTGGTCGATCTCTGTGCGTACTCGAACGGCACCTGCGTGCTCACGCCCACCGAGGTGCGCTGCGAAGGGACGGGCGCCCCAGGTGGCAGCCCCTGGACGAGCGCGGTCCACGCGACCGACGTGGCGTGCGGCGTCAATCACGTCTGCGTGGTTCGCGACGACGGTCACGTGCTCTGCGCGGGGCGCAACGGGAATGGCGGAACGCCCACGGGTCAGGTCGGTGTCGCGCCTGGCCTCGGGATCGGCCCGTACACGAGCCTCGTCGACGTGCCCATGCCTGGCGCCGTGCGCGCGAGCGCGGTGGTCGTCGGAGACAACTTCAGCTGCGCGATGGTCGATGCCGACGTCGACTCGAACAGCCGGGTCGTCTGCTGGGGCGCCAACGACGTGGGCGAGCTCGGTCGCACCACGGCCACGACGATGACCGAAGTGGCCGACTTCGTGGCCGGGTCGCTGCGCTTCAAGTCGCTCGCGGCCTCCGCGCTCGCGGCGTGCGCCTCGACGGGCTCCGACGGGGGCGCCACGCCGGACGTGTTCTGCTGGGGATATCGCGACGCGGGCGTGGTCATCGGCCAATCCGTCGCGACGATGGGCGTGTTCGCGCCGACCGCCGACCCGGTGGGTGTGCACTCGCTGCACGCGCTCGCGGCGGGGCCGCGTCTCTTCTGCGGCTCGGACCCCATGGGCTTCGTGAATTGTTGGGGCTCGCAGGTCTCTGGCGAATTCGCGCTCGTGCCGCGCTCGTCGACGCCCGTCGTGCACGTGACGCCGGTGCGGGTGCTGCCCCTCGCCGGCGGGATTGCCACCACGGGAAATCCACTCGCGATCGGCTTCACGGGCAGTGACGGTCACCTCTGCGTCGTCGGTGGTGGCGTGGTCCGATGTTGGGGATCGAATGGACACGGTGAGTCGGGGCGACCCGTCTCGGGCCCCGTGCTCGACGCCGAGGTAGTGAGGCCATGAGGTGTCTCCGTGCGACCGACGCGGCTCCTTGGACGTGGGTGAGAGGGCGTATGAGCACCTCGCTTCGGACACTGGCTTGTGTCGTCATCCTCCTCGCGGCGACGAGCGCTCGAGCCCAAGAGGGCTCGTCGTCGCCGGGCGCCCAGATCACCGATCTCGACGAGCGGGCGCGCGTGCACTTCCAGGCGGGCACCGACTACTTCGAGCGCGGTGACTACGAGGCTGCGCTGCGCGAGCTCGAGCTCGCCCACCAGATGAGCCCGCGTCCCGCACTGCTCTACAACCTGGGCTCGTGTCTCGAGCGCATGGGGCGCTTGGACGACGCAGCCGATCGCCTGGAGCAGTACGTCGCGGAGGCCCATCCGGCCGACGGTGCGGCCATCTCCGAGCGTGCGCAGCGCCTGCGTGCTCGCGCCCGCGCGGTCGCGGGCGGGTCATCCGAGAGTCGGCCGGACACCGGATCAGACAGTCGGTCGGACACGGGATCAGACAGTCGGTCGGACACGGGATCAGACGGTCGGTCGGACACGGGATCAGACGGTCGGTCCGACACTGGGTCAGACAGTCCATCGGATTCGCCATCAGGCGATCCGTCGGACGCGGGATCAGGCGCGGGGTCGGGGCGCACGCCGCACGTCGCGTCGTGGATCACGCTGGGTGTCGGCGCGGCGGCGCTGGCGGGCTTCGCCGTGCTCGGTGGCCTGGCGCTCGCCGAGGACGGTGCCCTCGAGACGCGCTGCGGCACGAGCTGCACGCGCGACGACGTGGGCACGCTCGAGGGCCTCGCGATCGGCGCCGACGTGAGCCTGGCGGTGGGCCTCGTGCTCGCGGCGACCGGGGTGGTGCTCGCGCTGAGCACCGACGAGGGCTCACCCGAGACGCCGCGCGTGGAGCTGGGCCCGGGGGCGCTGCGCGTGCGCTTCTGATCGCCTGGAGTCGTTCGAGAGCGCTGGCGACGGATCCGGAGCGGCGTGTCCCGACGAGCGCTCGGTCCGACCAAGTCGCGTCGACGCGGTGGGTCCACCGTCTCGGCGATTCCGTGGTGAGCCCTTCCTGTAGGATGAGGGCATGCGCACGGCCTTCCTTCCTCTCGTGGCTCCTCTCGCTCTCTTCTCGGCGCTCGCGCTCTCGGGCTGCGACTGCGGCTCTGCCGTTCGTTCGTGTGCATCGAGCTCGGACTGCAGCGCGAGCGAGCAATGCCAGGATCGCGTCTGCGTGCCGCGGGGCGACGCGGGCCCCGGCGTCGACGCGCCCGGCGGCGGCGACGACGCGAGCACGTGCACCGACCTTCGTCCGCGCTGCGGCATCAGCTGCTGCAACGAGGACCAGATCTGCAACGCGGGCCGCTGTGAGCTGTCGTGCGCGGCGGAGCTCCAGTGCGGCACGGTGTGCTGCGACACCGGTCAGGAGTGCCTGACCGATCGCTGCGTGGTCGCATGCGCCGACGAGGCGCAGCGCTGCGGCACCGACGGCAACCTGTGCTGCGGCGCCGATCAGGCGTGCCTGCGCGACGCATGCGTCGATCTCGGGCCCGCCTGCACGTACACCGAGGAGTGCGCCCTCGACGAGGTCTGCGAGCCCACGCTCGGGCGCTGCACACCCCGCAGCTCCGTGGACGTGTGCGAGTACCGGCCGCCCGTCGGTGACTTCGCCCCCGTGATCGGCTGTCGATGGCAGCCTCCGGCGGGCGCGCGCCGCGCCTCGGACGACATCGTCATGGCGCCGGCGGTCGCGAACCTCACCGACGACAACGGCGACGGCGAGACCAACACGCTCGACGTGCCCGACATCGCGTTCGTCTCCTTCGACCGCGTGACCGACGGCTGCTGCACCGCGCGCGGCACGCTCCGCATCGTCGATGGTCGCTGCAACGACGACGGCACCATGACGACGATCGCCACCGTCGACACGCCCTTCCTCGACAATTCCACTGGCCTCGCGATCGGCAACCTGCACCCCGCGGCGATGACCGCGGAGCGTGCGCCCGAGATCGTCGCGACCATCCAGAACGGCGGGACGATCGCGTTCCGTCGCACGGCCGCGGATGGCTCGACGTGGGAGACGATGTGGCACAACACGATGCACCTCGCGGCGGGTCGCTACAACGGCTCGGGGGCGGCGCCCTCGCTCGCCGATCTCGACGGCGACGGTCAGACCGAGGTCATCGTGGGCAACGTCGTGCTGAACGGGCTCGACGGCACCGTGCGCTGGGACGGCAACGTGACCGTGCGCCCGGGCGCCGGCGTCGGGAACAACGCGTTCCTCGGGCCCACCTCGACGGTGGCGGATCTCGATCTCGATGGCACGCCCGAGGTCATCGCGGGCAACACCGTGTACGACGGGCCGACGGGCGCCGAGGTGTGGACCTTCGCGTACACGACCACGAACTCCGCGTGCGGCGGCTCGGTCACGTGCGACGGCTACAACGCGGTGGGCAACTTCGACGACGATCCCGAGGGGGAGGTGGTGATCGTGCGCCGCGGCGAGGTCTTCGTGCTCGAGCACGACGGCACGCTCAAGACGCGCGTGGCGATCCCCATCGACGACTGCGCCAACAACGAGGGCGGCCCGCCGACGGTCGCAGACTTCGACGGCGACGGACACGCCGAGATCGGCGTCGCGAGCGCGGACTTCTACGTGGTCTTCGATCTCCAGTGCACGGGCGATCCGCTGCCGAGCGGGTGCATCGCCACGAACGTGCGCTGGCAGGTGCCCAACACCGACTGCTCGAGCCGCTCCACGGGCTCGAGCGTGTTCGACTTCGACGGCGACGGTCGCGCCGAGGTCGTGTACGCGGACGAGCAGAATTTCCGCATCTTCAGCGGTGTCGACGGCACGGTGCTCTTCGACGACACCGATCACACGAGCAACACGCGTCTCGAGATGCCGATCGTCGTCGACGTGGACAACGACGGAAAGAGCGAGGTGCTCGTGCCCGAGGCGCCCGGCACCGACGTGCCCGACGGCCTCGTGGTGTGGACCGACGCGGGCAACAACTGGGTGCGCACGCGGCGCATCTGGAACCAGCACAGCTATCACGTGACCAACATCAGCGAGGACGCGCAGGTCCCGGCCCACGAAGAGCCGAACTGGTCCAACCCCCGCTTCAACCACTTCCGCCAGAACGTGCAGCCCGCGGGCCTCTTCGATGCGCCCGATCTCGTCGTGTCCACGATCGTCGAGACGATGTGTGATCCGTCGAGCGCCACGGCCGAGATCGCGGTCACGGTCGCGAACCGCGGCGCGCTCGGCGTGGCGCCCGGCGTGCCGGTGCTGGTCCGCGTCACACCGATGGGCGGCGCGGCGGTCACCCTGCCCGTGCAGCTCACGCGCACGCTCATCCTGCCGGGTCGCAGCGAGACGCTGACGTTCTCGTACACCGCGGCGGGCGGCTTCACCTTCGAGTCGTTCACCGTCGAGGCGACCGTCGACTCCGACGGCATGGGCGGCTCGGAGTACAATGAGTGTCTCGAGGACAACAACACGCTGACGAGCGATCCGCTCATGACGTGCATGTTCGGTTGAGCTCGTCGGGGCAGAGGAGGTGCGCATGTCGCGCCGCGAGCCCTTCTACGATCGTCGTCTCGGTGAGGCCCTGCGCTTCGCGGCCGACGCGTTCGCGCACAAGGAACGCAAGGGCACCGGCACGCCGTACATGACCCACCTCCTCGCCGTCACCACCACCGTGATGGAGCACGGTGGCTCGGCCGAGCAGTGCATCGCGGCAGCGCTGCACGACTACCTCGAGGACATCGAGGGGAGCTCCGCCGGCGAGCTCGAGACGCGCTTCGGGCCGGAGGTCACGCGGCTCGTCCTGGCCCTCTCGGACAGCACGCGGCCGGGCCACAAGGAGCCGTGGAAGGAGCGCAAGCTCCGCTACCTCGCGCACCTGCGTGAGGCCGGAGAAGACGTGAAGCTCGTGTCGGCCGCCGACAAGCTCCACAACGCGAGCTCGATCGTGAAGGATCGCGCGCGCATGGGCGACGCGATCTTCGAGCGCTTCACGCCCTCCAAGGACGAGACGCTCTGGTACTACCGCGAGGTGATCGAGGCCCTCTCGCACGGCTGGGATCACGCGCTGCTCGACGAGCTGCGGCGTGAGGTGCATCGCCTCCACGAGGAATCGGCCCAGGAGCGTGGTCGTTCGAGGTCGTCGTGAGCGGTGACGAGTACGAGACGAAGTTCATGGAGGCGGGCGAGACCGTCCGTCACCGCGACAAGGTCGTATGGCGCTGGGGCCTGCCGCTCATGGGAGGCTTCTCGCTCCTGGCGCTCGCGCTCGCGATCATGGACTTCACGCTCGCGGCGTCGCAGGCCGGCACGGGCGCGCTCGTGGGCGCTGCGGTCGGTGTGCTCCTCCTCTTCGCGAGCGGCGTGCTCGGGTTCACCGCGGCCACGCTCACGGTGCTGCGCACGGTGGTGACCGATCGCGCGGTGCACGTGCAGTACGGCCTCTGGGGCCCGACCATCCCGCTCGACGCGATCGACTCGGTCGAGATCGCGAAGTACGACTGGACGCGCTTCGGAGGCTGGGGCCTGCGAGGTACGGGCGACGAGCGCGCGTTCACGATCCAGGGCCACGACGAGGCCACGCTCTGCATCCGATGGCGAGAGGGCGGAGCGCTCAAGACCACGTGGTTCAGCACCGACGATCCCGGCAACACCGCGCTCGCCATCGAGCGCGCGCGCGCCGCGCAGAAGGCAGGCCCGCGTGTGCGCGTGGCCTTCGACGAGAGCCCGCCCGACGCGGCCGAGGCGAGCGAGAGCGACGCTTCGAGCGACGCACGAGACGAGCGCGACACCAAGCGTGGGTCGGCAGCGGCGCGATCCGAGTGAATCGGCGCTCTGGCGTCGCGTGCGATCGGAGGCGCGAGCGCCCGAGGATCAGAAGGCGTCGAGCTCGGCGACGAACGCGTCGACGATCGCGCGTGGGTCCTCGGCGCAGTGCGCGTCGCTCGAGACGCCGAGGCGCACGGCGCCCGCATAGCTGAGGAGCGAGAGGCCGAGGCCCAGGCCGCCGCTCACCGGCGCCCACACGATCATGCTGCTCACGCGATGCCCTGCGAGGTGCACCTCCGCCAGGGGCCCCGGCACGTTCGTGATCAGCGCCGTCGCCTTGGACGCGAAGAGTGACACGCCGAGGTGCTCGATCTCCTTGCTCGCCACGCCCATGGCCGCGAGCACCGCGAGCGCCACGGTCGCGTCGGGCTGCTCCTTCACGCGGTCCATGCGCCGCTTCGTCTCGCGGAGCCGCAGCGCGCGATCGGCGATGGCGATGGGCATGTCGACGAAGACGAGGCCGATGTGGTTGCCGAGGCCGTCCCCTGCGCGGCCCCCCGGGATGTGCACGGGCACGAGGGCGCGGACCTCTCGCTCGCCATCCCACCCGCGCGCGAGGAGGTCGGTGCGCATCGCGCCGGCGCACGCGGCCATGAGCACGTCGTTGATCTTGCCACCGATGTGCTCTGCGACGGCGCGCACGCGCTCGAGCGAGATGGGCTCGGACCACGCCACGCGCTTGAGCACGCCGAGGGGTCGCTTGTACGCGGTGTGCGGATCGCTCGAGAGGAGCAAGAGACGACCCAGCGTCGCGGTCTGTCGCGCGGCCTCCCTGGCCAGATCGAACGCGCCCTCGGCGCGGCGCAGATGGCCCGGCGCGGGCGGCCGGAGCGAGAGCCCCTCGTCCGTCATCGAGAGCAGGAGGCCGACGAGCGCGATGCCGTCGCCGATGCAGTGATGGAGGCGCACGACGAGCGCACAGGCCTCGCGTCCGTCGAGCAAGAGGCCCTCGACGACGTGCAGCTGCCAGAGCGGTCGCTCGCGATCGAGGCGCTGGCTCGCCAGATCGCTGACGAGCGCCTCGAGCGCCGCGCGATCGTGGGGTGCGGGCAGGCCCACGCGGTGCACGTGGTTGCGCAGGTCGAAGCAGGGATCGTCCTCCCAGTGGGGCGGCACGCCCGGCAGCCGCGAGTCCGCGACGCGCAGCGAGAAGCGCGCGTGCACGAGGAGCTTCTCGCGCACGAGGGCCTCGAGGCGTGCCGCGTCGGCCTGACCCTCGAGCACGAGGACCGCGGTGATCATCATCGGGTTCGTGGGCTCGTCCATGCGGAGCCACGCGGTGTCCACGGCGGTGAAGGGCTCGGCGCTCGAATTCGTCATCGTGGGCCTCTCTACGCGCGCGCCGGCCCCTGACCGAGAGGTCCGCGTGCGCTCGCTCCCGATAGCCTGCGCCCGGAGAAGAGCCACGCGGGTCGCGCGGCCACGGCGGAGCGCTGGTTGCGGTCGCACGCGTTTGGCGATGTCGTCGCGGAGCGAGCCCGCGTATCCTGTTCCGCCATGACCTCACGCAGCTCCTGGTCTTCCTTGGCGTCGTCGTTCGCAGGTGTGCTCGCGCTGGGCGCGCCCCTCGCGCTCGCGGGTTGTCCGAGCGATCCGATGCCCACGCCGGACGCTGGCATGCCCGACGATGCGCCGATGACCCCGGACGCGCCGGTGGGCTGCGACATCGCGACGCTCGCGGGCGTGCGCTTCTCGCCGGGCAGCGTGGGCACGGTGCCAGGCGGCGTGCGCGAGCTGACCGTCGCCCTCACGCGCGATCACTGCTCGGACGTCACCGTCGTGCTCACGCAGGGCACGAGCGGCATCGCGACGATCCCCGCGTCGGTGACGATCCCGGTGCGCACCTCGTCGGTGACCATCGACGTGACGGGCGTCGCGGTGGGCCGCACGACGCTCACCGCGAGCGTCGAGGGCTCGAGCCGCACGGCCGAGGGTGAGGTCGTCGTGACCGAGCCCACGCTCGCCGCGTGCAGCGGCGGAGGCGGCGGCATGGTGCAGCCCAACGGCACGCGGGTGGCCGGTACGGGCGGCCTCGCGAGCGCCGGCATCCTCGTGCCCGAGGCGGCGGGCACCGGCGACGAGCAGTATCGCGTGGCGCCCTTCCAGGCGGCGATCGCGTGTGACGAGCTCTCGCTCCCCGAGCACTACCTCGCGCTCGGTCCTGCGGTGTCGTTCACCTCCGAGACCGTCTATCGCTTCTCGCGCGAGATCGAGTTCACGATCCCGCTCTCGCTCTCGCTCCTTCCGGATCGCGCGCATCGCGGCCACGTCGAGGTGCTCTACACGGGCCCTGGCGTGAGCGAGCCGCGCATCGTCGCGATCACGAACCCGGTCTTCGAGGGCTCGGCGGGCGAGGGCACGCTGCGCTTCGTCGCGCCGCGCCTCGGCACCTACCAGGCCGTCGTGCGCGACGACGTGCCGCACGCGCACCTGCGCCACTACAATTTCCGCGGAATCCTGGGCTTCTCGATGGGCGGCTCGGGCTCGGGCCGCATCGGCCTCGGGAGCCACGACCTCTTCGACTTCGTCGCGCCGCTCGGCGGGCCCACCGACTGGCAGTACCTCCTCGAGTACATCCGCCGCTACCACCTCGGCGGCTTCTGCACGGCCGAAGAGCGCGCCGCCGACACGACGGGGCGCTGCGACGAGGTCAACCGCGAGCGTCCTCCTGGGCGCGGTGAGCTCTTCGAGCATACGCAGACCTTCGAGAACTGGTGGTACGAGGACATGTACGAGGGCCAGGGAGGCACGTTCAATCGCGAGGACTACATCGCGATCTTCCGTGATCTCTCGGCGATGTTCTCGAACCCGAACACCGACACCGACGCCTTCGACGTGGAGCCCGCGCTCACGCCGTCGATCGCGCCGCCCGGCACGCCGGAGTCGCTCCGCACGATGCCCGACAGCGCGCGCTGCGGCGACGGCGCGGAGCAGGTCGTGATCCACGGGCACTGCCCCGACGCGAGCCCCACCGACACGTGCGCGGCGGACGGGGATCCCACGACGGGCTGGTACGACGACGAGTACAACCCCGATGGTCGCTGGGACGTGATCAGCTTCTGTGACGGCGGCGAGATCGACGTGGGCAACTGGGATCCGAGCGCCCATCAGTTCGTGCCGATCGAGGTCGCGTACGCGGTCGACGTGAACCACGACGGTCTCCGCAACCCCGGCGAGCCCGTGATCCGCAACGGCCGCGAGACCTTCGACGACCTCGGCTGCGATCGCACACCGAGCGCGATGGAGGCGGGCTTCGATCCGATCGCGAACCCCGACCCCGCGGGCGACGACTACGACTTCCAGTACAACCCGAACGGCACCGAGGGGAACTACGACTACGACGCCGAGGGGGTGTGCCCCGCGGGCACGAGCGAGCGCTTCGACGACTTCGGCATCGACGGTGTGGACGGCACGCCGCAGATCGCGGCCGGCGGTGGCGGCGGCTACGACGTGGGCGAGGGCGACGGCCACTTCAACCGCACGCGCGGCGCCGAGCGCATGATCAGCTCGAGCCCGCGCGGCGTGGTGCGCGGCTACCGTGATCGCCACGGCGCCTGGCACGAGGGCATCTCGGACGAGGCGCTCGACAACCTCGACGTGTTCGCCGATGGCGGCGTGCGCGACCTCTTCAACTGGGTCGTGCAGGGCAACCACACGATGGGCGGCTTCGCGAGTCGGGGTCTGCCGGTGCGCTACTACGATGGCTTCGGCGCGCTCCACCTCGATGGCCGCACCGACTTCGAGTACTCGAGCGTCCCGTGGGCCGAGATCGGTCGCTACACGATGGTGCGCTACGGCAACATCGACGCGCAGGAGGCCGATCGCATCGCCGGTGACGGTGGGCACGTGGGCACGACCGATCAGCTGCTCGATCGGATGACGAGCGCGGTCGCGATGATGAGCGCACGCTGGCCCGACGGAAACCGCGTGCGCGCGATCGACAACGCGTGCCGCACGATCACGCCCACCTGCCGTCACGTGAACGTGATCACCGAGGACTTCACCTCCTCGCTCGGTCGCACCGGCCCGTACTCGCTCGTCCTGCCGCCCGGCTACTTCGACGAGGAGAACGCCGACACCTGCTACCCGATCGTCTACTTCCTCCACGGCTACGGCATGGATCCCGAGGGCCTCTCGGCGATCGGCTTCATCCTCTGGAGCTACATGAACTCGCAGCTCGTGCCGGCCTCCGACCGCATCCAGAAGATGATCTTCGTCTTCCCCGACGGTCGCTGTCGCGGCGACGAGTGCCTGCGCGGCACGTTCTACACCGACGCGCCCGAGAGCACGCCGCACGGCGCCCAGATGCAGACGTGGTTGCTCGATCTCGATCGCTACATCCGCGAGGACCGCGGCGTGCGCGTCTGTGCCCCGCGCGACGTGATGGTCGTGGAGTGAAGGGGCGCGAGTGAGCGCGTCGAAGACCCCGTTTCTGTGGGGCGCGGCCACGTCGCACCACCAGGTGGAGGACGACGAGCCGAGCGACTGGGCCGACTGGACACGCGACGGCTCACGCACGATCGACCGATCGAGCGCGGGCCACGCCCTCGGGTGGTGGAGCGGCCGCGCCGAGGAGGATCTCACGCTGGCGGCCACGCTCGGTCACGACGCGCACCGCCTCGGTCTCTCGTGGGCCCGCCTCGAGCCCGAGCCCGGGCGCTTCGACGAGCAGGCCTTCGATCGCTACGCGCGCCTGCTCGATCATGGTCACGGCGCGGGCCTCACGATCATGGCGACGCTGCTCCACTTCACGCTGCCGCGCTGGCTCGCGCGCGAGGGCGCGTGTCTCGCGCCCCGTTTTCCGGAGCGATTCGCACGTTTCTGTGATCGCGTGGCCCGGCGCCTCGGGGATCGGATCGACCTCGTGGCCACGATCAACGAGCCCTCGGTGCTCGCGTTCATGGCCTACGCAGGCAAACGCTGGCCGCCGGGCCTGGGCCGCATCGACGCGTTCTTCCGCGCGCTCGCGCAGCTCCTGCGCGCACACGCCGCCGGCTATGCGGCCCTCCGCGATGCGAGGCCCGACACCGAGGCGGGCATCGTGCTCAACGCGCCGCGCTTCGAGCCTGCGAGCGATCGACGCCGTGATCAGCTCGCCGCGCACCTCCAGGATCGCTTCTTCAACGCGCTCGTCCTCGACGCGCTGACGACGCGAGCCGCGCGCATGCGCGGTGTCGTGGGCCCCCTGCGTGGCGAGGTCCTGCCGCACATCCCGGGCCTCCGCGGCAGCTTCCGCTGGCTCGGGCTCAACTACTACGGCCGCTACCGCGTGCGCTTCGATCTCGGCGCGGCGGGCACGCTCTTCGGCGCGCACGAGACCACGCACAACGTGCGGATGGGCCACGCCGAAGGCAGCACCGACTGGGGCGAGCTCCACGCGGACGGGCTACGGGATCAGCTCCTGCGCTTCGCGGCCGCGAGCCCGGGGACGCCGCTCTACGTCACGGAGAACGGCGTGATGGATCCGACCGATCGGGTCCGCGTGCTCGAGCTCGAGCGTCACGTCTCCGCGGTGGGCGAGGCGATCGCGCGCGGCGCGCTGGTGCGGGGCTACTTCCACTGGTCTCTCCTCGACAATTTCGAGTGGGCCGAGGGCTGGCAGGCGCCGTTCGGCCTCGTCGCGGTGGATCGTGCGAGCGGTGTCCGCACGCCCAAGCCGAGCGCGCTCCGCTATCGCGAGCTCATCGCCGCGGCGCGCGCGCGACACTCGGGCGGTGCGCCGTGAGCGAGAGTCCCTCCTCGCGCGTACCGACGCTGCCCGTCTTCCCGCTGCCTGGCCTCGTGGCGCTGCCCGGCACCGAGGTCGCGTTCCACTTCTTCGAGCCGCGCTACCGTGCGATGGCCCGCGAGCTGGTGGGTGACGACGACGCACCCGAGCGTGTGCGCGAGCTGGTGCTCGCCGAGGTCGCGGCCGGCGCCGATCCGCGCGAGGACGACTGCGCGCTCTACGCGATCGGGAGCGTGGGTCGCGTGATCGCGTCGGAGGCGCGCCGCGACGGCACGATCGACGTGCTGCTGTCGGTGCGCGCCCGCGTGCGCCTCACCGAGGCCGATCGCGGCGCGCGCCCGTATCGCCTCGCGAGCGTCGAGCTGCTCGAGGACGTGGTGCACGAGAGCGCGGCGCTCGAGGCCACCGCGGTGTCGCTCCGCGCCTGCGCGCGCGAGCTGCTCGAGATCGAGCGCGAGCTCGGCGGCGGCGAGGGGCTGCGCTTCGATGGAGGTCCCGGCGTGCTCGCGGATCGCCTGGCCGATCGCTACTTCCGACGCGTCCCGGTGCTGCGTCGGCAGGTGCTCGAGACCCTCGACGTGCTCGCGCGCGGCGAGCTGGTGCTCGAGCACGTCGCCAAGATCCTCAACGCGATCCGCAACGCACAGGGCACGAGCCCGAGCTGAACGACTACTTCCGAGAATCTTCGCGCGGCGCGAGGATTCGGAAGTTTGGGCTGCGGGCTTCGCCCGCGCTGGGAGAGGGAGCGATGAAAGCGCGCGAATGTGCGAGGTGGAGCGCGAGCGGAGGTGCCGTGATCGCGGCCGCGGCGATGACGCTGGGCTGTCCGGACGCCTCGTGCCCAGCGGGGTCGATGGCCATCGGGGAGCGCTGTGTCGCGGTGGACGCGGGCGCCGACGCGCCCCGTGCTCCCGACGCGTGCACGCTCAACGCGCGCTACGAGGATCACGACGACGACGGATACGGTGATGGCGAGCCTGTGCTGAGGTGTCCTGGGCCCGGGTCGGTGCTGAACAGGGACGACTGCGATGACGGGGACGCCACACGTCGCCCCGGTGCGACGGAGGTGTGTAACGGCCTCGACGACGACTGCGACGGCGCGACCGACGAGGGCCTCCAGCAGGTGCTCGGTACGCCGTTCGTCCTCGAAGAGACGGCCGAGAGTGGCTGGATCGACGCGGCCCGCGTCGGCGACGCCTACGTCGTGATCTGGAACGGCGAAGGCGGCGTGTATGCCCGTCGCTACGATCGGCTCGGCGCTCCGCTCGGTGCCCCGACGCTCGTGTCGGATCAGGCCTCCGACAGCCTCTTGCGCGTGCTCGCACGCGACGAGAGCGCGGCCATCTTCGCCTTCCAGAGCGGAGATCCGCCGGGTCTCCTCGTCGTCACTGCGGGCACGACGACGGATCCGATGACGCTCGGGGCGCCCCAGCGCGTCAGTGATCCGATGACCCCGAGCACCGCGGGGTTCGCGTGGGGCCCGGACCTGAGCGTCGCCGTGCTGTCGAGCCCCGCGCCGTTCGTGCAGGCCTTCGATGCCTCGCTCAGCCTGGCCGGGAGCGGCGAGGTGGGGATCTCGGCGACGTCGATCGGCCTCCTGCCCGGCCCCGACGGGCCGCTCCTTCTGGGCGTCTCGGGTGCGGAGCTGAGGCTGATCGAGCTCCGCCGCGACACCTTCGAGATTGTCGCGACGAGCACCATCGACGGGACCGGCGCTGCGCCTTTCCTCGCGGCGGAGGCGCCGGGAGGGCGCGTGCACGTGATCCGCGCTGGCACCGACATCCGGGTGATCTCGTTCGACCGATCGATGGTGGGCGAGGCGGACTTCCGGCCCGAGGAGCTGCCGCTCTCGGTGAGCGCGCTGGACACGGGCGTGCCCGGCTTCGTCGCGCACGAGGCCGGGCTCGACCTCGCGCTGCCTCGCCGCGCGCCCTCGACCGAGCTGCAGATGCTCTTCGTGACGCCCGACGGCGCCATCACGATGGAGTCCCCGACGCTCACGGCAGACGACCTCGGCGTCGTGCGCAGCGCGCGGCTGTCGAGCCGCGACGGCGCCGCGTTCTTCGTGAGCATCCGTGGCGGCGATTCGCGCCTCGAGATGGTGCGGGTCGGCTGCGAGTGATGGCGACGAGCCACCCTGTCGCCATGCGCACGGGTGGCTCGTCGGCCTCGTCACGACGTGGGCATCGCGGCGTCCATCGTCTGCGTGGCGCCGTCGACCTTGTCCTTGATCATGTTGCCGAACTGCCGCCACACACCGAAGCACACGACGGCGATGAGGCAGAGGATGATCACGTACTCGACGGTCGAGAGCCCGTCGGCGTCGGCGAGCAGCGTGCGGGTGCGGCGGTTCTTGTTCGTCGTCGAGAGGCTCTTCATGGTCGGCGTCGACGACGAGCTCGCGGGCGCCGGGCCCAGCGAGGGTGAAGCCCGCAGCCCGAGCTTCCGAATCTTCGCCCAGCGCGAAGAGGCTCGGAAGCAGTCGATCAGGGCTCGGTGATCGTGAGCTCACGATCCACGGCGACGCCCGCCTCGTGGCTCGTGCGGCCCGAGGGCCAGCTCACGTCCACGTCGACGTGGCTGACCTCGGCGGGCAGGCCCACGTGCACGCGCGGATCGAAGTTGCCCATGAAGCCCTCGCCGATCGGGTGCGCACGCACGAGGCGCCCTGCGTCCCAGCGGACCTCGACGCGTGCGCCTGCGCCCTGTCCTGCGAGCACGAGGCGGAGGTAGTGCCCCGAGGTCGGACGCACGTTGCGGAGCACGCGCGGCGCGCCATGCGCGGAAGCCATGACCACGTCCAGCCTTCCGTCGTCGTCGAGGTCCACGAGCGAGAGGCCCCGCTGCGTGCTCCGAAGGTCGAGCGCGTCTCCCTCGGGGAAGGTCTGGAGGAAGAGCACCCCGTGGCCCAGGTTCTCGTACAGCGACGCCGCCTGTAGCTCCACACCGCTCGCGCGCAGATCGGCCTGCGAGTAGAGGTGCCCGGTCGCCTCGACGAGATCGAGGTCGCCATCGAGATCGAGATCACCCAGGCCGACACCCCAGCGGAACCGGCCTACACCCCGCTCGAGGCCGACCGTCCGGCCGCGGTCCTCGCAGAGCTCGCCGCCCTCGGGCAAGGGCCCGCAGAAGTACACCGCCGTCGTGTCCCCGGGCCAGCTGGTCGCCACGAAGTCGAGCTCGCCGTTTCCGTCGAGATCCCCCTGCGACCAGCCCATCGTGTCCACGCCGTAGCCGCGCCCATTGGTCGCGAGGCCCAGCTCGAAGCCCACGTCACCGTAGGCCGCGCTCGCTTCGTCCCAGCGCAGGACGCGATCGCGGTAGGTCCCGCCGAGGTCGTTTCCGACCCACAGATCCACGGGCCCACGGCCCGTCATGCGCAGGATGCCCGTCACGAACGTCATCTCGGCGCGCGCAAGATCCGGGGCGAGCGTGGCCGCCACCTCGCGGTAGGTTCCATCCGCGTCGCGCAGGAGCAGCAGGTTCGCGATCCCCTCGAACTCGTAGAGCGAGCTCACGCAGGGGATCACGCCGCACCGCTGGCCCGGGATGTAGCGCGACGTGTCGAAGTGGATGAAGCCGCCCACGTGGAGATCGACGTCCCCGTCGTGATCCACGTCACCGGCCGAGATGCTGGCGTAGACGTCGGAGGGGTCGAGCGAGAGGCCCAGGCTCGCGCTCGCGTCGACGAAGCTCGCGCCCTCGCGCAGGAAGAGCTGCACGGTGTGCGGCCCCGAGAGCGCGAGGTCCTCGTCACCGTCGGCGTCGGCGTCGAAGGCGAGGCACGCGAACACGTCTCCGGCCGCGCCCAGGCCACGCGCCTCGGTCTCATCGGCGTAGTGCACGTCGGTGCCAGGACCGCCGGGCTGGCTCGCCACGTAGAGTCGCGTGTGCGACGCCGCCGTCGGCCGCATCGCGAAGACCAGGTCGATCGGCGCGATGCCGTCGGCATCGATCGGGCAGACGCCCCCGCCCACGCGATCGGTCAGCGTCTGGTAGTCGTCGACCGAGTCCCGGACGTGGTCGATCCCCCACTCGGTCGTCACCTCGACGAGCCAGGGCTCGGCCAGCGGCGGTGCGTCGATCGAGACGTCCACGCTGCTGTCGAAGCCCGCGTCCTCGCTGGCGCCGACGCCGTCGTGCCGCTCGGCCGCGTCCATCCCCGTGTCGCTCGAGGGTGCATCCTCCGAGGGCGCGTCTGGCCCGCCATCCACCGCGACGGATTCGCCCTGACAGGCACCGAGGGCGAGGAGCGAGGTGAGCGCGAAGCGGCCGGAGCGAAGCACGCGGCCGATGGTACCACTGGCCTCCGCAGCGGGTTGGTCGTCGGCGCGTCGTCCGCGAGCCGGGAGGTCGTCCTGGGACCCTCGTGGCCGCTCAGGGCTCGACGATCGTCAGCTCGCGATCCACGGCGACGCCCGCCTCGTGGCTCGTGCGGCCCGAGGGCCAGCTCACGTCCACGTCGACGTGGCTGACCCCGGCGGGCAGGCCCACGTGCACGCGCGGATCGAAGTTGCCCATGAAGCCCTCGCCGATCGGGTGCGCGCGCACCGCGCGTCCACCGGCCCACGTGATCTCGACGCGAGCGCCCGCGGCCTGTCCGCGGAGCGCGAGGCGCAGGAAGTGGCCCGCGGTCTCGCGCACGTTGTGGAGCACGCGCGGCGCGCCCCGCGAGGGCGCCATCACCACGTCGAGGCGACCGTCGTCGTCGAGGTCCACGAGCGCGAGACCTCGCTGTGAGCTCCGCACCGCGAGCGCGTCGCCCTCCGGGAACGCGCGGAGCGCGAGCATGCCCGCGCCGACGTTCTCGTAGAGCGTGGGGGCCTGCAGCTCGTCGGCGCTCATGCGCAAATCGGCCTGCGAATAGAGGTGCCCGGTGGCCTCGACGAGATCGAGGTCTCCGTCGAGGTCGAGATCGCCCAGGCCCAGCCCCCAGCGAAACCGGCCCACGCCGAGCGCGAGGCCGATCGCGCGGCCGCGCTCCTCGCAGAGCTCTCCGCCCTCGGCGAGCGGCGCGCAGAAGTAGGCGGCGGTCGTGTCGCCGGGCCAGCTCGACGCCACGAAGTCGAGCTCTCCGTCGCCGTCGAGATCGCCCTGCGACCAGCCCATCGTGTCCACGCCGTAGCCGTGCGCGTTGGTCGCGAGGCCCACGTCGATGCCCACGTCGTGGTAGCCGCCCAGGTCCTCGTCCCAGCGCAGGACGCGGTCGCGGTAGCGCGCCCCGAGATCGTTGCCGACCCACAGATCCACGGGCCCGCGCCCGGTCATGCGGAGGATGCCCGTCACGAACGTCATCTCGTCGCGGCCCAGATCGGGCGCGAGCGCGGCGCCGGCCTCGCGGTAGCCGCCATCGGCCTCGCGCAGGAGGAGCAGGTCGCCGATGCCGTCGAACTCGTAGAGCGAGCTCACGCAGGGGATGGCGACGCAGCGCTCGCCGGGCGCGAAGCGCGACGTGTCGAAGCGCATGAAGCCGCCCACGTAGAGATCCACGTCGCCGTCGTGATCGACGTCGCCTGCGGAGGCGCTCGTGTACACGTCGCGCGGGTCGAGCGTGAGGCCGAGGCTCTCGCTCACGTCGGTGAACAGCGCGTCGTCGTGCCGATAGAGGCGCACCGTGCCCGGCCCGGCGAGCGCGAGGTCCTCGTCACCGTCGCCGTCTGCGTCGAAGGCGAGGCACGAGAAGACGTCGCCCGCGTCGTCGAGGCCGCGCGCCGCGGTCTCGTCCGTGTAGTGCACCGCCGTGCCCGGGCCGCCGGGCTGGTGCGCCACGTAGAGGCGCGTGTGCGAGGTGGCCGTGGGGCGCATCGCGAAGACGAGATCGAGCGGCGCGGCTCCGTCGGCGTCGATCGGGCACACGCCACCGCCCATGCGATCGGTCAGCGTCTCGTAGCCCTCGACGGAGTCACGCACGTGATCGATGCCCCACGCGAGCGTCACGTCCTCGAGCCAGGGCTCGGAGGGCGCGAGGTACGCATCGGGCGGCGCGTCGAGGCCCGCGTCGGGAGCCGCATCGCGGGCCGCGTCGCGCTCGGCCCACGCGTCGTCGTCCACCGCCGCGTCGTCGTCGTCTCGCGTGTCGAGGCCAGCGTCGTCGGGCGGGGCCGGGCCGCCGCACGCGCCGAGCGCGACGGACCAGAGGAGCACGAGCGGGCGTGCACGACGCACGATCCCGAGCGTAGCGTCCGGCCCCTTCTTCGCCCAGGCTGAGGGTGTGTCTGCGGCCTCTCGCGCGCTCCTCTACGCCTCGCTGCTCGCGCTCGGTGGATGTCCGCCGGACGAGCCCGCGCGCGATGGCAGTCTCGATGCCGCACCCGCGGAGGCAGGCGCGCCCGACGCGTCGCGCGACGACGCCGCCGTCTCCGACGCGGGCCTCGACGCAGCTCCCGAAGACGCGGGGCTCGATGCGCGGTCCGACGACGCGCCGGCGTTCCCCGATGCGTGCCCGCCGCTCACGAGCCTCTGCGACGGAGTGTGCGTGGACCTCGAGGCCGATCCCGATCACTGCGGCCGCTGCGATCATCCGTGCGAGGCGCTCGCGGGCTCGATCCCGTTCTGCTCGTCGTCGCGCTGCGTGAACGCGGTGTGTCGGCCCGGCTTCGGCAATTGCGACGGCGATCGCGGCAACGGCTGCGAGGAGGACACCGACCGCTCCCTCCTCCACTGCGGCCGCTGCGATCACCCGTGCGAGGGCGCGCCGAACGCGAACCCCACCTGCACGCTCGGCACCTGCGGGCTCGTGTGCGATCCGGGCTTCGTCGACTGCGACACGACGCTGCCCGGCTGCGAGTGCTCGGGCTAGAGCACCGATTCATTCGAATCGCTGCTCTAGTCTGTGTTTTCCGAGGGGACGCGTGTCCCCTCGCCCCGCCGAAGTGAATTCGTCGGGGCCCCACTCCCCCAAGAGCCCCGAATCCATTTGATTCCTGGGGGAATCAAACGGATCGGTGCTCTAGGCCTCGTCGGAAGGCTTCGCGGGCTCGTCGGAAGGCTTCGCGGGCTCGTCGGAAGGCTTCGCGGGCTCGTCGGAAGGCTTCGCGGGCTCGTCGGAAGGCTTCGCGGGCTCGTCGGAAGGCTTCGCGGCGTCGTCGGAAGGCTTCGCGGCGTCGTCGGAGGGCTTCGCGGCGCCGTCGGAAGGCTTGGCGGTGCCCTCTGCGGGCTTGGCGTCAGCGGGCGTCGGGGCCGGCCCGCTCTCGCTCCGTGCGATGCGCAGGGTGAGCCCGAAGAGCACGAGCACGACGAGGCCGAGCACGACGCTCAGCACGATCGTCTCCCAGCCGGAGCGCTCGAAGAACGTGGGCTCGTGGAAGGCGGGGTTCGCCTCGACGGGGCCGACGGTCGCCGCCTCGGCCTCGAGCACGAGGAGCAGGGCCGCCGCCTGCTCGAGATCGTAGACGGGCGCGGTCGCGTCGACGTCGCCGACGACGAGCCAGTACGAGCCCTCGGGCGCGACGAGCTGCCCCACGTGCGCCGGCTGCACGACGGTGGCGGTGGTGATGGGCAGGGGCGCCTCGTCGCCGTTGTCGACGTCGAGCCAGAGCGCGGTCACGCGCTCTCCGAAGAGCGAGAGCTCGAGGCGCGCGGGCGCATCCTCGTTGCTGAGGAAATTGCTCACGCCGAGCTCCACCTCTTCGCCGCGGAGATCTCGTCCTCGCGCGGTCACCGTGCGCGCGACGAGCTGCGGCGGAAGCTCCACCCGCACGACCGTCGGGCTCATCGCGCTCACGGGCAGCGCGAGCTCGTGGAGGCTGTGATGCGGATCGTCGGCGTCGGGGACGCCAGCGGCCACCGTGACCTCGAGCTCGTCGGGGCTCGCGTTCGGGACGAAGACGTACGGCCACTGGCGGGCCTCGGCGTCGACCACGCGGAGATCGCCCAGATCCTCGCGCGCCTGGGCCCAGAGCGCGGGGGGCACCGCGAACGTCGAGAGGCCGTCGTGCGAGGCGCGCACCGCGAGCGAGGCGCGGTGTGTCTCGCGTGCGAGCTCCACGGGCTGGCCGGCGCGCATCGCGAAGGAGAGCGCGGGCGTGTCGTCGTACTCGGGGTTGTCGCCGACGGGGCCGAGGTGCGCCTCGTAGAGCGGCCGATCGCGCACGAGGCTCGCGACGTCGGTCGTCATGAGATCGTAGTGAGGCGCGCGCGCGCGGAGGCCGCCCCAGCGCAGCGTCTGCGCGCGACCGCTGTCGAACAGCAGCGCGGGCACGCGGATCTGCGCGGTCACGGCGAGTCCCTCGAGGCTCGGGCTGTCGCCGTCCTCGATCGCGACCTCGAGGAGGTCTCCGCCGCCGTCGCCGATCGACACGACGAGCAGCTCGGGGATCTCCACGCCGGCCACGCGCACGAGGCCGCCCGTGCCGAGGAGCACGCGGTCGACCCCGCTCGGCGAGGCGCTCGAGCGCACCTCCACGTTGCGCACGAAGCTCGGCGTGGTCGTCTCGAACGTGAGCGAGACGGTGCGGAAGCCCGCCGGTCGCTCGAGCACGACGATCGTGCGCGTGCCGTCGCGGTGGCTCTCGCGGATCGTGAGCGGCACCGTGGCCGTGGGCGGCCGCACGATGGAGCGATCGATCTCGCGGAGCTCGAAGCGCGGATGGATCGGCGCGCCCTGGCCGCTGAATTCCACGACGAGCGGCTCGTCGTTCACGCTGGGCAGCGGGATCGCGAGGCGCTCGTTGCCGTAGCGCGCGAAGCGGAAGATGGACGTGCGCGTGACCTCGCGGGGCTCTCCGAACGGAGGCTCGGCGCGCACCACCACCTGCCTCACGAGCTCGCCACCCTCGGGCTGGACCAAGAGCTCCCACGTCCCGCCGTACGACGGCGAGCTCGGCGGCCGCAGGCGATAGGTCTCGGTCGAGGTGACGACGCCGTGGTCGGTCTGCGTGTGCTCCCCCGCGTCGAAGGGCACCACCACGTGGCTCTCGCTCCGCGACGACGTGGGGTAGGGCGTGTCGCCGCGATCGATCGCGTACGGCACCTCCTCGCCGTAGGCGTCGTGCACGCGCACGTCGCCGAGGTTCGGGCGCGCGGCCGAGAGCACGTCGGGCCCGAGCGGCAGGCGCACGAGCCCGTAGGTGTTCGGAGGCTCGGTGATGCTCGCCTGGTGCGGGAAGAGCGAGAGGCTGCGCGGCGCCTGGGCCCCGGCGCTCGTGGGCGCGAGCGCGAGGACGACGACGGCGAGGACGAGGGCGAGACGACTCATGCGCGCTCCTTGGGCGGCTGGCTGGGATCGATCTTGAGATCGGCCTTCTTGGCCGCGCGGAAGACGAAGCGTTGGTAGGCGAGCGAGATGGTGATGAGCGAGAACGCGAGGCCGACGAGGGCGGCGACGCGATAGAGGTCGCGGAGGTTCGAGAGGTCGTAGAGGAAGACCTTGCCCGCGGTGAGCAGGATGAGGAGGAGGCTCGTGATGCGCATCGCGGTGCTCTCGCGCCACATGCCGAGCGCCAGCACGAAGAGGCCGTAGAGCGCCCACGAGATGGAGATGGTGAGATCACGCGCGGGCAGACGATCCGTGGGGATGCTGAGCGCCGGACCCGTCGCGTACCAGTCGAAGATCGTGAGGTTGAGCCACGCGAACCCGATCACGAGCGCGAGGGCGTAGGCGAAGCCCGTGAAGGGCTTGGTGAGGCGCTCGGGCAAGAACGCGCGCTCCCAGCCGCGCAGACGCTCGGCCTCCAGCTTCGAGAGCAGCATGCCGCCCACGACGAGGCACGCAGCGGGCACGAGGTACGTGTACGAGAGCCAGTTGAAGACGCGGATCGGGCTCCGCTCGTAGTAGCCGAGCACGTACGGGTTGAGGAGCAGCCGCGAGCCCACGGACGCGAAGAGCAGCATCGCGACCCACTTGAGGCCCGGGTGATCGAGGCGCTGGTAGAGGGCCAGGAGCGCCGTGGCCTCGAGGGCCCAGCCGATCGTGATCCACTCGCGATCGAGCTGGAGCGGGATGGCGACGGTGACGAAGAGCATGGTCGCGCCCGAGAGCCACACGAGCGCGCTCGTGCGCACGCCAGGATCATCGTCGTTGCGCGTGCGCGCGAAGAACACCAGCGACAGCGTGAGGAGCGCGAGCATCACGGGCAGCGCGCCGATCCACGCGGTGCCGAAGGCCCAGCTCCACGCGTGGTGCAGGGCCGGAAACCAGAGCATCGGGGCGATCGCTGCCGCGCGCCACGGCCAGCGCGTGCTCGCGAGGCGTCGCGAGAGCGTGGGCACGATCGTGAACACGAGGAGGCCGATCACGCTCGCGGCGAAGCGCATCGCGCGCGTCGTCTCGAGGTGCAGGAGCGGCGCCGTGGAGTGCTCGACGGCGAGCTGCACGAGCCCGACGAGCACCACCGACACGAGCGCGAGCAGGCCGAGGTGTGGGGACTCGCGCGTGGCGCTCCGCATCGCGGGCAGGAGCACGAAGAGGCCGAGCACGAGGGTGAGCGCCGCGTGAAGCGGGAAGTGGATGTCGCGCAGGGCATCGGCGACCGGCAGCGTGAAGAGGAGCAGCGCGGCGCCGAGCGCCGCCGCCGCCTCGTGCAGCGTGCGGCGCGAGACGAGGACGGTGTGCTCGTCGCCCAAGAGCTCGTCCTCGCGTGCGTGCTCTCGCGTGGCGAGGAACTGGTAGAGCGCGAGGTGAAGGACACCGAGCAAGGGCACCACGGCGAGGCGAACGGGCTCGAGGCGATCCGCCCACACGAGCGACCAGAGGGCCCACGTGCCGCCGTGGAAGAGGGCCGAGACCACGAGGACGAGCGGCCAGCTCGCGCGCATCGCGACGCGGCTGATCACGAGCGAGTGCAGGGCGAGGGTCGCGCTCCACGCGAGGTAGCCCGTGACGTGATCGAGCCCGAACGCGGCCACGAGCACGCTCGCGCTGCCGGAGGCGAGGAGCGTCGCGAGCGTCAGGCCGCTCGCCTCCGAGAGATCGAAGCGTCCCACGCGCACACCGCGGTGCGCGAGCTCGTCGCCGACGAGGAAGAGCAGCGTCGGGACGATCGCGAGCGTCGTGCCCTGCCACACGATCGACTCGCTCGCGTGCTGGCGCACGAGGAACACGAGGAGGAGCGCGCTCGAGGCCGAGGCCGCTGCCGGGGCGAGCCAGCCCAGCCGATCGCGCACACCCACGAGCACCGCGCCGAGCGAGAGCACACAGACGAGGAAGAGGGTGGTGCCGAAGCCCACCGCGCTGCCGCGCTGGGCCGCGAACGCGAACGCGAGGAGGAACGGCAGGAGCACCGCCGCCACGCGCACGAGGAGGTTCGTGCGCGACGCGGCCTCGCCTTCTTCGCCCTCGTCGTCGGCGGGGGCGAGCATCGTGACCCCCGCGAAGAGCGCTGCGAACGCGAGCGTGATCACGAGGCCGATGAGCGTCGTGGCCTCGGTCATGCGGCCGAAGATCCACGCGAGCTGATAGAGCGCGGTGAACGCGAGGGCGAGCGCGGCGAGCGAGGGCCAGCGCTTGCGCTGCGCGAGGTAGAGCAGCGCGCCGTCGAGCAGGAAGAGGTAGGTGAAGAGCGAGATCGGCCTGTCCTCGCCGGTCGAGAGCGCGATCGGCGTGAGGAAGCCGCCGAAGAGGCCGAGCACCGCGATGGCGAGCGAGTCGCGGTACACCGCGAGCACCGCGCACGCGCCCGTCACCGCCACCATGAAGATGCCCGACACGAGCGTGGGCACGAGGTGATAGAGGCCGCTCGCGGCCCACGACGACGCGTAGAGGATCGCGATGCCCGCGCCGGCGAGCCAGTTCGCGAGCGTGGCCGCGATGGGCGCGCCGCCCGCGGTGGCTCCGTCGTAGCGACGGCGCAGCGGCTCCGAGCCCACGACGCACGCGAGGCCTGCGGTCACGCCGATCAGCACGCGCGCGAAGGGGCCGATCCAGCCGTGCTCGATGGAGTACTGGAAGAAGTAGAGCGCCGCGATCACGAGCACGCTCGCGCCGAGGGCCGCGGCGCCGCGGACGCCGATCCAGCGCTCCCAGCCCTCGTCGGTCGCGGGCGGAGGGCTCGAGCCGCCCGCGGCCGGAGGCGGTGGAGGCAGCGCAGGGGGCTCGGTGGATCCGAGCGCGGCTGCCGCAGGCGTGGTGGCCGCAGCGGCGCTCGTCGCGGCGCTCGTCACGGTGCTCGTCACGGCGCTCGTCTCAGGTGCGGTCGCAGCACCCGCCTCGATCGCCGTCGTCGTCTCGTACGTCGGTGCGACCTCCGCCGCGCGCGCGGCGATCGCCGTCGCGTCGGTGCGCGTGTCGATCGCGGCGGGCTCGCTGCTCGCAGCGTCGGCGGGCGCGCCCGCGGGCTCGCTCGCGGCCATCGCGCTCGCGTCGCGGACGAGCCCTTCCTGCGGCGCCTGGGTCGCCGCGACGCTCGTCGCCTCGCCTTGCTGCACCGCGGCGTGAGCCGTCGTCACACCCTCGGGCGGCCGTGCCGCAGCGAAGCCCTGGGCGCGCGCGTCCTCGAGCGCCCGCGTGAGCTCGGCCTCGCGCTTCTCGAGCCACACGATGCGCTTGCCGAGCTTGGCGCCCTCGGTGCGCACCCACTCGAGCTGCGACTCCACCGTGTCGAGGCGCGTGCGCGCCTCCTTGTCCTCACCTTTGCGGAGGCTCGTGATGAGGAAGGCGATGAAGACGAACGGCGACGCGCAGACCGCGAAGCCGAGACTCATGTAGAAGAAGTCCTCCACGGAACCCCTTTCGCGCTGCGACGCGCCGAGCAGACTCACGCCGGATGGGTCGGAGACAGCGGCCGTCCGCCCGCGCATCATCGCACCCGTCGTGCCAGCCACGCGCGTTCTCGGCGACGACCCGCTCGACCCGCGCGACCCACCCCGATGCGCCCCGGCCGAGGGCCCTCCACGCGGTTCGCGCGAGCCCGGAGGCCCTCGCGCCCCGCCGCCACGCACTGCATGCTCCGGCCGCCATGTACAGCGGATGTACATGGCCGGACATTTCCTGCACGTCATGGTTCGGCCAGGATCCGGTCTCCGGACGGCCACTCCACGTCACCATCGCGCATACTCCGCCCCCTCGCGCTCCTCATGGGCTCCTCGACTCCCACTCCCTCGGTCGTCGTCCCCGGCAACCACGACGGCGTCCACCGCGGCCACGTCGCGCTGCTCGCGCGCGCACGTGAGCTCGCCGCCGCACGGGGCGCGCGCGTCGTCGCGCTCACCTTCGATCCGCATCCCCTCGCGCTGATCGCGCCCGAGCGCGCGCCGACGCCGCTCACGACGATCGAGCGGCGCGCGGAGCTGCTCGTGCGCGCCGGCGCCGACGACGTGGTCGTGGCGCGCTTCGATCGCGCGTACGCGGAGCTGTCGGCCGAGGACTTCGTGTCGCAGGAGCTCGTGGCCCGCCTCGGTGCGTGCGCGGTGCTCGTGGGCGCCGACTATCGCTTCGGCAAGGGACGCAAGGGCGAGCCCGGCCTGCTGCGCGCGCTCGGCGCGGAGGGCGGCTTCGACGTCGAGGTGATCGACGCGGTGGGCTCGGGCGCGGTGGCGCGCATCTCCTCGACGACCGTGCGCGAAGCGCTGCGCGAGGGCGATCTCGCGCGCACGCGGGAGCTGCTCGGTCGGGTGCACGAGCTCGAGGGCGTGGTCGTCGAGGGCCACCGTCGAGGTCGCACGATCGGCTTCCCCACGGCGAACCTCGAGGGCGTGAAGGTGATGCTGCCGCCCGATGGCGTGTATGCGATCGTGGCGCGCGTGCTCGAGGGCCCGCGCGCGAGCGAGCCGCTGCTCACGGGCATGCTCAACGTGGGCACGCGGCCCACATTCGCGGCGGGCCGCTCGATCGAGGCGCACCTCTTCGACGTCTCGCGTGATCTCTACGGTCAGCGGCTGCGCCTCGGTCTCGTGGCGCGCCTGCGCGACGAGCGACGATTCGACGGCGTCGAGGCGCTCGTGGCCCAGCTCCGCGAGGACGAGACGCACGCGCGGCAGGCCGTGCGCGCGCTCGCGACCGACACGACCGTCCTCGTGTGAGCTGGAGGGCGAAACTCCCTCGAGCCAACTCAGCGCCCGCGCTGGGACAGACCGCCTGCGCTGAGCACGTCGAGCATCGCGCCGAGCTCGGCGATGCGCGCCTCGGTGGCGAGATCGGTCGCGCCGCGCCGGTCGCGCTCGAGCTGCAGTCGTCGTCGCTCGAAGTAGAGGCGCACGAGCTCGGCCACGAGGTGCATGCGCGCCTCCTCGAGGCGGCGCTCCTCGGCGAGGAGGCTGCCCTCCTCGCGCGCGAAGAGGAGCCGATCCAGGCGCAGCGTCACCGAGCCCACCACGCTCCACGAGTCGTCGCTCGCGAGGATCGCCGAGTCGATGGTGCCGCCCTGCTGCGTGCGCAGATCCCAGCCGCTTCCGCGTCGAACGTCGGCGCGCACGAGCGGCAAGAGGCCCGAGAGCCGCGCACGCTCGCGGGCGTCGCGGGCGCGTGACGGATCGAAGAGCGAGCTCTCGAGCGCGAGCGCGACGAGCTCGTCGACCGAAGGCTCGTCGCGGTAGGGCGCGCTGAGCGCTGCGGCGTCGTCGACCGAGGTGAGCTCGACCGGCGTCGGGACCCCGCGATCGCGAGGCGGACGCGCGTCGAGCGGCATGACGAGCGTGGCGCTCGCGACCGTGTCGTGCGCGCCGCCCGAGCGCGACGTGTAGCGAGCGGCGAGCACGAGACGCGGCGGCGCGAGGGGCGCGTGCGCGCAGCCCGACGAGGCGGCGAGGCACGCGAGCAGCGCGCTCACGAGCGCGAGCCAGCGAGGATGCAGGGTCGAGGGGGCAGAGGTGCAGAGCGTGCGAGGGAGGGGCATGCGGGGGGCCCGTGCACCTCCCGCGCCGGTCGATCAGCGCACGATCGTCGGGGAATTCGCGTGCTGGCTGGCGGACTGGCGGAGCCCTGGCGGCGCAATTCCGCCAGTCCGTCGTCCCTCGGGCTCGCCGCGGAGCGAGGCCACGCGCACCACGAGCAGGCCCACGGCGACGAGGACGACCTCCGCCACGGCCTGCTCGCCGGTGGCGTCGGTCCCCGAGGGGCCGAGCTCGATCCAGGCGATCGCGACCGCGATCGTCAGGCCGCTCGCGACGACGGCAGCGAAGGTGGCCCCGGCCCGCGAGAAGGTCGCGGAGCGCGCGCGGAGCAGGCCGAGAAAGAGCAGGCTCGTCGCGACGAGGGCCGTGGCCCGCGTGGCGAGCTCGGTGGAGGCGGCGTCTCCGATCGTCACGCGAACGAAGACGCTCGCGAGGATCGCGAGGCCGAGATCGTCGAGGCCGCGGAGCGCGCGCTCGGTCCGCGTGCTCGGCCGCGCGATGCGCGTGGGGGTCGCGCTCGCGGCCGCGAGGATCGCGCCGAGCGCGAAGGGACCGAACGGTGCGCGCACGAGCGCCCACGACATCGGCATCCACGGCGCGCTCGCGAGCGGGCCGCCCAGGACGGGCAGCGACGCGCTCTCCGCGGCGCCGCGCGCGGTGAGGAAGACGCCGATCGCCACCGTCGCCGCGACCGCCGACGTCAGCGTGAGCCAGCGCTCGTGCGAGACGAGGGCGCGGAGCGCGAGCCAAACACGCACGAGGGCGCTCTGGGCGAGCGTCGCTCGCGAGGAGGGGGCGCTGCGCGTGGCGAGCGCCACGCTGGTGCGCACGAAGAGGCCTGCGGCGAGCCAGACGGGAATGCCGATGGCCGAGCCCCACGCGAGCGTCGAGACGAAGAGCGCGAGACCGAGGGACACGAGCGCGGTGAGGACGGCGGTGTGCGCCTTGGGGTCGGGGCTCGCTGCGATCGCCGTCTGCACGTCGCGGCGCGGCCACGGCCACGCGCCGAAGAGCAGGGCGGCGATCACCACCACGAGCGCGAGCTGATCGGTGCGGGTCGCGCGATCGGCGCGTCGTCCTCGCGCCGCGTCGAGATCGATCGCGATCACACGCGCGCGCCCGTCCGGGCCCGCGAGCGTGAGCGTCGTGCGGCTCGCGCGCGCGTCGACGCGGAGCTCATCGACGTCGAGCACGTTCATTCCGTCGATCGCGACGATGCGCGCCTCGGGCGCGAGGCCCAGCGCCGCGAGGTCGAGGCGCGCCGCAGCGCCGCTCGGGTCGAGGCGCTCGATGCGCACGCCCGGTCCCTCGGCCGTGCGCGGTGCCTCGCTCGGCGCGTCGTCGAGCGCTTCCTCGTCGTCGAGCGCCACCTCGCCGTCGACCTCTTCGTCGAGCTCGCCCTCGAGGCGGAGGCCCAACAACGGCGCGAGCGCGAGCCCTTCGGTCGCGCGCCTCGCCGACGTCGCACCCCGGATCGCGCGCTCGCTCGGCACGATGTCGATCACGACGTGATCGAGCGTGCCCACCACGCGGGCCTCGAGGCCGTCGAGCGATGCGCCGTGTACCACCACCTCGATCGAGCCCTCGAACGTGCCTCGACCGCCGAGCGCATCCGCGTCCGCGTCGCCGATCGTGAGCTCGAGGCGCTCGGGCGTGATCGTGCGACCTGTGAGCGTGTGGGCGACGTGACGTCGCGCCCCGAGCGGCGCGTGCAGCACCCCGCGGAGCATCACCTCGACCTCGCGGCCCACGGGAAAGCCGCTCCCGGTGAGCTCGATCGTGCGGCCCGCGTCGATCCGCGGGGTGTCGATCGCGTCGATCGACAGGAGCTCGAAGCGGCCGTCGCGCGCGCAGCCGCCGACCGCGACGATCAGCCACGCGAGCAGGGCGCGGAGCGCCAGCGAGGCAAGGGAACGAGGGTGCTTCGGCTCGGACATCGCGCGGCGGAGGCCGACTCTCGGGCATCACCGCGAACCGCGCCAATTTCGCGGCGAGCCCGCGATCGGCCGAAAATTCGACCGATCGAGGGCCCCCGTGATCCAGTCCGGCCATGATCGACGCGAGAGATCGTTCGGACGTCGGCGCGCTCGCGCGTGCGCGCCGCTTCCTGGGTCGTGTCCTCGACACGGTGCGCGGCAGCGAGCCTCCGACCGAGCTCGTCCCCGAGGCTCCGCCGAGGAGCCGTGATCACGCGCTCGCGCCGGCGGCGAGAGCGACCGAGGCCTCGCTCGCCCAGCCGCTCGCGCCCATGGCCGCGACGTCCTCGTCGGCGGCGATCGAGCCGCACACGGAGACCTCCGGGCCGCGCGCCTCGAGCAGTGTGGCGCTCGTGCTGCGCGATCCGGAGCCGCGCGAGACCCTCGAGGAACGCGTCACGATCCCCGAGCCCCTCGCGAGCCACGAGCCCGCGCGGGCGCTCCTCGACGACGGAAGCTGGTCCGGGCTGCGCTGCGAGGAGCGCGAAGGGCTCTCGTGGATCGCGTGGCGCGGGGTCGATCCGTCGGCCGCGCTCCTTCGGACGATCGAGATCCGGTGTGCGCTCGGCGCGCTCGACGCGAGCCCCGAGGTCGTCGTGCAGGATCGACCCGTCCACGCGGCGCTCGGCGCGACGAGCCTCACCACGGATGCGCTGCGCGTGCTCGTGGCGCTCGGCTCCATGCGCGAGGGCGAGTTCGTCTCCGTCGCCCATGCTCAGCTTCGGTAGCGCTGTCCCTCGCCCTGCTACGCTCCCACGCGTGCAGTCGCTTCGTGGTCGTGCTTGGTGGGCGTGGTGCTGGGTCTTGGCCGTGCTCAGCGTCGCGGGCTGTGAGAGCCGCGTGTCGCTCGGGGCGCGCTGCGAGTCGAGCGCACAGTGCGTGGCGGGGCTGCGCTGCCAGCTCGGTCGCTGCCGCGCCGAGTGTGTGAGCGCGGGCGACTGCGCGGGAGGCGCTCTCTGCGTGGGCGAGCCTGGTGTGTGCACGGTGCCCGAGGACACGTGCGCCACGGCCTGCCCCGAGGGCTTCGTCTGCACCGGGACGCTGTGTGAGTACCGCTGCGATCTCGCGCACCCGTGTCGCGACGGCGCGCTCTGCCAGGCCTTCGAGGCCACGAACGTCTGCGTCGCGGCCCCGCGTCTCGACGCTGGCCCCGACGACGCTGGCCCCGATGACGATGCGCCCGACGTGGACGCCAGCGTGGGCGTGGACGATCGTCACACGCTCTGCGCGGGCGCCAACCACGTCTGCGCGATCCGTGACGGTGCCGTGTACTGCTGGGGCTACAACCAGGACGGCACGCTCGGTGACGGCACCTCGGAGGCCGATCGCGTCGAGCACGAGAACTGTGGCGGCTACGACTGCGCCGACCACCCCAGCCGGCCCGTGCAGTGGCGAAGTGGCGGGGCGGTCACGGCGCTCGATCGCGTGGACGCGATCGCCTGCGGCGAGAGCTTCACGTGCGCGATCCGCGACGGGGCCATCTACTGCTGGGGCGGCGTGGGCGAGGGATTCGAGCTCGGCTACTCCGGGTACGGCCGCATCGCGCGCTTGGTCGAAGGCGCTCGCCCCGACGCGGTGAACGTGTACGCGGGGCGACACCATGCCTGCGCGCGCTTCGCCGACGAGACCGTGGCGTGCTGGGGATGGATGGGCGCGGCCTACGACGGCCGGCTCGGCTCCGTCGGTGACTCGACGCGCGCACCGCGCGACGTCACGACGCTCACGGGAATCCGCACCGCCGCGCTCGGTCCGCCGTTCACCTGCTTCGCGACCGACTCCGAGGTGCGTTGTGTCGGCTTCAACGAGTCGGGCGTCACCGGCGCGGCGCGCCACGGGGCCGATCCCTCGCCGGCTCCGATCGAGGGCCTTCCGGGTCGCGCGACGTCCCTCGCGGCCGGCGACTTCCACGCGTGCGCGATCGTCGAGGGCGCTGCGTACTGCTGGGGCGGCGACAACTATCGCGTGCTCGGCAACACCGATGTTCCCACGTGCTTCCCGGGCGGCCCCGTGACCGGATGCAGCCCGACGGCGCTCCCGGTCTCGCATCTCGCCAGCACCGAGGATCTCGTCGCGCTCTCGACGGGGATGAGCGACACCATGTGCGCGATCGGCGTCGGGGGCCATGTGCTCTGCTGGGGGCGAGCCGACTACGGCCAAGCGGGTGTCGAGCCTCCGCCCGGCAATGGCAACGTGATGATGATCGGACCGCTCGTCGAGATCGCTCCTGGAGATTCGTTCTCCAGCGCGCGAGAGGTCAGCTGCGGCGCGGCGTTCTGCTGCGCGCGCACGGAGCGCGGCAGCGTCTACTGCTGGGGAGAGAACGATCTCGGACAGCTCGGTCGTGGCGTGACGGACGCCGAGCTCTGGGACGGTGGGGTCTCGGGCCTCGACGGGGGCCTGCCCGCGTACGCGCACCCCATCGCCGTCGAGGTCGAGTTTCCATGAGAGTTCGCCCTGTTTCGTGGGCATTTCTCGCGCTGTCGTGCGGCCTCTCCGGCGTGTTCGGGCTCGCGCTCGGCTGCGAGTCGCGCGTCTCGCTCGGGGGCCGCTGCGCGGGCGATGCGGAGTGTGGTGCCTTGCGCTGTCTCTACGGGCGCTGTCGTGCCGAGTGCGTGACGAGCCCCGACTGTGGCGGGACGCTCGAGTGCAACGATGGCGTGTGTGCCGAGCGCACCGAGGCCTGCTCCGCGAGCGATCCGTGCACCGATCCCACGCAGGCCTGCGCGGGCACGATCTGCGCGGTCCGATGCACCGCCGAGGGCACCTGCGATCCGAGCTCCGAGTGCGTCCCGCGCGTGGGCGGTCGCGTCTGCGTCCCGCGTGTGCTGGGCGTGGACGCGGGCCTCGAGGTCGACGCGTCGATCGCCTCCGATGTGAGCGAGTCGAGCGACACGGGCCTCGACGCGGGGCCCCCGACGCACGCCATCACCGATCTCTGCGTGGGCATCTATCACATGTGTGTGGTGGACGGCCCTCTCGGCACCGTGCGCTGCTGGGGTGTCGGACACGGCGGCGAGCTCGGTGGCGGCGAGGCGCTCTCCGCGAGCTCGAGCGACGTGATCGACTGCATGGCGCAGAACGACGGAATGACCTGCTTCGCCACGTTCACGCCGCGCACGGTCGTCGATCGTGCGGGACCGATTCGCGACATCGTCGAGCTCCAGTGTGGAGAGCGCAGCTCGATGGCGCGCACCCGCGACGGGCGGCTCTATTCCTGGGGCATCGGCACCGACGGTCAGCTCGGTCGCGACTACACACCTCCGGTCGCGCACGCGTACGAGGAGTACGCGGGGCTCGTCACCGATCGCCTCGGCACCGCCCTCGAGGGCGTGCTCGGCGTGGCGCTCGGCTCTCGGCATGCGTGCGCGATCCTGGCCGATCGCACGCTGTGCTGGGGCGCTGCCTATGCGCTTCCCGTCGGACAGCTCGGCAACGGCGCCGACGTGTCCTTCGAGTACGGTGCGCTCGCCGCCACGGAGCTCGGTGTCACGCGCGGCGCGGCCATGACGACGATCAGCACCTGTGCGATCGATGCGACGGGTGTTCACTGCGTCGGCCTCAACGAGGTGGGCGTCGTGGGCGAACAGACGAGCGTGGACGCGATCGTCCGCAGCCCTGCCAACGCGGTGGAGCTCGTCGGTCTCACGGGCAGCCCGCGCTCGATCGTCGCGGGCTCGCAGTTCTACTGTGCGCTCTTCGGCGACACGCCCGGCTGCTGGGGTCAGGGCGTCGAGGGCGCGCTCGGGCGCGGCGAGGTCATCGACTATCCGATGCGCTGCCCCGACGGCATGTCGTACTGCGACCCACGTGCCGAGGCGATCTCGAGCCCGCTGCGCTTCGACAGCATCGCGTCGGGCCCCGGCGCGAGCACGGTGTGCGGCACGAGCGGCGGGCGTGTGTACTGCTGGGGTGCCTCCGAGCGAGGACAGGCCGGGAGCGATCGGGTGTTCGCCCCGCGCGATCCCATCCTCGACACGTCGGGGCTCCCGCTCGAGAACGTTCGCGTGGTCCGCGTGGGTGGGCGCACCTCGTGCGCGCTCACCGACGACGAGGCCCTCTATTGCTGGGGCTCGAACCAGTGGGGCCACTTCCGCACCGCGCTCGATCCCGCCGACGGGTCCGTCCAGCATCCGCGCGCCACGCGCGTGCCGCTCGATTGACCTCGGCCAGGCGCGTACGATCCGGGTGTGCGCGCTCTCCTCGCGATGCTGTGGGTCGTCGGCTCGCTCCTGCCCCTCGTGGC